>JBAQUX010000018.1:0-1866 GCA_049297775.1 Minisyncoccia bacterium
GTTTAGCATATTCGTTGGTTGATGTGAAAACTAAGTGATCGGGGGTTGCGGTAACGCCGTCGTGAGTGATGACCCCTTGAACTCCCTGCGGAACAACTCCCCGATGGGATACCCACTCAGCGCCGTCCCATAGCCTGTGGGATAGCTGAACGCGCTCAATCGGTGTCTCAAATACTCGTCCCGTCCCGTCTTGAACCGCCACCATCTGGCCTTCGGCTATGCACCGCCCGGTCCTCGCGCCGTGGTAGATGAATAAGTCGCGCAACCGACCGTCCCGCGAGACCATGTTGTTCATCGTGTAAACCTTCTTCACCGAGGCGCTGCCGACCGCTTGCCGGATTTCCAGCGCGCGACGGGCGGCGGGGGGCAACTCGGTTGCGAGGGCGGCGTCGAGCGCGTCCTCATCCATCGCCCCCATCACGACACCTTGCGCCCCCAGCCAACCTTGCAGCTTGGCGAGCTCACTGGCGCGCTCAACGGTGCCACCGGTCAGCGTAGCCAACTCGCGGTTGTAACGTGCGTGCGCCTGGTCGATGATGGCGATGCAGTTGCGCACGCCTTCGAGGTCGATCTGGACGCCACGGTCATTGATGAGGCGGTCTTCCTGCCACGCTTCCAATTCTTTCGGGGATAGCGGGGGAATGAGGCCAGCGGCTTCCTGTTCGGTGAGCACATCTTCGTCGCAGTACGAGTAGAGGCGTTCGGCGTCAACCGGGTCGTCCTCGGGCTTGATGCGCAACGCGGCGTTGGCTTTGGTGGGGTTGCGCGGGATGCTGAATTTGTCGAGCAGGCGCTTGCCGTCGGCGTTCTTCTGCTGCTTGAGCGCCATCACTTCAGACGCCTTGCCTAGCGCGCCAGGCAGACAGAAGGCGCGCGCAGCAGCCATCGTATCCCGTACCTGTGACAGTGGCAGCGGTGGCCAGAAGTAGCGATCAACGCAGTGCTTCCACACCTTCATCTCAAAGCCCGCCGAGTTCCAGCCGGAGACCAACCCGCCCGAGGCAACGTGGGAGAGCAAGTCAACCGGCGGCGGTGAACCGGGCTGCCAACGCTTGATGCCCGCGCCGAGGTCGTAGGAAAGCGTCAGCACCTCGAAAGTCGGGTGCTCGACGTAGACCGAAGCGCCGACAACAGGCAGTCCCTTCTTGCCTTGGGATGCACCGGGTAAGGCAGCCCACTTATTGCGGGCGGCATCCCAGACGAAGCCCGCCTCAGAGTACGTCTCGAAGTCGATGTTGGCTACGGTCACAAGGACACCATCACGCGAATGCCCGTAACGTGAGACTCCTCACCTACCCCGTGAGTCGCCGTTGTGGTGATATCGATCTCGATTGAGGTCACGCTGAGCCCGGTCTGTTCCTGGAACTTGGATACCTCGGCTTGGTACGCCCGAAGTAGCGCGGCTTCGAGTTGGCGCTTGGCATTACGCATTTCGATATGGGTCATTTTCCCAACCGCCCACGGAGACCGGATAACGAGCGGCTCACCACGTCCCGTGCCTGAGAGTCTTTGAGAGAAGTCGCAATAGTCGCGGCGGAAACAGTCACCCCAAATTTCAACAGGTATTCTGCATCCGTCCAGCTTCGGTCAGCGTGCCGATCAAACTCAAGGTATTCCATCATCACCTCGCCCTCGCGCAGTTCTCTTACAGGGCAGGACATCTCCGTGGATAAGTGGTTCAGTATTTGCCTGAACCGGAGCATGTAATCCACATTCATGGTCTCGTGGTGGACGATACGAAGCCGCTCGTATACCCATTTCAGGTGTTCTAAATCGTCATCAGTCATTTCGGTCCCCAAAGTAGCCAAGCAGCCCAAAAGCCCGTAATGACGTGCCACGTGTAGGGCGTCCAGTGCTGCTTAGAGT
>JBAQUX010000019.1:0-1656 GCA_049297775.1 Minisyncoccia bacterium
CCATGAAAACGCTTCCCGAGAAAATAATAAATTGCGTCCATGATAATATCACGGAAAATGAAGACAGAAAAAGCGATGTAAGGATTAAAATACCCTAATTTTGAAAGTGCACCGGCAATAAAGCCGATAATAGGGCCCTCAATAAATGTCAGCGGAACAAGAATCCAATAACCATACTGGAGTAAGAGTGTATGAATTGATTCAGGTGACATGATTTATATATTGTAACAAATATTAACAAAACACCCCACCGTACATAATACGATGGGGTGAATATCCAATCCTTGTCGCCTTTCTCCTTAAAAAGGACGAGTTCCAGAAATAATCAAATAAACAACGAAAAGTAATACTAGAAAAAATGGGATAAGAGTATACCAGCGCATTTAATTTCCCCTTTCTGCTCTTTAATTTAGAAACTTAAACAAGCAAGTCCTTCACGTAGTTCCACGCAACTTCTACCCTTTCTTTTCAAGCGCTGTAAGCATACTTTCTGCGGCCCCCATATAAAGCTCGGGATGCACTTGAATTTGCATATGCCCTCCCCTAACCGACAAAAATCCATCAACAAAACTCGAATCGACATTTTTTTGATATTTCTCCATGGGAAACATCGTATCTTCGACAGCCGCAATAACGACTATTTTGATTCCTCTCCCGCGAAGATACCGTAGCATGTCCTCTATCTGCGCTTGCGAAATCGCGAGAACTTCTTTTCCGGCACGAAGTGGGTTTGCCATTTGGTAATCAGATCCAATATTTTTTGTTACTTCAAGATACTCTTTTTCAATATCCGTTTCAGGAATTATTGACATCGTTTCCGTCCGTGGAGTTGTACCCATTGCTCCTTTTATTAAACGAAAAAGTGTATCATTCCCAATGAGGCCTGCTGGTGCATACAATACAATATTTCTAAACTTCTCTGGATGGAGCATCGCTGCGATTGATACATTAATAGCCCCCTCAGAATGCGCAATTACATCGATTTTTTCTATACTCTTCTGTTCTAAAAGCCCGAGGATGGTATGCGCTTTTCTTAATTCTTCAGAAGAATTCTTTTCTATTTCCTCATCAAGTGAATCAGGGATAATTCCGCCTTTGCGAGGGTGATTGAGAGAAATTACCCTCCGTTCATTTTCCATTAACACTTTTATCCCGGGCTTAAATGAATCCATTGTTGCAGCCCAACCTGGTGCTACTAGAACAGGAATCTCACTTTTTGGATTTTCTGGTTTAATATCGACAGACTCAACAATTGCACCATTAATATTAAATTCTTCTTTGCGAGCAAACTGCGATTCAAAAGAATGCTCTGGCTTATTCTCAATTGTTGGAAAATGTTCCATCGTAGTTTACGCTCCGTGGCATTTCTTATATTTCTTGCCAGAGCCACAAGGACAGAGGTCGTTGCGTCCTGTTTTGTCAGAGTGGACAGGTTCGGGCGTTGCCGTCTCCTCCCCGCCACCGATTTCGATGGCATGCTTTACTATCTCACGTGCCTTCTCTTCTTCTTTTACAAAAGCCCCGGCACCAATAGCAGGCATGAGTCGGAGAATTTCATTTTGCACCGACTCTTTCATTTCACGGAAAAGGCGAAGGCCTTCTTTTTTGTATTCTACCAAGGGGTCACGCTGGCCGTAGGCGCGGAGGTTCACCGAG
>JBAQUX010000020.1:0-54737 GCA_049297775.1 Minisyncoccia bacterium
GGTGTATCTGCCTGCATGCGCTTGAAGAGGTCTTGTGCCTCAGCGTCAGAAAGTGGTACTGGCTGAGTTCCTGAGCCAACGAATCCAGTTACACGAGGAGTGTTACGTACGACATACCATGAGTTATCGTCGACAATCATATCGACAAGTACGTATCCTGGGTAGATTTTTTCTTGTTCTTCGACACGCTTTGTTCCCTTCACCTTTATCTTCTTTTCTGTTGGTACTACAACGTTAAAAATTTTGTCCTTCATCGCCATAGTTTCGATGCGCTGGCGTAAATTACGCCCTACCGCCTCTTCGTATCCTGAGTAGGTATGGAGTACATACCAATGCCGTTCATTGTTTGATTGGAGTGCCATAGAAATTATTGTGAAATGATAAAACGATCAAGACCAAAAGTGAGACCGTAATCAAGAACTGACAAATACACACCGATAATGAGCGAGAGCGCAATGACAAGCGTTGTGTAGATAACTGTTTGGCGCTGTGTTGGCCATGTAACATGATCTAGCTCCGCACGTGTCTCCTTAAAATATTGTATGAGTCCGTTCATGATAATTATTTATTCTATAAAAGCCATTTTTAAAAGCCCTTTCGGGCCCTGATAGCACTATCGTACGCCCTAAAACATGAAAGTCAAGGCATGTAAAAACACCGGTCTCCCAGTGTTTTTATATGTGTGTTATACGGTAATTTACTTAATCTCGTATGTCACCGTTACATTTGACTGTATTTTATTTTCGCCCACAGGAAGTTCTGGTGACGGTGCTCCAGCACTATCAGCCATCATCTCCATTCGTGCTGCTTTATACATGACTGGTTGCTGATATCCGCCATCTTCATTAAACCCAACGATGCGCACAATTGAGACACCAAGCTCACGAGCAAGACTTTCTGCCTTTTCCTTTGCGTCAGCAATAGCTTGTTTTCGTGCATCTGCCTTAAGCGCATCCTCATCATCGTTAATAAATTCAAGATTACCAATTTCCGTAGCCCCTCTATTCCCCGCCTCACCAAGAATGTCACTCGCTTTATCTGTATCTTTACGGACCTTAACTTGAATTGTTTGAGAAACAGTGAAGCCTACAAGTTTATTCTGACCTCCCGTACAGTACTCGCCCGCACGACACGGCTGTTGTATCCATTCATATTTAGGATTTGCAGAATAGTTGGTTACCTTTATGTCTTTTTCAGCAATATTTACAGATTTAAGATATGCGATTATTGCATTCATTTTTTCAGTTGCTTCCTTCTGCGCTGACTTTACATCCTTATTTTCTTTCGTGACTGAAAGAGTAAATTGTGCGATATCAGGCACTGCAAAAACTTCTCCCTTTCCTGTAACTGCGATAGTATTTGTTGCTGTAGTTCCAGACCCAATAAAACGCCACTCCTTCATTTCGGTAACGGTACGTGCGAATAAAAGCAATGCTCCTGTTGCAAGAATAATAACTACCATCTTCTGTACTAATGTATTTCCAAATATTTGTTCCATATGCATAAAGTATACCAATAAATAATATTATGTGCTCCCACGCATAATATATGACGTGCAGACTCGGAAAAGCTTACGCCTGCTATTTTTCAAACAGCGGCGGTGGGACACTGCTCACAGTTCGTGTCGGAGAAGTGCAAACATCCTGACGCAGGCCAGACTCGGTAGAGGCACAGCTAAGTATGTAGTGTAGCTGTTGGGTCACCGGCACAGTTTGTGTATTACTTACGGGAAATATGGTTTTCGGAGTAATGACGATACGTGAATCGATGAGTGCTCCGTGAGCGTCACGACCTTCTAGGGTACACGTAAGCGGAAGCTTAAAATTTTGCAGATCCCATGAAACGACGGCTCTCGTGCCAGCAAAAACGACATCTGGTTTTGACGTAAATACGCATATTTTCTGGTCAACGCATTCATCTCCAGCACAAGGAATAAGTGAGCCCTGTGTAGGAGCGGTGAAATCTTTGATTGTATGTTCTAGCTGTTGGTCGGCATTCTTTATCTCGTGGGTGTTTGCACGCATAATATTTCGCTCCGTAGCCTGTATGCTCGCGTCAAGGCCCTCAGAGAGCACATCGGGTGAATTACCCGGATACGCCTCCCCCCAATCGGACGGCTGCATACGCCCAAAAAATGTTTTTGATTTTTCAAGAATTGGCTTTGCTTCTGCGCCCTTTTTTTGTGCGAGTAAGACTGTGCCATAGGAGTTAAGGAGCCACGCATTATTGGGTGTATATCCAAGTCCTATTTCTACCACTTGTTGCGCATCACTAAAACGACCTTGCTGAAAGAGTATCCACGCCAAGTCATTATAGCCTGCCCAATTCGCTGAATCTGTTTTAATAAACTTAAAAAATTCAGTGCCCGCAAGGTTTAATTTTTTTTGAAAACCTGCAATCAGTCCACGCATATAATGAGTCTTCCCGAGTTGCGGATTAATAATCATCTCAATATCTACATTCCGCATTGCCTGGGTCAGATTCCCTGTAACAAAATAGGTTCTCCCGAGCTGATAATGCGCACCTTTAAAGAACGGATCTGCTTCGATAACTTTTTTATAGTGTTTTTGCGCTCTGTTTAAGTCGTAATGGTCGTGGGAAAAAAAGTAGTTCCCAAGCTGCATATTAGTGTGCACGCTCTCAGTACCTACAATACTGAGTGGTAACCCAATGGCGTGTTCATACCATGCGATTTCTGCAAGTGCGTGCCTCCCGAACCAAAGCATACTTACTGCCCAAATAATGAGCACTGCCCCGTACCACTGTATACGGTGTTTGATAGTTATTTTCTTGCGGTGAGGTGACATACACGTACAAGGCATTGTGCCATATTTTTTTATTTTTCATGAAGGTAATGCACACTTCTCTGTACACAAAAGCACCCATTGCTGGGTGCTTGTGCGCTAACTTTTTCTGGTAGTACTACCAGCGTCTGTCCTCTGTTCGAGGAGCTCGAGAAGCTGGACGTGCCTCGCGCTCGCGTGCCTCTCCCACGTTAAGTGGGCGGCCATCGAGCTCAACGCCGTTCAACTTTTCGATAGCAGCCTGTGTTTCCTCTGCAGTTGCAAATTCTACGAAACCAAAACCACGTGAGCGGCCAGTTTCGCGTTCCTTTACTACTGAAGCAGACGTGACGTTACCACATTGCGCAAAGTGCGCGCGGAGGCTGTCGTCAGTTGTCTTGTATGACAGGTTGCCTATGAACAATTTTGTCGCCATAGATCAAATTTCTTTCTTCTAAAATGCCAGAAGAACATTCGACAGCGACCCTAACTTAACAGGAGTACGCACATGCTTCTTGGACGTAGGAATAGTACCGTAGGGTACCTTAAAGTCAAATCACCCCAAAGTGCCTCGATCATGGAATGCATCGTAGGCCCGCATGAGTGTGCGCACGGCATCCCCTATTTCTGGATATACTACCTCATCCACACGCGTAATTGGCATTATTTTTGTTGAAGTGCTTGTCAAAAATATACTGTCAAACGTTACCAATTCTGAGAGTTGCAGCGCACGCTCTTCGTAGAGAAATCCAAGACTCTGGGCAACTTCGAGTACATGCTTTCTCGTAACACCGAGAAGAATTTCATCTGAAGGCGGAGAAATAATAGTATTACCCTTCAGTGCGAAGAAATTAGTTCTCGTGCCTTCAGTAACACAACCCAGAGTATTTACGAGGAGTGCATCATACGCGCCCACTTTTTTTGCGTCCCGGTACGCAAGATAGCTCTGGAGCATGTTAAGACTTTTTGCATGCGGAAAAACTCTTTCAAAATTTTTTGTGATGACTGAAACACCTGTCGCATATAATTTTTTATCAGGATAGTGCGGATTGCTCGCAAGAATATACATCGTTGCTCCCTCTGCAGTCGCTCCACCTATAAGTAAAATTTTAAGATTATACGTATCATCCTCTATAGCAGAAATTAAATCTGTAATACTTTTTAATATCTGCGCTTGAGAAAACGTATGTTCAAGTCCAAGTATTTCCGCTGACGTACCCAAGCGCTCCAAGTGGTCGTTAACAAAAAGCGGGCTTTTGTGTCTTACGCGAATAGTTTCATACACCCCAAAGCCATACGTATATTCTATTGAGTGCAGAGAAACATGAGCCTCGGAAAGAGGGGTTAAGACTCCATTTTTTGAAAACATAGTAGCAACCATGTGTGTAAAATAATATCTGCAATGAAACCGATATTACGCACGTGCTCGCTCATCGAGAGATGACTTGTACGATGCGGCAATAAACAAAATACCAATACCTGCCGTCACTGCCTCCGGCACGTGTGTAACCAACGATAATGCCATCGAACCCGCGAGACCGAAAATTGCCCAGTGCGCACCATGTTCTAAATATGGTAGTGCAGTAAGCGTTCCTTCTCTCACAAGATAGACAGTCATCGCTCGCACAAAATAGGCACCGATACCAAGACCCACTGCAATGGTCATAAGGTCAGATGTGATAGCAAACGCACCAACCACTCCATCAAGAGAGAATGCTGAGTCGAGCGCATTTAAGTACATAAATGTAGCGAATCCTCCACCGACGTGCTTTGCGGTGTTCGAGCTCATGCCGTGAGTCATTCCTTCCATGAAGACAAACAGTACAATACCGATAATACCTGCAGTTAATATTGTAGCCTGTTCCCCGGGAACGAAAGAAGACACGCCGACAAGCATTAACAGAACGAATGCGATTTCAAGGGCTTCAATATTCCCCCACTTTGATAATTTTTTTTCAATACTTTTAATCCAGTGGACTGATTTTGTGTCGTCAAAGAAATACTTAAGCGAAACCATGAAGAGAAACGCTGCTCCGAATGCCGCAATGGCATGGTGTGCACCTTCAAGTAAGTGTGAGTATTCAGAAGGGTTTGTTACCGCCATGTACGCAACAACCAATGGAGAGAGTAGTGATACTGCACTCACAATAAGTATCGGGAGCACAATACGCGTTCCAACAACAGCAATTGCTATACCCCACGTCAAAAAGCGCTTTTGCCATATTGGAGACATGTGCTTTAGAATTTTTGCATTCACCACGGCGTTATCAAACGAGAGTGTTACCTCAAGAAGTACGAGCATAAGCGCGGTAAGAAATGCGCCTACACCACTTACGTACCACACTCCTAAAATAAGTGCTACCGAGATGATGGTCGGATAAAAAAAGAAGCCGTTTGGCGAAATATGTTTAAGCATGGCCGACAGTATACCGTGCAGATTACGCAATGGCACGCAGGACTGCGCTTGTTGCCACAATTGCCGCAGTTTCTGCACGAAGTGTCGTCGGTCCGAGACTATATATACTGCAGTTGTGTTCTTGTAGTAGTCTTTTTTCGGCCGGTGTCCAGCCCCCTTCTGGTCCAATTAAAATACCTATCGCACGCTCCGGAGAAATATGTGCAGGAACTGGTGTCCCGTCGGCATCAAACATAATAAGATTTATTGCGGCAGTATGTCCTGAGATTACTTCCCCTAAAGACATTGCTTCTCCAAGTTCGGGAATATCACCTCGCCCACACAACTCAGATGCCTCTTGCATGATTTTGTGTGCACGTGTATTTGAAATAATGCCACGTTCGGTTCTCTCAGTAGTAAGTGGCACAATTTTCGAGACACCTAACTCTGTTGCTTTCTGTACTACGAGCTCAAAAAGTTCTTTACGAATCTGCGCACAATAGAGCGTTACTGATACTGACGGCACCCACACGGGTTCAGTTTTTAAAATACGGACCTCAATATGTCGCTTATCAAGAGATGTTATCTCTGAAACATAGTCCGTTGCATTTTCTCCACACAAAATAATCGTATCGCCTTTTCGCAACCGAAGAACTCGGGTGATTTGGTGCAGGAGTGACTCATCTTGAATGAGATAGGTATCTCCTGTAATTTCGTCACCAATAAAAAAACGATGTATTTTCATATGTTATGCCACCTCCTCTTCAACAAGTTCAACATGGTCAAAATTAAGAGAAAATCTATCTTCAATAAAAGTAAGTGTTCCAGGAACCATGTTAAAGATAAGTGGTACAGCAAACATAAGACGCGCCCACGTAGGACTTATGAAGCTTATGCATATACCCAATAACCCAAACACTGGGGTCACCGCAACACGAATAGTTGCTTGCCACTGTAGTCGCTTATCGACATGGGATGTATCTATCTCTCCAGATGCGAGCGCATAGGAGAACATGCCCCACGCAACAAGTCCCGCGGTTACCAAGTTTAATCCATATAACACATTTGCAGTCACCAAATCGGGGTACGCACCAAGCACTTGGGCTGAGAATGGTATAAGGGCGATTAATGACAGATACGCTAGATTAAATAGCACTAAGCGTCGATTCACATTTTTTAGTACTAAATTAAAAAATGCATGGTGAGAAAGCCAAAACATGCCGATGACTGCAAACGAGATAAAGTATGCAATTATTTCCGGTCGTAAAGAAATTATTTTCTCAAGTAATGCTGCATCGGTAATAGCGCCTGGTAAGATAGGCTTGTGTATATTGAATACGAGCAGTGTCATCGCAATGGCAAATATGCCGTCAGCAAGAGTTTCGAGTCTATTTTTTGACATAAGCCCTATTGTATACCACTCAATTGACAGTACTCAAAACTATCTGCGTGTTTTTTGGTATTAATGCAAGGACATGGTATAGGAGTGCAATGCTACAGAGTTATGTGACAAAACGCCCTTTCACTACGGTAATAAGTCTTCTATGTATTATTGTATGCGCATGGGCAGTGCAGTATCTCAACTCAACAAACACACTCTACGACAGATACAGCGAAGAACGATATCTTTACACAGAAACGGAACCTGCGGTTAAAGGCCAGGTGTTTGTAATATCAGAGGAATCAGACTCTCTTAAATCAATACAGCCATTGCGGGGCAGAACAATACGCGTGCCCATTATCATTTACCACAGCGTCCGGCCATATATACCCAATGAATCGCTTGAGCAAGACACATACGATGTTACACCAGAACTCTTTGAGGAAGAGCTTCGCTACTTGAAAGATAATAATTATACAACAATTAGTTTTACAGAATTACATTCGTTCCTTGCGAATGGGACTCCGCTCCCCCGGCGCGCAGTGATACTCTCATTTGACGACGGCTGGAAAAATCAATTTGTATACGCATATCCCCTCTTAAAAAAATATTCGATGACTGGTACATTTTTTATTTTTAGTGGAGCCATTGGTTCTCGGTCAAGCTTCATGTCCTGGGACGATGTGCTCGTCATGCACCGCGGGGGCATGCATATTGAGGGACATTCGTACACGCATCCCATCCTCACAAAAACATTTGGAGAGCAAAACATCTACCGCGAACTGACCATGAGTAAGCGTGTCATAGAAAGTCACACCGGAACTCCTGTCACTGTATTTGCATACCCTTTTGGTATGTACGATGAGCGCATCATGCATGAAGTTGCGCGTGCCGGATATACACTCGCACGCACCACAAAAAATACTGCATGGCACAGCGAAGGGACACTGCATAGCACCGGGGGAACTCTTTCCAGTGACTCACTGTCAGACTTTATAACGACTGTCTCGGGCGGCACTACTCACTAGTTATACTCTTTCACGAGTGATCTGAAGATACAACACCCAACATGCAAGACCTGTGCCGAGCACAAGTAGACTCAATGCGACTCCATGTAGTATGCCTGATATTGTGTGTGTATATGTAAGTGTTCCGGTCACATCAAGAAGATAAAACCAGTCGTGCGATTCAGGATCATCTCCGAGCAATGGTAATTGTCGCGCGAGCGCATCTCCAGCATATACCGAAACATTATTGAGACTCTCTCCCAGCCAAAGAATCATAACCGACGAAGAAAGATACTCTGCACGAAGTGCAAAATACACGACGCAAAATCCCGGGACAATAAGCTGGAACAGCGAGCCACCGGCAACATAGAGAAACTGTCCAAAGAGCATGAAGATGACATGCCCTGCTTCGTGCATAATAAGGTTTACTGTATCAATCAGGTGAAAATCATATGGATGCAATGTCGCATAAAAAAAATACCACACAGCACTTATAACTCCTGCCGTGCGCACGCTCTGTAAGAAATATGTTTGATGCATAGCACATTTAGTATACGTCAAAATCAATAGCGCAGTAACTAAACTCACAGGGATAGTCCCCTGCAGCCCATCGCAATGATACACTTATTCTGTGAAGTATTTTCTAGAGACATTCTGTGTAGTTGCAATAGCTATACTTACAATTCCATCTCGTGCAGACGCAGTACTTCCACCTGATGTACTTTTCTCAATTGGCTCACAAGCGACCCAAATTTTTGCACTTCTTGGTGTTGCGATTATGAGTATGGTGAGCGCCGGAAGTGCATACCTCATGCATGGTGTTGCATTTTTCCGCACACGCAGTGGACTGATGCTTGTTGGCAGTACACTTTGTATTGGCGCGCTTATGTACGGTGCAATTTCAGTAACACCAAGGACCGAATACATACCTTCCCCAGAGCAATCAGCGAGCAACCACCGTGGATACATCGCGTTGCGCGCTGTGGTGATTAGTAAGGATATTGAAAATCCATATGTACTCGAGCTTGATTTAAATAGTCGCGAAAATGCCGACGGTACATTTTCAAAATATTATTTTGCGGAAATGATTCAGAACAATATTGCAACAAATGACTACACGCAATTCACGGGAGCCACAGATGCCATTGAGCCTCATGACTTTCTTGAAAAAATAGAGCGTACGCCGTTTCCTGATCTTTCAGCGCGAGAAACGATTGATTACAGAGTAACACTTGGGGAACACAGTATTTCTATTACCTCAAATGACTTACACTGGGATTTTATAACTAAAAATACTCCTGAGTACACAAAATATATCAGTGTTGGAGAGGCACAGGTGAACATTGACGATATATCATCATCAGCGTACATTTTTCTATCTCCTGTACATTCTACAGATTATGCGCGGTACATTTTTACTCCCGACTACAATACTGTTACCGGAACCGCAAAACAATTTATCCTCTTTGATGAAAATGGAAATTTTTATCTCATAGACCAATCTTCGGTAGAAAATCCAACTCCTGCATATCCATCACACACATGGACACTCCATAAAAACAGAGGCACTGGTGCGCTTTACAAGGGTTACAGTGGGTCAATTACATCAAGTGCACCGACAGTTTCAAAGGAATCGGTGTGGCACCTCGAGGCACCTGAGTACCCGGGCTTCTCCGCAGATATAACATTGGTAAAAAAGTATGCGCGCAACTTACATGGCATGCTTGTCAAAGGAACACTGACTAATGGAACCCGCGTGCATGGGACTGCCTATATACAGCCATTAAACTAATATGCCTGAACTTCTCTATACAACACCCGCAGAAAAAATTAAACCAGAGAGTCTCCTTTTTGGTAAAAAAACAACCCGACTCGCATTCCTTACTCAGCAACAATTCCCAATACCTCGTTTTGTCGGCGTTTCAACATTGCAATTAAAAAAAATTTACGAGCACCCATCCCCCGACTCACAACTTCTCATACTGCAAGAAGAAATACAGAAAATGATACCTGCGCACGAGTACGCAGTACGATCAAGTGGCCTTCATGAAGATAGCTCAACATCTGCACATGCAGGAGAATTTCATACGGAGCTGTCTGTTTCTCCACAAAAGATCGCTGACGCGGTTAATAAAGTCGTCGCAGATGCTCTTTCAAAAAAACAGTCCCTTTCTGAATTTTCTCTCATCATTCAGGAATACGTCATTCCCACTCATGCGGGCGTGATGTTTACGAGAAACCCTTTGGGCGGAACCGAGAGCATCCTTGAATGGCACACGGGCACTACACCCGATGTCGTTATGGGAAAATCTAGCGAGCAAATCAAACTTTTTAGAAATGCAGTACCGAAAAGAAAATATCCCGTATCTTTTGTTGCGGAACTGCTTGCAGCATCTCTCCGTATCGAACTTTTATACGAACACCCTCAGGATATTGAGTGGGTATACAATGGTCATACTCTTTTTATAGTACAGACCCGACCTATAACCACCATCACACAGGGAGAACATCTGGCACTTATAGAAGCAGAGAACTTTTTACGCAGTCGACCTCAGTATTTTCTCGAACGCACGGAAATTGCCGCTTCATACCCAACACCTTCACGATTACTCTTCGATTTACTCACTGTTTTGACGGGTGAAAACGGACCGACACGCGCGGTGTACAAAAAATTTGGCATCACTGTCGGCAATGGACTCCCACTCATGTTAATTCAAAACCAACTCTTTATTGATAAGGAAGTGGAATTGCAACAATTTTTTCCTTCACTCTCATACTTTACCGGAGAACCTGGCACACCACACATTGCGCGCCTGAGAGGAATGATACGTACATACAAAAATACAAACGCTATAAAAAAAATCTCTACTGTGGGTACTAGTGCCCTACTCACACAAAAAATCATTCACGCCATACAACATGTAGAACAGACTCCTCAGCCGACACACCCAGTAGATGCACTGAATGCTCTAATTGATATGTACCCACTCATATTTACCTGTAATCTGCTTTGCCTTGCAAATCATACAGAGACCGAGAAAATACTCCCCGTAAACTCACCGACATTAGTGCAGTTTGGTTCCTACAAATTACACAGTATGGGAAGCCAAACATTGGGCCTGCTACCACCTAAAGAAAAAATGTTCGGTAACTCACTCAACATTGAAGATGAGAGCTTGTTCCAGACATATCACGTACCTCATGTGGAAGAAGGTGGTGCCATTGCAGCATGGTGGGCAGTGCAGGATCCGCAGTTTATTACAGTGCTTGAAAAAAAACTTCAAGAGTTTAGAAATTTTGAACGCCTCAGAGAAGGTGCGCGGTGGCTTACTGTTCTCTTAGTGCACCGCTTACGGAATGCACTCAAAGAAAGCGTTGCACGAAAAGGATTTACCTGGAGTTCTGTCTTTTACGAATCGACACTTTCAGAAATGCTTGAAGAACAATACGATACCTCCCTCCTCTCGAGTAGGCATGCTGAGAGAACCAAGAATGTACTCACCTTACTGCCATCACAACTCAGTACATTCCCGATTATAGAAAAAAAAGAAAAGTTTTCTGTATCTGGAGGGACTGCATCAGGGTGTATTGTTACTGAAGCAGACTATCTCTCACATACATACACCACAAAACAAAAACCAATACTTTTAACAAAGACGTTACACCCTGGGCTTGCCTCACTACTTCCGCACATCGCTGGGATTGTTTCCTGTGAAGGTAGTTTACTTGCGCACCTCGCCATAATGGCTCGCGAGGCCAGGGTGCCTGTACTGATATGGCCTCACGCTGACAAAGAATTTTCTGGGGAGACGAATGTGCTTCTTGATGCGAACACTATTAAGATTACAAAATTGGGCACAAAAAACGGAGACTAGGTCTCCGTTTTTTGGCGATTTGATGTACGCTATTGGATGAGCGAGATAATAACTCCCATCGTTAACATAATCGTTAACGTATATGCATTACCAAATGCCCAATATTTAATTGAGCGTCGTTCCCAAATAACTGGTGTAAGTGTGTTTGTTGCCATGAACCCGAGCCAGGTCCAGAATCCAGCCAAGATACCCGCAAGTGCGCTACCTGCATTATTAAAATATGCCGTATTCACAAAGAGTATGTTTGCTAAACAGAACGCCATAATGAGGTGCGTCGTAAATCCTGCGAGTAACGGCTTCCACATATGTGGTGCGTATGCCTTCTTTTCTTCTTCTGTTGGTTCAGGTAAACCTGCAAGCTGTAGCCACAGCTTTGTAAACAACACCGTGTGCCACACAGCACCAATGATAAATGCAGTGACCGCGGCGGCAAGTACAGCTGTAAAACTAATGGGTAACATGTTGCAAAAAATTATGTGTAACTAATCACCCAATAGTTACAGGTGCACGTCATTTTGTAAAGACATAAAAATACGGAGGTACTACCTCCGTATTTTTTCTAATACTGTCTGTTCGGTATTATTCTGTAAGAAGTACTGCAGAGTTGATTACTACAGCATCTACTGGTCTATCTCCTGGGGCGACTGGCGTTGCCTCAATTGCCTGCACTACATCGAGTCCTTTTGTTACCATACCAAATACTGTGTGCTTTCCATCAAGAAATGCATTGTCTGCTACGTTGATGAAAAACTGGCTACCGTTTGTATTTGGTCCAGAGTTTGCCATTGAGATACTTCCTGGAACATTTCGGTTACTCGGCTTAATTTCATCAGCAAATTGATAGCCTGGTCCACCAGTACCCCAGCGACTCATTTGCGCATCATCCTTAGTCAGTGGGTCGCCACCTTGAATCATGAATCCTTTAATTACGCGGTGGAACTTAACGCCGTCGTAAAACTTTGCTTCTACGAGCTTAGCAAAATTCATCGCGGTATTTGGTGTGTTCTTTCCATCAAGCTCAATAACGATATCTCCTTTGTTTGTCTTTAAAATAACTCCTTTCACGGTAATTTCTTTAGTTTTTGTAATCGGTGCTGCTACATTCTCTTTTGGTGCATTGACAGGTGCTGTAGGTGTCGTACCTGCAACATCTTTAGGTGCTGTGTTTTCCATTGCCGTCTCTGAAGTAACGACGTCCGACATTGTGCCATCTGAGCCAGTACTTGGCTTCGAAGAAAGCAAATAGAAACCACTCCCGATAATAATAACTGCTACTAATGCGCTGATGATCCAATTCATAATGGTCGTAGTATACAAGAGATTTTAAAATGTACGAATACAATTAACACTTGAAATTTACATCACCTGGGTGTAAAACCAACCGTGGCCACTGTATCCGCCTCGGCCAAGGCATCTTTAGGGAGTGACGCTTATGCCCCAAACGGCAGTAGCAGACAATAAAGATCTGGAGACTATGTTTGTCAGATTCCCAGACGGCACGTCTGGGAAGAATCTCGAGCTGGAGTATGCGACCCACATGGGTGGCGGATGGCTCTTCATCGAAGAAGACCCTTCGCTCAGAACGCGGTGGAACCCCGCCGCGCGATGGGCGACGATGGCCCGAGAACGGCTGAACTAGTTTCAGCACGACGAATGTAGTGAGTCCGGAACGCGCCTCCCCTGCGTTCCGGATTTTTTTTGTATATTGCATCGGGGTATAGAGTGTGACAGTGTGTATACATAAGCACCGGAGGTATTGAGCTCACGGCTCCATACCCCCCATGCTTATCTAGAATACTCAACCGGGTATTCCATGGGGAAGGAGAACATTATGAAGGCTCTACCCTTCGCGCTTGCACTATCCGCAATGACGAGCGGCGCATTCGCCACACCGGTGGCGCTTGCACCTATCGCAACGCAGCACATGTCGCCGGCACCATGGGCCGTTCAGAGAGTAGTCTGCAAAGCTACCTCAGGACGTCTCGACCACTGCAAATCGTGGTGTGCCAAATACGACAAGGACAAGGGCCAAGCTCCTGGCACCTGCGCCGCGAATAATTGCACGACGTGCAACTGACTCCTCGGCGTCGCAGAAATGGAAACATATCTGTGACGCCAAAATTTTATGTTACATAGTACTGTGCATGCTTCCTGTTAAGACTACCTATCCGAGTCTTTTTTCAAGTTGTACTAGTAAATCTTCAGAATTTTCATACTCAAAAAATTCACTACTGACTGATGTGAGTGATACTGAATACGTACATCCTTTTTTATAGATGCACACAATCGGTATACCAAGACTTTCTGCCCACCCCAGCTCTATTCCCTGTCCTGTAGAGGGGTATGATACTTCGGCTAACACTACGTCTTGCGACAGCAAAAAATTTCGCGAAGAAAATTGGTCTGAACTTTTTTCATGAGGCAGTGAAATTTCGTGAGCAGTATTCAACTTTGAATTTCTAAGCGGTGCGTACAATTCACTTTTAAAATCATACGAAGATGCATGTGTGACGTAAATTTTCATATTGAAAGTATATCAAAAAACACGCCTTCACTGAGTCATGCCTAATAACAAACCGGACTTGAATTCAGGAGGCAGTGTGCTTTACTGTTCGACTAGCGCAAGCGAGTTCCTAGTTCATGGGAGCGGAAGGAGGTGAAATAGCTGATGAGGAATCGAATCCTTGCAGCCATCCTGCTTTTAGGGGCAGCTAGTTCGTCAGTACAGGCGAGCGGGTGCTCTTATCCATACTTGCGAGTCCAACTTGCACGCATGGAAGCAACTACTGGAAGTTGCTGGTTCAACACTGATTGTTGGCGGGTCCGCAGTCTTATTGCGCACCTGAAGGGTCGAGACCGTGTCACGCATGCAGACTTTGCATGGGCAGACACACTCAAGCACGTCAATGGGGACGTACATGATTTAGGCTCGATCATTTTCCACATAATCAACGACCATCAGGGCGTTGTGGCAAACCACAACGGAGTGGTTGTTGACCCAGAGGTGATGAACGGTACGAAGGCTATCCCCCTCCCGAAGGGTGCCTGAGCAACATGAAAGGTCCGCAGCGGATGAAATATTCCGCTGCGGCATTTTTTTAATTTTAAATGTTATATTTATATTATGCTCACAGTGAGTGATTCACAAAAAATAATTGGGACGTCTCTTAACCTCTCAGAGTGGACATTATTCAAGGGGAAGACTCCAGTGGAACAACCTGAACTCATCCCCCACTTACTAAAAGAGACATACAGGAGAACAGTGGACAGTACCGAATATTCAATGGGAGTATATTATTTTCATGACATTATTTCGGTTATTGCATACGGTCCAGTTGGGACATGTTGTGGACATGTTTTTTTAAATGCGGATAAGACTTACGAAAAAGTCATGCCAGGATGTATAGACTTCGAAAAGTTTAAACATACTTCCCATGCTCAAAAATACTTTAAAAAATATTTACCAATTTTGACATTCCTTCTGCTCGCAATTTTCCTTTCAGCTCTTACACAAATTGCAACCCAGGATATAGGCATGATGCAAAGCATGCAGTATTACATGGCGTATTTTTTTATAATTTTTGGAATTTTAAAAATTACTAATTTAAAAAACTTCGCGGAGATGTATTCTCTGTACGATATTGTCGCGATTAAATATTTACCTTGGGGTTACATCTACCCATTTATTGAAGTTTTACTTGGAAGTTGGTACATGTTTGATCCCGGAAGTTTAGCTTTAAATTCTGTAACTGCAATTATGATGAGCATAACTTCACTTGGGATATATAATCACCTCAATAAAGGTACAGTTACTCAATGTGCATGTCTCGGTGGATATTTTAATGTACCAATTTCTTGGGTTACATTCATCGAAAATTTTACTATGCTTATAATGGCGCTCTTTATGCTCGCGAATACACTCGGGCAGCATTAAACTTTCAAAGAGCTCAGTGAGCTTTCTTCGTATGCAGAAATATTATGATTTACTGTTTTCTAACGTGGGTAGCTAGAGAGAATCGAACTCTCGATATCGGCTCCACAAGCCGAAGTTTTACCACTAAACTATAGCCACCATTATTCCTGGCACACCAAACTGGCTACCATGCGGAGATTTATAGCATAAGAGTACCAGTAAATCTATGCTGAGTACTGCGGAGGCTTTTCTGCAAGTCCTTGTGCATGCACGACAAAACGCGCAAGTGCGTACAGGAGTGAAGAGAGTCTATTCAAATACGCCCGAGACTCTGCAGATACCGTGCGCGTCCCGGCCTCATGCACTGCAATTACGGTCCTCTCCGCGCGTCGCGAGACCGTCCGTGCTAAATCAAAATATGCCGACAATTCAGATGCGCCCGGGATGAAGAACGTGGTTATTGGTGGCAACTCTGCTTCAACTTTGGCGATGGTCGCCTCAAGTACCGTTACGCCTTCACGACTAATTGTTTTAGGTGCTCCCGCTATTTCTGCTTGAATTGTAAAGAGATGGTCTTGTACGGCATGGAGCACGTCTCCCACAGAATCCCCTCCGCAGACGAGCGCACTCTTTTGCGAAAGTGCCTTACAGAGACCGAGTATAGAATTACACTCATCCAATGTTCCGAGCGCTTCAAATATGACATCTGACTTTGAAACGCGTACTCCGCTTGGCGAGTCAAATAATTTAGTCGTACCAGTATCACCCTTCCCCGTATACAAGGGCATGCTATTTCTTAGGTGGTGTTGCAGTCGGCGTACTTGCCGGAGTAAGAGTTGTTTGATCTTTAGGAGTGACTTCCTTCGCAGTCTCACCAAGATTTACAGGGCCGACATTGATAAGCATTTTCTTCTTCAAACTGTAGAGGACAGCCTTGCGTGCTTGTAGGAAGATGACGAGCACATCACCGTTTGATACTCCTTGATAGAAGGTTTGTTCCTTTATCAAAGTATCTGCATTGGTCACGAGTGCCATAACTGGCTTTTCTTGTGGAAGTTGGATAAGTGTTTGCATTTCAGTAAGTATCTGAGTTGCCTCCGCATCGTCTATCTTGCCGTCCTTTGCTACATCTGCTGAACCTCCGAGAATAAATCCGAGCGCGACCAACACTACAAGAACTCCAGCTGCGATAAGCGGAATCATTGTTGATGATGTCTGTTTCTTTTGTGGTCGTGACTCTGGTGCTGATTGTTGTGGTGTTGGTGCCATATGTTTATATTACATTAATGATAGGAACAGTATACGGCAGTCAGGAAAAAAAGAAAACGACTTTGCACGGCAGTGAGTCGAGTACAACAAAATAATCTCCGCACTCACACATGCATGCAAAAACCCAGTGTGTACTGGGTTTATTGCTGAATGTGGTCACCAGTTTTTATCTGCCGTCGCAGATAAAACTCGCGACCCCGCCTCGTGGTTTTGCAAAATGCAAAACATCACTCCGGCTCGCACATGCATGCAAAAACCCAGTGTGTACTGGGTTTATTGCTGAATGTGCGCAGGACTGGACTCGAACCAGCATACCCTTAACGGGCGTTACCACCTCAAGGTAGTGCGTCTACCAATTTCGCCACCTGCGCAATGTCGGCATTCTACGGCTAAAGAGTAAGTTGTGCAAGAAAAAAGCACCCAGTGGGTGCTTTTCATATTTTTATTACGCGGCGACTTCTGCTGGCTGTTCTGCAGCGGCAGCAACTTTTGCAGCGAGAGCTGCTTCAGCTTCAAGTTCGGCACCTCCCTTAGTTGAAATATCAACCATGCGCATCTTTCTCAACGCACGCTTCATCTCACGTGACACTGCGTCACGGATATAGTAAAGCTTTGCTCGGCGTACTTTTGAACGTCGGGTGATTTCTATTTTATCTACTGCTGGAGAGTAGAGCGGAAAGATTCTTTCAACACCAATACCACCTGCTCCCGTTTTGCGCACTGTAAATGTTGCACCTGCTGTTGTGCCATGTTTTGTCGCAATAACAGTACCTTCAAATGCCTGGAGGCGTGACTTCATCTTTGTCGTCTTTCCTTCTGTTACTTCTTCAGTAATTTTTTGCCATACACGAACAGTATCTCCTGCGCGGACATTAAGTTCCGCTCGCTCTTTCATGTTGACTGGTGATGTGATTACAGTATTTTTCATAGCATCTTTATGTCGCGGAACTCTAACACAGGCATACCCATACTGCAAGTGACGGTGCAAAAGGCGATACTTACCATTTAAGCGATATTTTTAAAATCTGTGCGCAAAGGCACCTCGAAAGCACGTTCTGATCCGTCCGCATACGGCACAGTGACTCGTATTGCCTGTAATGCCAACGTGGTAAATCCAACCCCGTTTCCTTGAGATTCTCCGTACAGTGAGTCACCTACCACAGGGTGGTGCAATGACTTAAGGTGCACGCGTATCTGATGTGTTCTCCCTGTTTCAGGAAATACGGCGAGGAGTGTATACCCCTTTCCTTTATTGTCTGGAAATTCGTCATCGGGTATTCGCTTAAGGACTGTGTACCTCGTAATGGCATCTCGTGTTGCCCCCTTCGCACCTCGCTGTGCTGAGTACTTTCTAAAATCTGACGCAGATTTACCAATGGGCTTGTCTATCTTACCGTTTTCCTCAAGCACTTGTCCGTGCACTAAGGCGCGATATTCTTTATGTATCGTTCTGTCGAAAAATTGTTGTTTTAACCACGTATACATTTCAGGAGTCTTTGCCACAAGCATAATACCGCTTGTTTCTTTATCGAGTCGATGCACAATTCCTGGCCGTGGTATATGCACCCCTTGTGGTGTTGTCCATTGCTCCCCTACACCAGCTACTGCTGGCCGATGCTCAAGTATCCACTCTGCAAGTGTGTATTCTTCAGTACGCCCATCTCCATGCACCATAAGGCCCTGTGGCTTGTTGAGTACCAATAATTCGCTATCTTCAAAGATTATTTCTGGCGCCATAGCCACATACTACACACCTTTTCTTAAATACAAAGGTTTTTCGCTCTTTTTGTGAGCGGTGTCGTGCATTTAGACTCTTCCCTATTTTATTTTTTCGTGTAGTATAACGCGTACGCGCGGTTAGCTCAGTTGGTAGAGCAATCCGTTTACACCGGAAAGGTCGGGGGTTCAAGTCCCTCACCGCGCACTAAAACATATATGCGTGTACATATATCTACGAATGACACGTACGAGATTACTCGACAAAGTTTTTCTTTGTAATTTTCTCAACAGATTTACACACTTGTACAATTACCTGGTCACTAAAAACCACTTTATGATGACCCCGTACTGGTATATGTATATTTTCTGCTCCTTTTAAGGCGCTCCCATTTTTTGCCCAGACGTGGTTGTCGTACTCAGGAACAATCGAGACAATCTTCGAGTTCACTTCAGTTTCTGAATTCAGAGCATGGATAAGTGGGCTGTCAATATCTAACTCTTCGATTGCGTCAACTGGTAAAAAAATTACCAAGTGATGAGCCTGAAAATGGAGTTGCAATAGAAATCATACCTACCACTTGACCTTTTTTATTATGATGCGCTAAAAAATATTTTCCTATGAGCCCTCCTTTGCTATGCGCAACAATTATTGCTCCTCGAGGCGCAGTATCACTAGACAGAACTTCCTTTGGAGAAAAAATGGTGTCGACAGCAATATGTAGCATATTTGCTGCATCTGGAATATTTGAAACATTATACCCAAGTTTTGGCAACACATGGACGGGGTGCCCAAGATAAGAAAGTGCATCTCCTAAATGCTTCATAAAACCCCACTTACCAAAAATACCCGGTATCAGAATGACGGGCACCTTACCATCAACAACATATCCCAAATAATGTTCGGGTGGATTTTTATGTATCGCCATTATCGCACCGCCTCGAGCTAGATATGCATAATCTATAATCCAACTTACGCTTTTTGATGTAATTTCATGCAGAAATACTATCATGTTATGAATTTCTCTACACGCAGTATGCGACACAAAAAACAAGATGCTGGTAGTCATTTATCACTTTCTGTTGTAGTATCGTCGGCACATGCCCCTGTAGTTCAATGGATAGAACTGCGGACTTCTAAGCCGTTAATGTAGGTTCGATTCCTACCGGGGGCACAGAGAAATTATTTGAGAAGTGCCCTACCGAGCGCGTGCACACTGTTGAACGCAGGAGTTATTGCTACTGCTTCTTCTGGCGTGACCCATCCAATAGCAACACATTCATCTGACTTTTGTATAGTTTCTGTACTTTTTACTTTTACTTCAAAAACAACATTTGCAAACCATCCATTGAAACGATGGTGCTCTGCTGTTGTAAAACACACCGGCGCCTGAGAGACAGAGAGCACTTCAAATCCTGTCTCTTCGACAACCTCCCGAACAATCCCCTGTTCAGGCGCCTCACCCCAATCAAGACCTCCTCCAGGGATATCCCACCACCCATTTGCTTCTTGCAGAAGCAGAAATTTTGTTTTCCCTTCATTCCAAATAAGCGCTTCCACGCTTAATCTATAAAATTGGTGTGGCAATATTACACATAAACAATTATAGAAAAAATATTTAAGGCGCGATTTCATAACATGAGTATACGCGCGTTCGCGTGAAAAAACGAGTACCTAACGAACTGGTTTTACAAAAACCTCCTTCCGGATGGGAGCCGTCTTCACGGGCTCATTTTTAACTGATGTGACGGAAGATTCCTCCAATAAGGTACTTACTGCTTCGTCCGTTTTTTTCTTTATGTCGCTCGGAGTAGGCGCGGGAGCAGTTGCCATAAAATCATCAAATGTGTTTTTTGATTTCGTCATTTCCGCAACCCACACTTCCGCATCTACTGTGTTGAATATTTTTTTAGTTTCTGCCTTCTCTTCTTCAATGCGATTCGCCTTCATGCCAGCAACTGTATTTTTTGAAATTGAGTATGCGTAAAACCCAACCGCTATCGATATAGAGATGAGTATCGTAAGGATAATTAATGTTAAAAACCACAGCGAAGCAGCGCGGGGACTTTTGAAAACCTGAATGATACTTTTGAGGCTTGATTTTATTGAGTCCATATTATTTTTTCATTACTTTCTGTACGGTGAGAGAAAAGGTTACTCGTGCCACAATTCCATCTGCCTGTTGATTCTTTCCCACGCGAATCTCATTGATTTTTGAAACATATGGTAACGCCTCGATGGTTTCAAGCGCCTTGAACACTGCATCCTCCTCCCCCACAATCATGAGGTCAAGAGCAATTGCTGACGTGACCTTTCCTCGAGTTGCTTGTGTGTCAGCAGAAATCCTTTTTAGCTCACCCGCACTGTTTATTATAGGACGGGGCACCACATCGCCATTAGGTAAGGTCTGAATTGTGTCGATGACTATTTTTGTTTTTGTGGCTCGCCCGATAACATCAAAAATATCAAAGACGCGTACTAATTTTTCTTCGGTATAGAAAAAACTTGCTACTTTTTCCCGTATTGCGCGTGTGTCCCGTGCCACACCTAAAATTCGTGTTGCGAATTCACTACTTGTGGCAAGATTTGCATTCTTTTTATCATCAATTGCGTGCTTTTCGGCAGCGTGGAGCACATAATATACGGCATATCCATATACACCTGATGTGATGAGGAGCGTCACAATAAAAGTCAGCGTTCCGGAAATTTTTGGGATACGTTTCATAGTTGTACTGTAAATTTAATCGCAAATGGGTACGAACCTTGTCGTCCCGCAAGGTCTGAAAGCGGCAACACCAAGTTAGTAACTCCCTTTTCTTGCTCAATGGCTTTTGCAAGATTTATGAGTGCATCTCTATCTTTTGAGACTCCATTAATCTCCACATCAACGAGACCGAGAGCATTGCGAGTTGTTTTGTATTCTGAAAAAGTCACTCCGGGTTCATATTTTTTTTGCAATACACGTACCATGGTAAGTACTGGGACAACATCTGAGCCACGCACATGCTCTTCAAGAATGCTCGAGAGTATTTGTGAGTTGTTTAACTCAACCTCCATTAATTCAGCTCTTTCGCGTGCTTTTTTTGTATTAGCATCACCGACCAATGTAGAACTCCCTGTACGGGTAGTTTCAAACGCAGGGAGTAAGGCAAGTAATCCAATAATTAGTGCAGTAACGAGTGCGCCAGTCCACAGGAGTCCAACACGGCTCCAGAAAGAACTGGTACTTCGTGCGCGCATATCTGGTGTGAGCAGGTTTACCATAATTACTGATCTAGATTTCTGAGTGCCAAACCAACTGTTGTTGCAAGTCTAAATGAAACGGCTCGTTCAATTTCAGGAATAAAGTTTTCGTAAGAAAACATATTCTGCCAAACGTTTGCAGGAGTAACCGGTAGCGTTACATGCGCAGCAATCCAATCAACAATTCCCGGAACAGCTACCTCCCCTCCACACAAAATTGCGCGTGAAATTTTAGGAAGTGGCACCTCGGCAACCGCATGTGTTTCACCTAAATATTCTATGTAGGTGTTAATTTTTCCCGCCCATTCTACTAAGCACGCTTCGAGTTTTTCTTTTGATTCTGGATGCGTGCTCATTATCCCAAGTCCTTGCTCTTGTTTCAGCATCTCTGCTTTCTCGAGGTCATTCTTTGCAATTTCGAGAAATACAGAAGTAAGACTTGAGCCTCCATGGTCAATGGTTGTGGTTGATATAGGCACTCCATTCCATAATGCTGTAACTCCCGTTCGAGTGCGACCAATATCAATTAAGAGCACCAGGCCATACTCTTGCACATCTTTAGGCACACACGCTCGCGCCGCGGCATGCACTTCTGGTTCGAAACTCAGCACAGTAAAACCAGCGCGCTCAAGTACTTCACGATATTGCTCACTATTTTTAACATCATACCCGGTCACACTCACGTAGCGTGATTTAGTTGATGCATCTGCTGGAATTTCAACCCAATCATACACAATTTGACCAAGTGGCAACGGCACATGCTCACTCAAACTAAATTCTACAGCTGTTCGTACCTGCTCTTGATCATTGGCATTAAGTACGGTTATCGGAAACACATATGCAAACTCTTCGGGCAAAGCAACATGCACGGTGCCGCCACCAAAACGAGAACTAATTCCTTTCAGTAACTGGACCAAGGCTTCAACTTTTATAATCTCTCCGGCACGGATGACTCCTTCGGGAACAGCAATTTGAAAGAAAACATCAGGAAACACATTCCCTTTCTCGTTTTTAAGCGTTAGGAATTTAATTGATGATTGCGATATATCAATTGCAGCGGAATATGGGCGCATCCATTGTGGAACCGGAAACATTTGTGAAAAAATATTTCCCGCTTTTGTCTCATGTGATGGAACACTACTCATACGCATAGTATACCAAGTTCGTGCCTGCTATATCTAAAATCATCACAAAAAATGTGGACATGGCATCATCTGTATTCATGTTCTATAACTTTTATTGCAGACCTTTCAATAGTACACTCTAGAATATGGAAGTTACGGGAAAACATATATTAGTGTGGTATTTCCGTGTTGGTCCAGAAAATGGTTCTGAGCGAACACGCCTCTCAGTACTTGAGAGTTTGGGTATCACACTCACGTATGTAAATGCTGTCACAGACATTTGCGAAAAAACCTCTCCAGAAGAATTGTTTGCACAATATGATGGGCTTATTATTCTCGGAAGTAGCGAGCTTTTTTTCGACGGTGGTGATATTGCTTCTGTAGAGGCTAAGGAGCAGACTCATATGGTTGCGCGTGTACTAAAGCCCTACATTCAACATATTATTCAACACGATCACCCAACGCTCGGACTCTGTTTTGGTCATCAACTTATTGCAAAAACACTCGGCGCAACAATATTTTCTGATAAGAACACAGGGAAAGTAGGGACGCACGAAATTGAATTTACAAAGCATGCTGCACTTGATTCCCTCCTTGCTGACATGCCTCCAACCATACATGTGCAATACGGCCACAAAGATGTTATCGCTACTATTCCACGTCCTGCGACACTTCTCGCCTATGGGCGTAATTGTCACGTTTCAATGTTGCGCTACGGTAAGCACGTCTACACTGCACAATTTCATCCAGAGCTCGATAAAAAATCATTACTTTCAATACTTAAAGAATATAAAGAGTACAGTGCCGAATCAGGTGCACACCAAAAAGTTCAGGAGACTCCCTATGGAAAACAAATACTTATAAATTTTGGAAAGAAAATTCTTGCGAATAACTAACGAATCATTGTGCCTGGCGGTACATCACAATCAGGATGCAATAACGCAAGCGCGTCAGTACCCACAGACATCGCCAAAAGCATACCTTGACTCTCCACGCCACGAATCATTTTTGGTGCGAGGTTTACAATGTAAGGGACCATTTTTCCTACCAATGACTCAGGTGCTCGAAACTCTCTGATACCAGAAACTATGGTACGTAACCCAAACTCCCCGAAATCAATCGTGCACTTGAGTAACTTGTCAGTGCCATCAACCGGTATTGCTTCGAGAATTTTTCCCATGCGTATATCGAGTCGCGCGAAATCGTCATACTGAATTACTGACTTTTGTGGATGTAGCACAACCTCTTGCTCTGGCACTGCACTGACGATGTTTTCTTGTTCTGAATTCATATTATGTGAGTTAATTTAATTTATCTAAGTATGACTGCAATATTACCATTGCCGCATGAGCATCAATATGAGTATTCTTACTTTTTTGTTGCTTCCGCGCAATAACACCTCGTGGAGCTCCCGCACTCGCAACACTCCGCGCGAGTCCGCTTGAATACCCTTCCCATTCAAACACAACAGGTAATCCCGTCAGCTCTGTAAGGTGTGTCGTAAATTTTTTTGCGTCAGCATCAATTGCATTTGGTATACCGTCTCTCCCCGTTGAATAACCACACACTATAGTCTCCACATGATGAGCGACCGCAAGCTCGGCAATTGTACGAACAATGCCTGGGGTATTTTTTACGATACTGTGTGGGAATGCGAGGCATCCTTCTAGGTCAGAAAAAGCAAGACCGATACGCTTTGAACCAAAATCTATCCCCATATACTTCATGTGATGAGTATACACGATGGAAGCATGAGGAGTACAATACACCCATGAAAAAACATCTACATCCAAACCTATTAACAAAAAAGCATGTCCGTCCAGCAACGGCAACTATCGCACTCGGAATAGCATTACTTGTATTTTCTGGCGCCTATTATGTGGCAACAGAATATAGCACTCCGTTATTTTTTGCGGAGACAGGAGCAACAAAAAAAATTAATCCTTTTCTGGCACGCGCAATCCCTGTACAGGAGACTACTGATTACGCCACCGCAGCAGGAAGCTACCCACAATTCCCAAAAGCATCGAAAGAATTTAACAATGCGATAAAAAACACAGTTCGCCGAGGCATCATGGAACACCAGATTATTTCCGAAGAAAATTGGAAAGCGCGTGCAGAAACAGATACTCAGACACCTGCACTTCCCTCTGCAGACGAAAAATATACCTACGTTGTAGATTGGAACGCAGTCACCCAATCTGAAGAAATTGCGAGTGTTGTAATTCGACATGGCGGATACTCAGGCGGTGCGCACGGGAGTTATGCTATTTCTACATTTACCTATGACTACCGTTTGCAGAAAATTGTCACACTTCCTGATTTATTTCTTGCGCATCCAAACTTCTTAAATAAACTTTCAGCATTTGCACGCACATCACTACGAACATCACTTGCAGAAAAAATGAGTGGGTCTCTGTCCGACGTTGATATGGATATGCTTTCTGCAGGTACTGAACCAGTACTTCAAAATTTTGCAGAGTTTACACTTGCACCCGATAACTCATACGTAACCATCTATTTTGGCCTCTACCAAGTCGCTGCGTATGTTTACGGCGAACAAACTCTTGATGTAGATCTTCCAACGAACGATAATATTGAACCGAGTTGGCTTGAGTAGCATATTCACCTATAAAAAATAAAAACCCGTACAGGGTTTTTATTTACCAGCTACCACTTGCACCGCCTCCACCAGACGAACCTCCGCCAAAACCTCCGAAACCGCCGTCAGATGAAGACCCGCCGCCAATCCACCACGGCGAATCGTACCCATGCCGTGTTGCATGCGTATACGTACTTGAAACAATATAGTCAAAGAACGCACCGAACGCCGTGAGTCCCGCGATTATCGAAGCATATGTAACAAGCGAAAATCCAAATGGATTCATAAGCGCAAGCCCACTTCCTCCAGCAAAACCAAGAGCTCCTCCGAGCCACCACTCTTTGGTCCTCCCGAGTACAGAAGCAAGCCATTGCAGGCCAAAAATGCCAAAAAAGAACAGTACCTGGAACAAATCACTGTACCCAGAAGTAGAGTTTGTATCTCCGACGTATTTATCTTTCGTCGCGGCAATAAGTGCTGTGACAGCGTTTTGTGCAGCACTATCATAATTGCTATTTTTAAGCGCAGGAACTATTTCATTTCTGATTATTTTATCAGCCAGACTGTCTGGGACTGCACCTTCGAGCCCATACCCTACCTCGATGCGCAACTTGCGATCATCTATAGAAAGAAGGAGGAGTATACCATTGTCATTTTTTGAACTGCCGATACCCCACTCTTTAAAAAGTTTTTCTGCGTAGTTTTCTATGTAATCATCGCCGATAGTCTTTACCGTAACTACCGAAATTTCATTTGAAGTTTCCTTTGCAAATGTGGTGAGTATTGATTCGAGGGCAGTTTGTTCAGGTTCAGAAATAACATTTGCAAAGTCATTCACAAATCCTGTAGCTGCGCCCGGAGAAACATATGCATGCGCAATACACACGGAACTCCATGCAACTAAGACAACCGCGAGAGTTTTCTTGAAATAATGCACTTGTATGTAACTACTTAAAACTGTACCTTTGGTGCGTTCTCTGCGCCTGTCGCAGCCTCAAACATAGTGCGTGCACTGTACCCAAAGAATTTCGCGAGCATGCCTCCAGGGAATGACTTTACCTTTACGTTAAAGTCACGAACAACTTCATTATATCGTGAACGTTCGACAGAAACTCGATTTTCCGTACCCGCAAGTTCTGCCATTAATCCTTGCACTGTTTCAACTGACCTGAGTTGTGGATAGTTTTCCATGATTGCGAGAAGTCTACCGAATGAGGTTTCTACCTGATTAGCCGCTGCAACCTTATCAGACGGTGTTTGCGCACCTGCATATTTTGATCGAGCATCAGCAAGTGCTGTAAAGACTTCCTTTTCTTGCTTCATCGCTCCTTGTACAGAATTTACTAGATTAGGGATTAAGTCCAAGCGACGCTGATACTGTGTTTCAACTTGTGCCCATTGCGCGTCTACTCCTTCATTAGCCCTAACCAGACCGTTGTATGAGCCAGCAACCCAGAGTACTACTAAAACGAGTGCGCCAATACCCCACATGAGCGGAGTCATTTTTGATAATATGTTTGGCAACGATGTGCCTGTTGTTTGTGGTTCCATAGCTGTAGTATACAAAATTCTACCCCTGTGTGAAGTGATGCATTATTTTACTCTTCGCCACGGTATACTGCCCATATGGTTGTTGAACGACTTGATACACACATACTCGCATCAGAAAGTAAACGTGTACTAGAAGACGCCGACGCGTTTTGGAGTTACGCTGGAATGAAGCATGACTATGCAGAGCAACGGCTATTTGTTCGTTCATTTCTCACTCCTCCAGGCACTCTTCTTACATCTGCACGCAACTTTCTTACTCCTGACGAAGTCCTCGGCTCAAAACTGACTATAACGCCTCGCGTGCGCAAGGACTTAAATATCGATTATGAAGACACATCAATTCTAAGGTACGAAGTGGATGGGCACACAGATGTCGCCATGTCAGTTTTTATGGATACTCCATGCGCATACACACTTGAATACTCCCAGGCTGACGGGAAACGTGAAATTATGAGCACGGTAGGGTTTACTGTTCGAAAGCCGCACAAGATTCTTTTTATAGACCAAGTGCAGGGCGGTGGCGGATTTAAACGACAATCATCGAAAGAGGCACGACGACTTCGCTATAGCATGAAACAACCGGAATATGCCTTAGTGATTGCGGTAGCCGAATGTGCACGAGGAATCGGATGGAATACAATTGCCATACGAAAACCAGAAAAAAATAAGTACAAAACGGTACGCGATCGAAAAAGCAATGGTGGTACCACTATATATGACACAGTAATCGCACAACTTGAAAAACAAAAAATATCGGAGGACGATACATATGCGTACTTTAGAGTCAGTAGTGCGAAAACTAATTAAATTTTCTCGAGTGGCATTTGTTCTTCTGTTACCGTATGTAGCATATATGGCAGACTTTCCAGAAATAATCTGAAACTGTCTCTCGTTAGCTCAAGAGACGCCGTATTTCTATTGGGGTGTAGATGCATAAGCATGGCTTGAGTAAGAGCTTCGTGGACATAGGGCTGTACCGCACGATTTATATCATTAAGCAAACCACATAATGATACAGAGCCAGGCGTCACACCGAGATATTGCATAAGTTCCTCGGGAGTACCGAACGTCACTTTTTTCTCTCCCACTATCTGTGCAAAGATTTTTAAATCGGCACGAAGTGTATTCGGAAGTACGAGCAAATAATAGTGCGTTCCAGAAAGGTTTTTTAAAAACAAATTCTTCGCTCCAATGCCCGGCATATCAATACCGAGTGCAAGTGCATCTTTAACTGTATGTACCGCGGGGTGTTCATACAATCTATAAGGTATTTTTTTATCATTAAAATACTGTAGTACAGGGTCCATAGTTTATTTTCTACGCGTAATTTTTATTCCTGGAGTACAGTCACCCCACACGTCAGGTTTTATTATTTCCACAGTAACTTCTGTAACCCCAGCATGTGCGAGTGTTTCTTGCGCTATTGCCTCAGCGAGACTTTCAATTAAATTTTTACGTTCACCAGAAAAATTTTTAATTATCGTTGCGCGCAGTTTTTCGTAATTAAACGTATCGTCAATGTTGTCAGTCGTTGCGCTTTTGTGAGTATCTACCTGCACCCACGCACTCACCATAAATCTTTGCCGTATTGCATGCTCATGCTCGTAACACCCATGAATACCGTGCTGAACAAATTGGGTAATAAAAACCGTATCCATACCAAAGAGTATACCAAGACAAGGATCTTTTAGTTAGCGGGGTGCATCTTCAACCACCCATTTATCTCCATTAGTTTTTCTATCTGCTCTTGCAGTGAAGTCCTGACAGACGGCGTTATAATACCGAGCACAAGTGGCCTCTCACCGCTTCCTAGGGATATATCCCCACGATGGGTAGGCACTTCATTTTCTGAGTAGAGCATGTTTACATCAAGAATTTTAAGATATGCTCTTCCGTTTTTTCTTTGTACCACTACATTATGTTCACCTCGGAAGTCAATGATCATTCCTTCTTCTGCATACGCACGGAGTGTACTATGCACGAATGTTTCTACAACATTTCTAAAGTCTCTCTGTTGTGAATCCGCAAGAAGTTCAAAGAGGTGCTCATCTTCAAGGAAATTAGTGAGGTCGCCGTCAACATGCTCCGCAACACTTACCAGCACATCACCTCCGTCTCGCCGTATTGGAAAAATGCGCGATGTCTCTGTTATGAGCGCTGTTGGGATAGCTGAGTATATCTTTTGTAGGTACGACCTATTTCTCTCAACAGCTGCTGCATATCTCTCCAAAGTGTCGCTATTTTCCGAAAGAATTTTATAGCTCCATGTAACAACAAACGGGTTAGTGTGTTCAGCGCGCGAACCACTCCCCGCGCGTGGTGTCACCAAGTATGCGCGCCGGAAATACCCTTCTCCGATTTTTTTTGAGAGCGAGAAACGCTTCTCGAAGTCAAACGGCAAGAGAGAGATATCAATAGCATGCCTCTGTTTAAAAAAATTGTCATCTAAAACTTTGAAGCGCGAGCAGATATCTGAGGCAATAGAAAACGCCAGTGCGACGTATAGGCTGTTGCCTGCCCCACCATGATTACGTGCCCTTTCAATTTTATCTGACCAGTCATCAGGAGTACATTCTTTGTCTAAAAAACCAATTTTTGCCGCAGATGTAAAAAGTTTACCGAGTCTTCTTGCTTCGTGCACCGCATACTGAGCGCGTTCGATACCCATATGAAATATGGTACCATACGCACATGACTCAAGTGCACAATACTGTTCAAGTGTTTAGAACACGCGCCACTATGACTCAAGAGCAACTTGCGGAAAAAGTTGGTGTATCGCGCCAAACAATAATTTCGATTGAAAAAGGAAATTATACCCCTTCCGTATTGCTTGCTCTAAAAATTGCTCACTTATTCGATACCTCAGTTGAGTCACTTTTTACTATTGTTCACTAATATTTCACAAGATATGTCAGCCTCTACAAAACATACATGCCTTACTCTAGCAATTTTAGTACTGCTCGCACTTATAACTGACGCAATTCCTTTTTATATGCCGGACATGGCAACTATGAGCGCGCTTGTGGCAATTGTTATACTCGTTATTGTATGGGCAGCATTTTTGGTTCGTGAACAGGCAGAAGATGAGCGAGATTCACTGCACGCACTTACTGCAGGCAGATACTCCTATCTTGCGGGTATCGCGACACTAACGCTTGCACTCTGTGCGCAAGGGCTCTCACACAACATAGACCCATGGATTGTTATTTCCCTTGGCGTGATGCTTATAGCGAAACTTGGCGCACGGTGGTACACGGACAAATACCAATAATACTTCTCCCCAATACGTGAAAATGTAAAGTTGACTTTACATTTATACAGATACATACTCTCATTCATTAATGAGTAATAAAACGAATATGCAAAAAAATACATTACTGTTCACGGTAGCTCTGTTACTCCTCGCTGGAGCAGGTGTCACAAGTGCAGCAGAAATGGCCGGAGATAGTATGATGAAAAAGGACACAATGATGGATGGTAAGGCGATGATGAGTGACGAAGTGAAGATGATGAAAGCAGCAGCGCCTACTGGGAACGCAGGCATGGGATCACGCGGTGAGTCCGTAACTATGTTACAGAAGTATTTAATTGAGAAAGGATTTCTTGTACTTCCCTCTAGCGCACCTATGGGCTACTTCGGTAGCGCCACCAAGCGTGCAGTCATGGCATACCAGCAATCAATAGGAGTAACGCCTACAGGTTATTTTGGACCAAAAACACGCGCGATGATGTCTGAAAAAATGAAGATGATGGGAGGCGAAACTATGATGGACTCAAAAAAAATGGAAGAGAAAAAAATGATGGAAAAGGGGGCAATGATGAAAAAGGCAGGGACGTACGGCACCTACAGTGCTGACAAACTTGCGTGGGCAAAGGATGGAAAAGTGGTACTTTTCTTTCATGCATCATGGTGCCCAACATGTAAATTTGCAGACACCGCAATAACGAACGGCGCTACTACAATTCCTACAAACGTACATATTCTAAAAACTGATTATGATACGAATACTGCACTTAAGCAGAAGTACGGGGTCACGTACCAACACACATTTGTACAAGTTGACGCATCAGGCAATCAAATTGCAAAATGGTCTGGAAGTAATTCTATAGCAGAAATAGTAGCGAACACGAAATAATTTCTTGGTTATCCTACACAATCATGCGATTGTGTGGGTATTCTATGACATTACTTATTTTATCATTCGTAGCAGGGGCGCTCACTGTGCTTGCGCCATGTATTTTACCTATTATTCCTATTGTTGTTGGGTCGGCACTTTCAAGCCGCAGCCCTTTTACGCCATGGATTGTAGTTACATCACTTTCAATATCAATTATAGTATTTACACTACTTCTTAAGGCTTCAACAATATTTATATCAATCCCGCAACATGTTTGGACAACTATTTCGGGGCTTATTCTTATTATTTTCGGAGCCGTTCTTGTCTTCCCTACTCTTTGGGAAAAGATACCGTTTCTGAGTTCGATTGCGTCGTCATCTCAAAAAGTTGCAGGCTCTGGATACGTAAGGAAAAGTTTTCTCGGTGACATAATGATTGGAGCAGCATTCGGGCCAATTTTTTCTACTTGCTCACCTACGTATTTTGTTATTTTAGCGACAGTACTTCCTGCTAGCTTTTTTGTCGGTATATTTTATTTACTTATGTATACCCTGGGACTTTCACTTGCATTACTTCTCATAATATTTTTTGGCGAGAAAGTGATGTCTAAACTTATAGTCGCCTCGGACAACAGAGGTTATTTAAAGAGAGGATTCGGTATCATTTGTATTATTCTCGGACTAGCTATTGTGAGTGGATATGATAAAAAATTTGAAACTGCACTTCTCGACGCCGGGTTATTTAACATAACGGCATTCGAACAAAATTTGCTCGATACATATAAATAATGCATATGAGAACATTTCTTTTGATACTACTACTCGTTATCTCGGTACTAACACTAGCGAAAATGTACCCTACACAAAAGGCTGCTGCTCTGCCCGCCCCGTTTAAGGAAATAGGTGGAAAAGAGATTCCTCAACTTATTCAAAATCAGCAACAGGACGAGAGTATACCAGCCACCTCACTGATCCAACGAGGCGACTATACTGAGCTTGTTGGAACAACTGGTTATGTAAACTCGGAACCATTTGAGTTAGGTGATTTCATCGGGAAGAAAGTTATCCTTGTATCATTTATGACATACTCGTGCATAAACTGTCAGCGAACAATGCCACTACTCAACAAGCTCTATGATACATACAGAGAAAATGGGTTAGTTGTTGTAGGTATACACACGCCCGAATTCGCATTTGAACACAATATAGATAACGTACGCCGTGAACTGAACGAGCAGGGCGTCCGCTTCCCTGTAGTACTTGATAACAACTATAGTACGTGGCGCGCATACAATAATTCGTATTGGCCTGCACGCTATCTTATTAATCTCGAAGGTAATGTATCTTATTATCACGCAGGTGAAGGAGCCTATATCGAGACGGTGTCAAAAATAGAGGAGGCGCTTGGTATTTCGCAGTAAAAAACCAGACGTGGTAGGATATTTAGTAATGAAAATAACATTACTCACCATCGGCGAACCCCGCCAATCCTTTATAAAAGAAGGTGTTGCTGAGTATATAAAAAGACTTGGTGGGTTTACCGATTTCACGCATACCGCAATTAAGGAAAAAGACATTGTCGCGTCTATTCAAAAACATACTAAACGCGCAAAACTTATACTTTTGGACGAGAAAGGCACAGAGTACACGAGCGCTGGATTTGCAAAATTTTTGGAAAAAAATGAACAGCAGAGTACTGACCTGGTATTTGTTATCGGTGGCGCAGATGGACACACCAAAGAAACACGAGCCCTGTCTCACGACAGCATGTCACTCTCGCAATTAACACTTCCGCACGAATTTGCCTTACTTTTCTTTGTGGAGACACTGTACCGCGCACTCACTATCAAATCTGGCCATCCATACCACAGAGGTAACTGATGTGCAGCGCGTAACTTCCACAGCAGACATTGCTCGCTCGTTACCTACCTCTACAAAGTGGTATTATTATCTCATGGAAAAAATATACTCTTTACTATCCCCTCTTCTGCTCACGCGTGCGGCACTACTCTTTCACGCATGCGCATCGTGGGGACTAGGTGGCGATTTTGCATGGCATCTTGTATTCACCGGTGAAGACCTTTGGATACCACCGCACTATTTAATGTACATTGGTGGGGCCGGCCTCACGTTGTGCCTTATTCTACTTAGACAACAAGGTCAGCGCATTCCGTGGCTTGCACTAGTCGCATACCCAGCGTTTATTTTTATGTATTTTAACTGGGAGCACATCGCTGGAGAACCACACTCGTCTGTGTTTTGGACACCTCCACGCCTCTGCTACGGACTCACCATGCTCTACCTCTTATACACAATATACAAAACAGATATTGAAAAAAACACACTCATACTCACATACTTGAAGACCATTGTTTTCTTTGTGTTACCACTAAAATTCTTACATTTTGTACTCACACCGCTTGCACTGTTCTCTACCCATATTGAATTCCACTCAGTGTTTTCAATACTTGTCTCTGTGCTCGCGATACTTCTCGTCTGCACAGTATACTTGACACTTGAAGATGAGAATTTATTACTGCCAGGAATTCTCATGCTTGGGGCTGTGGGAGAGCCGTTTACGTATTTCTTTTTCGACCCTCAAAACTTTTACGGCACAAGGTCTGCGTTATTCTTCTTATATTTTTGTGTCTTTATAGTCCTCGCAACAAAACGGGCGCACTCTATAACGTATTCCCTCATTGCATTTGTGGTGGTGACGCAGATATATCTCATTGAATATATGCGCTCGCACGCATTCCCAGTCACCGCCTACCTGTTTGCGCTAGCCATAAGTATTCTCTTTGCATGTATATATAAAGAAATTCAGGATGCCCTATTGCCTAAAATAAAGCCGAAAATCTTGGCTCTTGCAAGACGATCATAATTTCTTCCATATAACATATTTATTGTAGAGTAGTGTTCATTCTAAAAAAATGTATACTGAATTTATATGAAACACATACCGCTTTTTACTCAGCCAGAGATCACGCGTATCGCAAAAAAGTTTAATACTCCGATGTACGTATATAGCAAAAAATTTCTTCTTGACCGAATCGCCGTTTTCAAAAAATTTAATGTTACGATGCGCTACGCCATGAAAGCCAACCCTCATAGAGATATTATCGCTCTTTTCAACAAGCATGGCCTCCATTTTGACTCAAGCTCTTCATATGAAGCACAACATTTACTTAATCTCGGCATCTCTGGAAAAAAAATCAGTCTTTCAAGTCAAGAGCCCGCGCACAATTTGCAAGAACTCATTAATAAAAATGTACATTATACCGCCACTTCCTTGCACCAACTTTTTCTATACGCACAAACTGAACATACAGGAAAGAGTATCGGTATACGCATCAACCCAGGCATGGGCTCCGGCGAAGACAAGCGTCGTAATACCGGAGGAAAGAACTCTAGTTTCGGTATTTGGCATGAATATCTTTCGGACGCTCTTACATACTGCGCACAGCAAAAAATACATGTGGACACACTACATATTCACGTAGGCTCCGGCGCTGATCCTGCAATTTGGGAACAAGTGATGATTCGCTCACTACAATTATGCGCGCAGATGCCCAGTGTTACAAAGCTCAATATTGGTGGTGGGTATAAAATTCACCGCTTCGGAACTGAGAAAGAGACGGACATGCATAAAATATTAAAAGTATTTTTTAAGCATTTAGATGCATTTAATAAGAAATCGCAACGCGCCATTTCTCTTGAAATTGAACCGGGTACGTGGCTCGTCGGACATGCAGGCATGCTCGTGGCGAATGTAGTAGATATTGTAGACACTGGCAAGAATGGATATTCGTTTGTAAAACTAAACACAGGCATGAATGATATTTTGCGCCCGACACTGTATGGCTCACAACACATGATAGAAGTTATTTCAACGGAGAAAAAAACTGGTATGTATGTTTTTGTCGGACATAACTGCGAGACAGGCGACATCCTCACACCAGAAAATGGCAATCCAAACGGTATTACCCCGCGCAAAGTACGTCTTCCAAAAATTGGCGACTTGGTTGCAATCTATGACACTGGTGCATACTGTGCCTCTATGCGTGCACAGGGCTATAACGCTTTCCCTTCTGCGGGCGAAATTTGTATTTAAATGATGAGCTTCGTCACACGCTCATAACTTTTTTGTGCACGAGAGCGATACGAATCAAAAAATATTTTAACAAAAAAATCCCTGTGGCTTTTTTCAGCGACCCATGCACTTACGGCAGATACCGGCATACCTTCTGTATGCAATTTTTCTACGGCCCACTCGTAAAAATTTGTTTCGAGATGTGCGAGCGCATCTGCCGTAGCTACAACTTTCCCTTCCAGCGTTCTTGGTAATGCATTATTTCTGCACCCATGAAATTTCATTGCATCGTGCACAACAATATCGATTTCCTGGTCGGTAAATCCAGATGCGGTAAGTAGTGTTGTAGCTATGCTTTCACTCATCTCACTATGACCTTGGCTCTTCCGTTGCATACATGTATCCGCAATATCATGTAGTAATCCACCTGCGTAACTAAGCTCAGCATCTGCTCCCTGCTCTTCTGCAATTTTCTTAGAAAGCAGTGCTACCACAAATACATGATTTGCACCGAGCCATGTAGCCCAGTCTGAGGCAGACGGTGCAATATCTGCATATAGCTTGCGCACAGATTCTTCTAACACTTCGATACGATTCATGCCTCTATGCTTCTTTTATAAAAATAACATAATGACACACAATATACCCAAATAAGCCCACAAAAATCCCAACAAGCACACGTGCAATCTCAGGTAACACATGTAGATGGTACAAAGTGTAACGGAGTCCAAACCCGACCATGAATGCCTGTACGAGAACAAGGCAGGCAAATAGTACTGACGCGCGTGAATATGTCGTTGTGTGATCATGAAATACCCAGTGGTGTAATAAAAAATATGAGACTATGGACGTCACAATAAAACTTACAAAGCCTGTATATAATAACGGCAAGCCGAAGGTGATACCTAAACGCACCAATGCCAAATCGCCTGCAAACGTGAGCGAGTTTGCAAATACATATTTAGGAAATTTTGAAAGGTGTTCTTTATGTGCTGAATTCACAGAAATAGTGTAACACAGCGATACACTGTCGCATGACTACAGGTTGGTAGCAAGATTTGAAAATCTATGTGGAAAAACTTATATAAGGTTCGGCAAAGTATACTGGAATATGCGAGTATTATTTGAAATAGTTTTTATTATTGTAAATGACTAGAAAGAAGATAACGTTCGCAATCATCGGGACAACTATTTGTTGCAAACCGAAAGTATCCTTCACAAAGATTAATGCTAGTAAATTGTTTATCACAAAGAATCCAGAGTAAATAAGACCAAAACTTGCTCCCCAAGGTAGTTTTTTCCACACCGAATACACAAACACAAGAGGCGCTAAAAATACTAAAACAAACGCAACAGCGAATCCTGTAAATCCATTAAAAACAATTCCAAACAATGGGTAGCCAATATCATAAGCAAACTTTATTGTAAGTAAGGTCATTACGGACCAGAAAACTAAAACACCAGAAAGGATTTTTAGTGATAGTGGAATATTTTTAATATTTATCATAAATTATTGTGTAACAATTTCATCAAATCTCTTTTTATTTTCCTCCATCCATTTCATGTGGTCTTCTTTGGTTTTTGTTGGGTTATTCATAACATCAGCGTGAGTTTCCATATAATGTGGCATCAAGTTTTTCATCCATTGTTCAAAAGTTTCCCCTTCTGCTGTCACTTCACATAAATCACATTTTAATGTTTTCATTATTTTTATTTATAAATAAATTATAACACAAATCCATTTGCTGAATTTGGCTTTTTGTATCATCTTTTGTAAAAGAAAAGCGCGCGACACTCTTGCCTACCAATATTTAAAAACTATGCGGAGGAGGTGAGATTCGAACTCACGGTCCCTTGCGAGACTCTTGTTTTCAAGACAAGTGCGATAGACCACTCTGCCACTCCTCCGCGTAATTTTTAAAAAGAACAGACCTGCAACCTCTGCGGTTTTATACCATATTGCCCTACCCTTTGCACGTTTTATACACGGAACCAAAGCATAGGATATGTAAGAAATCTGCGTATAATACGTATTATACTCGTACCAAACGTAATTAATATTTAATTCACACCAGAAACATGTTTAACTACATCGTAGGTTTACTCGTCGCATTACTCGGCACATCTGCGGTGGTCGCCGTGCAAAGTGACACCTTTAAAGGACGAACTGCCGAAAGAGAGACTACTCAGTTAGAACGCTCGCGAGAAACACCAGTCTTAGCAGAAGATGACGACTCTATTGATTCGATTGAGCGTGACCTAGACGCACTAGATCTGAGTGCTGAGTACGAAATTACCCCAACCACAACACAACCGACACGTAAAAATGAGAACAGTAGAGTATCGCGCCACGTATCTGATGATGACGACGATGAGTATGAGGAAGAGCACGAGGATGAAGATGATGAGGACGAGGAATGGGATGACGACTCACGGAGAGGTCAACCCCAAATTACTCGGAGCAATGCCACAAAACCTCCTGTTTCTACAACACCTCCGGTACAGACAACAAAAGCTACGCAAATCACTGTCGCGGAACTCGCAAAACATAGTATCGCAAATGACTGTTGGATTGCGTTCCAAGGCGATGTATACAATATTACACCTATCATCTCGTGGCACCCCGGTGGACAAGGTGCAATTATCCCGTATTGCGGAAGTGCCGACAAGTTCGAACAGGCATTCACTGGCCAACACGGTTCTAAACAAATTGGAAACTTAGTGCGTCGCGCCTTTTCAAAAGGCACGCTTGCTCGCTAGTCGCTATGTCTGAAAAAATAATTTCCGACAGTTGCGCCAAACATACCTCCTGCTAATTGGGCACAGATAAATGTCGCGCTTCCTGCATCAAGTGCAAGTCCGACAGCTGGATTAAGCACCGCAGTTCCGCTTAAAAATAAGGCTGAGGCGACACCAATACCCGTTGCAAGTCCAAGCCCAACCATGGCACCTGAAAGAGCGCTCGTTACCCTGCCTAGTGCTACTGAAGATACAGCTAACACGAGTATTGCTGTACCAAAAAATTCACTTATAAAATCCATTCGTGTATTCGGGCCAAGTGCCTGTGCGACGAGTACGCTAAAATTACTCGCGGGCGTCATTTGTAATAATAACCATGCGCCTGTTGCTCCTAATAGTTGAGCGGTAATATACTGTCCTGCTTCACTCCATGAAATCTTCTTAATTACTGCCATCCCTACGGTTACTGCAGGATTAAAATGTGCACCGGATATTGGACCGAACATGTAAACAAGCATCGCTATGGTCGCAATAATCACAAATAGCTGATTGGCTCCTGACGCAGCACCATTAGATAACATAATGACAACAACACTCGTGAGAACTGCGGTGCCAAATGCTTCGGCGTATAATTTTTTTGGTGAGATTTTCATATGGAATAATCGTACCATGAAGGTTGCTTATGTCTTCCTGAGTATGTGCATGAGCGCGCGTGCAAGTTTCTTTGAATCGTGTCGTATAAATGATGCATGCGCACCACCTACTGAAAAGTCGTCGTCTGAGACTATCGGCGCACCGATATACACCACAGACCCCCGCTTCTCTATTCCGTGCGAAATGGTTACGATACTTCCGGCATCATTATGCGCTTCGTATCGCTTCTTTAAATGCGATTGTGGTTCAGCAGAATTTCCAAGTACGTGAGTGATGACATTTTTACCAATGACACGCTCAATTTTTTCTAGATAATCATCAACGGTAAACGTATCCGTCTGACCTTTTTTATTCGTAAGATTTGCCACATAGACAATCGGACCGCGAAACAATGAGAGTGTTTCCCCCACTCCGTCAACCAAGAGTGGCGGAACAATGCTTCCGTATAAATCCCCAGGACCTATTACTATCATGTCGGCACGGGAAATGGCAGCGAGCGCTTGCGGATGTGCCTGCACCCGTGTTGCAAGTAATACTCTATCAATACCGACAGTACGAATTTCTGGATGAGAATCTAAATGTTTTTCGCCAACAATTGCCGTGCCATTCTTTAACTCGATGACCAGTCGCATATCTCCTACAGAAATAGGAAGTATTGTGCCTCGCACGGAAAGTAGCCGGGACGCCTCTTCGACGGCAGCGGTAAAATTGCCTGTAATTTTTTCAAGTGCTGAAAGAAATAAATTGCCAAATGCGTGTCCAACTGCCGGACCTTCAGCAAATCTATAACTAAAGAGCGTGCGCACTAAGGTGCTTTCGTCTGAGAGCGCAGCAATACAGTTGCGGACATCCCCAGGTGGAAGTACACCCATCTCGTCTCTCAATACTCCTGTTGAGGCACCATCATCAGCCATTGATACCAAAGCGGTGATTTCTATGGGAAGCACCTTTAATCCTTTGAGAAGCGTATGCTGGCCCGTGCCACCACCAATCGTGACAATGCGCGGCTGCCTTTTTTTTGTATACACATGCGATTTCATATCGTTGTGTACTATAGTGCGTTACCGTGTACAATTTGTCTATGTTTCGCTCTGTACACAAAAAAAACTCTTCCCGCGGATTTACCACAATCGAAATTACTGTAGTGATTGCAATGGTTTCGGTCCTCAGCCTTGCAACACTTGTTGCAACGTCTGGTACAAAAAAGAAAAACCGAGATTCGAAACGCTTTTCTGATATCAATGCACTTAACCAAGCACTCGGAATATATAACAGCATCGCCGGAACATTTCCAATAGCACAAACTGCAACCGCAATATCCGGAGCTGACCCTATTTCACAAGCATTATTACAATCGCAGAGTATTGAAAAGGTGCCCACAGACCCAGCATTTCCTGGATATTCATATATATACACGAGTGATGCAGGTGGCCAGTCATACCAGATACAATTTTGCCTTGAAACTGCTTCGGTATCGGGGTATTCACCTGGATGCACTAACGTCTCAAAAATTTAGTCATGGATACAGATGTACTACAATGGTCCGCGCATGAACACGATTCAGCGACAAAAACTCCTGACTGGTATTGGGTGCTTGGTATCATTACTGTTTCTGCAGCGATAGCATCATTGTTTTTTGGTCAGTATCTCGTGTCACTGATGATTGTTGTAGCAGGCGTCACACTTGGGCTTCTCGGGAACAGCGAGACGCAACACTTTGATTTCAAGCTGTCAGACAGAGGTGTCGAGGTGGACTCACAATTATTTCCATATGAAAATCTCCTCACCTTTGAAGTAATCGAACGAGATACACGGGCAAATTTACTGGTACTCAGTACAGAAACGATACTCACTCCACACCTGTGCATACCCATTTCTGACGACATAGACCCGGAGGATGTGCGAAAATTTATGAGCGAGCGAGTCACGGAGAGCTCAAACGGCGTTCCGTTTGTGCACACGATTACTGAAGCGCTTGGTCTTTAATATTCTGTAATGCTGTGGTAGAGTACGGCGGTCCAGATACATGCTCTCGTAGTTCAACGGATAGAATGTAAGCTTGCGGAGCTTATGATTGTGGTTCGATTCCACACGAGAGCACATTTACACAAAAAGGCGCCTTTGGCGCTTTTTTGTTTCCTCCTCACAAATGACTGTGCACGCGCGCAATACGCTGGAATCAAAACCAGAAATATTGTTTTGTGTGTAGCATTCGCAAAGAATGCCATAGCACGAGTTTAGAAATTATTCACTTTGGCAAAAATTTCTGTATAGATATACACCCAAACACTTATGGTCTTCTTCTCGCTACGCAAATAACCGCAACGGCGGTATTTAGAACAAAGTTCATTCCTATATAGAGGGCTGAAAGTAAATTATATTGTTCAAGTGAGATGAGAGCTAAAAAGCACGCAAGAGAAAACCCAACCCACGTTGCTGTATGTTCACTTCCTGGTTCTTCGTATGATTTTCTGAGTGTAGGCACGTACCCGAACACATCAATTAAGGTGGCGAGAAGCACGGCATATAACAAATTATCAAACTGCCACCAAACTACGAGACAACATACGGCTAACGCAAGAGAAATCGAGTCGCCAAACGTAATATTTTTTGTGCCAAATTTAAAACTTAATAAAAATATTATATAAATAAAAACTACCCCAAACACGAATCCAAGGCCTCCTGTCCCTGCACCTCCTCGATACATCCCCACGACTGCGATTGTTTGAGTTACCGCCCAAATAAGCCATGTGTATATATGTGGCTTTGTTTTAAGCTGAAAAATAGCTTGTACATATGCATAAAATGATACAAGTCCTATACCAGTTGCCATAAGTGCACAGAGCCCTCGAAGCGAGTCCGTAGCTGTAAATATTTCAACAAAGCTCATTGTATTGCTACTATAGCCCGTATGCCTGACCTAGACCATCTTATCGCGTTTGCGAAATTTACCCACTTACTACATAAGGTTGAGCGTGTAGCTCGCATTGCAGGTGAAGAACGGTACGCGAATACTGTAGAGCATAGTTATCAGCTTGCGCTGGTCGCGTGGTATGTAATCACCACACACAAGCTTGATATGCGTTTAGAGAAAGTTCTCTGTTACGCACTTGCGCATGATTGCGTTGAGGCATATGCGGGAGACACCTATGCATACGATGTTGTCTCTCAAGCAGATAAAATACTACGAGAGCAGCAAGCACTTGAGAAAATTGCTACAGATTTTAGCGAGTTCGAAGAGTTAGCAAATGCAATACGCGCATATGACAAGCGTGAGGACATTGAAAGTCGCTTTGTGTATGCACTAGATAAGCTTATCGACCCGATAAACATTTATCTTGAAAATGGAAAATTATGGAAGGAAAATGGTGTAACACTTGCAATGCACGAGGCATATAAATCGCCCAAAATTGCATACGACCCTACGGTTCAAAAACTCCACGAAGAGCTCCTGCAAAGATTGCGCGCGCATGAATCAGATTTTTTTGCATTAAAAAAATAGCGGGTACCAGCAATTGCCAATACCCGCCGCATAACTCACTCATCCAGAGTAGGATTGAGCCACCCACCACCTCGACGTTTGCGTCCTGCTGAGCCTGTGCCTCCCCACCCTTCAAACCGATTTGCGTCGGGAGATTCAGGTGGCGATGTCACTGGCGTGCGGTCCGCACTCGTGCCTGATTGCGGTTGCTCAACCTGTTCGTGAACAGGTGTGTCGTGCTTTTTCGTGTCGCTCATAGGAACCCCCTACATGAGCATACGGTCTTGAACTGTACTAGGGCACCCCAGTACACACAAAACCCCCTTTCTTTCGAAAGGGGGTTACGTTGTATCCATGATTAGTTACAACACAATCCTCTTTCGAAAGAAGCAGAAAGAGGCCACCAAGATGTTGCATGGAAACAATTTTTAATATGTATGTTTGAAAAAATCATAATTGCTATAAAAATGGTCGCGGATGCCTCATATGAATAAGACATCCGCTCCCCAGTTCCGTTGTGCGCTAGCCACCCCAGCCAGTGGACCTACCTGTGCCTGTAAAAGGCGCAGGGTCGGGTCCAAGACTTGCATCTTGTCCTGTAGCGGGGGCTACAAGATCTGGCGAGGAGCCTTGCAACTCCTCATCCACCTCCACTGGAGGAGGTGGTGGTAACTCGTCCCGACTCACGCCAGGATTTGATACAAAAGAACCATTACATTTGCCCATGGGATACCCCGAGTTGAGCATTGCACTCCATTTACATGAAGCGTCTCCCCGCGGGAGAGCTGTAGATTGTTACATGAACAATGCACAGCTCTCCGGGTGAAAAATTCTGGCATGGGCATTCGTGTACACGAACGCCCAGCCAATGACATCACTCGCGTCCTCTTATAAACGCAACAAAGTCTTGGATTGACCTGAGCGCATACGCGTTCGACGCATGCTTTGACTCAAGTGTCATCACCAGAGTGTGATCAGGTTTCCCTTTCTCACTCACAGTGATACGGTAGACATCAGTCTGATGATGCGTTCCGTCACCCAGTTCTTCGCATTTTCCGCTTGATACCGTTGCGGAATAAGTTTTGCCATGTTCAGGTTTTGCCATGGGTTCCCCCAGGTTATGACCTAAGTCTTCATCTATCGCAGGGTCGGCCCGCGATTGAAAACTCCCTACTTTTCAGCAGGGGAATATATTGCATGCAATATATTCCTCTTCTGAAAACATTGGCGTGGATACTCGCGCATGAGTACCCAGCCAAACGCAAACTCAGAGTAGGATATTCCTATCCACCCCCTCTTCCACCCTAGGGAAAAGATCCACTTTGTGATTTGCACGTTTCTGCGCTTCAGCGCGAGATTCGTGCTCGCCAACAAAATCAATTTCTCCACTATTCCAGAATTCGCCATCCAGGCTTACTCTGATATGGTACGTCGCTACAAAGCGATGCAACCCATGTGGTAAATTTTCCCACTTGCTGCGCACGAAGGATAATTTACGAGTCAGCGTACATAATTTTTTATTGGCCATAGGTGCCCCCAAGGTAGCCAACAGGTTTTCGCTCATTGCCAGCGCCGCCAACAACTGAAAACCCCCTCCAGATGGAGGGGGTTAAGTTTTAGTTTTTAACTACAACGCAATCCTCTCCATCTTAGGGGTTCTAAAGTAAAACCAAAAAAATGAAGCTGAGTGTGTCATACGATTATTTCTTTTTTGCTGGCGCTTTTGCAGTCATAGCTTTTGCAACTTGTGACTTCTTGCGTGCGCCGTTATTAGCCTTGATGACACCGCGCTTTACTGCTTTATCAATTGCTGCATATGCTGCATTAAGTGCATCTTGTGTCTTTACAGACTTTACTTCGCGTACGGCATCTTTAAGAGTGCGGCGGCGGCGGTCGTTAACGACACGCTTGCGCGCTGAGTTTCGAATTGCTTCTTTTGCTGAAGATGTAATTGGCATAGTAGGTATACTACACAATAAAAATTATTTGGCAAATATTGGGGCCATCCGTGGTGGGAAACACGAATGGCCGTCCGTTGGTCAATCCTCCTCCTCGTAGCCACAGAGACGACGAAGAATGAGGACGATGGTCGAAACAACGAACACAGCGCCAGAGACGACAAAGGTAAGAGAAAGCCATATATTCGGTGGCTTTCCATATACCAACATCATGGTCCCTACGCCAATGTCCACAATGAATACCATCGCGGATAAACCAAAGGCTGCAAACCATCCAAGGTGCATGAGGGCCTCCCTTCTCTTAATGGTCATACGACACTACTCGGTACGTGTACGAAAGTCAAAAAACCTACTCTTCCTCATGTCTCTGTGTGGTACACTATTTTGATGATTGCACACCTGCATGGCACGATACGTGATACGACACTCACACATGCAATTATTGACGTGCACGGCATCGGGTACCTCGTCGCACTTACTGGAGCAACACTGGCGATGTGTACACCTGGAAACGAGATTTCCCTTCACACGTACCTCGTTGTGCGAGAAGACGCACTCGACCTATATGGTTTTATTGATAAGGCAGAAAAGGAATTCTACATATTGCTTTTGTCGGTATCAGGTGTTGGCCCAAAATCGGCACTCGGCATTATGGACAAAGGAGATTACCGGCGACTCAAGCAGGCATTTGCTCAGGGTGACTTGGTGTATCTTACCAAGATGGTCGGTATCGGCACAAAAACTGCACAGAAACTAATACTTGAGCTCCGTGAAAAAGTTGGTTCTCTCGAAGACGCATCAGACACTGGCGACTCTGATGCTCTCGAGGCCCTTTCTGTATTAGGATACTCTCTTGAAGATGCACGCAGCGTACTTAAAAGCATCCCATCTGATATTTCAGGAACTGAGCAGCGCGTCCGCGCAGCATTGCGGATGCTTGGGAAAAAATAGTTCATTAATATGAAACATCTTTTAACAAAAATTAACTCTCACATCGTAGAACATGTTCGTAAGGGCTACCATTGGAGTCTCCCACGAATTGGGGCGGTACTGTATGGCAACCCTGCGCAACACATCACCGTTATTGCAGTTACAGGAACTAAAGGAAAATCGAGCACTACCGAACTCATTGCTTCAATACTACGAGCACATGGAGAAAAAGTAGCGGTTACTAATTCTGTACGTTTTGTAATTGGAGACACAGTACTTTCAAACACGATGCGCATGTCCATGCCGGGAAGATTTTTTTTGCAAAAATTCCTAAGCGATGCACGAACGGCTGGATGCACCTACGCTGTCATTGAGGCAACTTCTGAGGGTGCGCGATACTTTAGACATCATGCGCTCCAATTAAATGCCCTGGTGTTTACAAATCTTGCTCCTGAGCATATAGATGCTCATGGTTCATTTGAAGCATACAAGAATGCCAAGCTTTCTATCGCGAGAGAGCTCACCCGCTCACCTGAACGACCACGCATCATGGTAGTAAATGGTGATGATGCACACGCGAATGACTTTTTAGACTTTCCTACTGAAATCACACGCACATACTCTCTCAAGACCATCGGGACTTACGAAGCAGATGATTGCCATAGCTCATTTACATATAAAGGAGTACGGGTAGAAAGCCAGTTGCCAGGTGCATTTAATCTTTACAACATTCTCGCTGCCACGGAGCTAGCCGACGCTCTCGGAATACCACCAGAGACCATTGCGAAAGGTATTGCTGATGTTAAAGAAATTGCTGGACGTGCTCAATTTGTTCGCGAAGGACAAAACTTTGACGTTGTTGTTGATTACGCTCATACCGTCGAATCGCTTGAAGCGCTGTACACTGCATTTGAGCCACGAAGAAAGATTGCAGTGTTGGGTGCTACTGGCGGTGGACGAGACAAATCAAAACGCCCACGCATGGGTGCAATGGCAGAGAAGTATTGCGATGTTGTCATATTGACCGACGAAGACCCGTACGACGAAAACCCAGAAGAAATAGTGGCTCAGGTCGCAACTGGTTTGCACAAAAAGCCCATTGTCATTATGAACAGAAGAGAGGCTATTGCCCACGCGCTCACGCTTGCGAAGCCGCATGATGTGATTCTCATTACCGGAAAAGGTACTGATCCGTGCATCTGCCGAGCAAACGGAGAGAAGGAACCTTGGAGTGACTATGCTGTTGCGCAAGCGGCACTCAAAGAATTTTTGAATATTGTCTAGACGCTTGGCATTATCCTTGTGAGCATCGCGACATTTCTATTTTTGGCTTTCCATTTTATACTTAGCGAGTGAAAGATTTTCTTGCAACGGTATTTATTGTTATTGCGATAATTGCACTATTTGTAGTGATGGGCAGTTTTGCTAAAAACCTCAGTACAGAGAGTCTTACTCTCGGTGGATGGTTCAGTAAATGGTCCGTCGCAAATCCAGGTGAACGCGCACATTTAACACTTGAAGTGACTGAGGAAGAACTGTGGACACCTACTACGAAAGGTCTGGTGGGTGATTCTCCATGGAAAGGGTTAGTTAATTTTGATGTAACTGAGCAAGACACTCAAACTGAATTTCCTGAAGAAGAATACATGACCATACGCGCAAGTATTCAAAATACCAAAACTATTTCTTTAAAAGGATGGTCGCTTGAAAGTAGCATATCTGGCACACGCATACCTTTACCACAAGGCGTTCTCTTCTTTGTTCTTGGAAGAGAGAACAAGACTACGGATATCGTGCTCGCACCAGGAGAGTTTGTGCATATTATGACGGGCTCTTCTCCACTTGCGACATCGTTCCATACAAATACCTGTAGCGGACAACTCAGTGAAGGAAGAAATTTTATTCCTGCGTTAAGTGAAATATGCCCTGCCCCAAGCGCACTACTCCCTCCAACTATTGAAAATGTTCGCGCGTATGGCGAGGAGTGTATCGAGTACATACAATCATTACGACCATGCGAAACCCCACTTCAAAATACTCCACCAGAATTATTACCTGTATGCCGTTCATTCATCGCAGAAAAACTAACGTACAACAAATGTGTGGAGCGAGAATACAAAAGGAGTGGTTATGGTATTTTTAACTTTGGCGGTTGGTATCTGTACTTAAATGCTCCAGCAGAATTATGGCGAAATAAGTATGACGTCATTCGACTCCTCGACCCTGCGGGACGAGTTGTTGATGTTGTTTCATACTAAGCACTGCCGAGTCTTACGGCTGTAACAGCCTGAACAAGACTATGCCCGCCGTTGTGGCAACATTAAGCGACTCCTTACGTCCCACCATCGGAACTTCCGCGATACAATCAGCATGCTTTAATAATTGCTTAGAAATGCCACGTACTTCATTCCCAAACATAAATACTACTCGCTCCTTGAGACATACCTTTCTATAATCAATAGATGCCACATCTTGTTCAACACAAACTACCTGGAACCCCTGGGCCTTAAGTTTTTTAATAAGTATTGACGGGCTTTGTGTGGACTCCCACGGAATAAATTTTTCTGCCCCGAGCGCAGATTTTGCTATGTCTTTTTGCGGAACTCCAAACCGAGTAATGGGTGTTGGTGTATATCCTGAAATGTATATTTTACGTACACCGGCGCCATCACTGGTACGGAAAATTGCACCCACGTTCGTGGCGCTTCGTATGTTATGAAGTATGAGTACTGCCTCACGCATACCCCTACTCTACGGCCAGCACTCCACAGATGCAATTCTATATGCTATATTCCGTCTGACCCGCCTGTAGCTCAGTCGGTAGAGCAGTTGCCTTTTAAGCAATTGGTCGTTGGTTCGATTCCAACCGGGCGGACATATTATAAAAAACCTCCATTCATGGAGGTTTTTTATAATATGTTCTACTTTCTAAAAATGATTAGACTCCCCTTGTAACATTACTGACTGAAGAAACAAAATCCAAATACACAAAACTTCCCTTGCTTAATACTCGGTAGTGATGCTTGTTCTGACTTAACCGTAAATGTTCCGCGAGACTCTTCATTGTCAACTTCTATAGTACAAGTTTTTTGAACAAATCTTTTTCCGTTTGAGTAGCAGCTGAGCCCAAACTCCTCAGTTTCAACTGGTGATACTCGTGCAGACGCGAAAACAGAGTTTCGAGGATTGAAGCCTCTGCCTACAACTTTGATTGTCCCGCTGGTTTTCCCACATGACCACGTAATTTGTGCATCTTCCCCGCGCGCAAGAGCGCTTGGTTCGCAACGGATATAAGCACCCTCTCCGAACATAACCTTTGGTTCAATAGTCTCTTTGGCTGACGTCTCAAGTGGATATTCTGTGTCTGCTGGCACAGTTGTCTGTAATACAGCGTTCTGTGGTTGAGTTGGATATTGCGACTGTTGCTGTATCGGATATTGCACAGGAGCTTGTTGCGGCTGGTTATATTGTTGTTGCGGAGCTTGCTGTTGCTGAGGAATTTGTTGTTGCTGTTGTTGTACTGATGGCTGATACGCCTGCATGGGATTCGTCGCCCAATTACCATCTTCATTTTGTCCTTGGGTTGCCAGTTGTGAAAACAATTGCTGTGGTGAAGTTACACCTTGTGGAGTCGTGATGTCGCCGGTTGCGATATTTACCTGTGTACCACCTGGTAACTGTATAGAGCCACTATTTTGTAAATGAGTATTGAGTAGCTGGCGGACACCAGCATTTGTTATTTGCGGGATGCCTGAGCGTGAATATCCTGGCCCCCAAGCGGCTACACCTTTACGATTATCAACATGATACTTATTTCCGTTGTAATACCCCAAACCTCCGAGACAACTATTTTTACAACACAAACCTGCATGGAGCAGTTGACCGAACCGAACAACATCGCCTGACTTAAGCACAATATCTATTGCATTTGCCTGTACATGTTGACTTTGGGAAGCGCCCCCAACCGAAGCATTATGTGATGCAGAACGATACCCTGAGGTAAGGGCACACACATTGCCACCTCTGCCACCCCTCAACGCGTTACCATCCTCACCCATAGCAACACAGGCGTTTATGACGATATCCGAAACAATGGTATTAGCCCCAAGCAATTTTACTCCATGCGTTCCAGCTACTTGCTGCGGACAAGCGGCTCCTTGGGTTCCTTGTTGTGGAGCCGGAGTACTCTTGGTTGGCGAAACAGCAGCCAAAGCAAAAGAGGCTACGGAGAAAAAAATACAGAAGGCACCACCCAGCGTATGTCGTACACCAATACTCATAGACAGAAGGATAAGAGACAGAACCCTCCTTTTTTCTCTTCAGCTGGCTTTGCACCTTCACTCTTAAATGCTTCGTCACCACTCACTGGCTTTCGCACCGTTACAGTACACTGCGCTGTACCAATATCTTCACCATTTCCATCAAAACAACTTATCGCAAATGTAGTCGTTTTATTTATTTTGGCACGCGCGGAACCAAGAGGTTTATTACGTGAATCAAAACCATCACCAGAACTCGCTACACCTTTTTTCCCACATGACCACGCAAGTGTAGGTCGCACTCCCAACGTAACCGAACTTGGCATACATCGTATACGTGCAGTACCCACAGATTGCACACCCGAGCCCGAACTTCCTGTGCCTTGCGTTCCTTTGGTGCCTAAAAGTGGATCGAAAAACTCAGTATTCTCTTGTGCTTTTTTTACTGCCGGCTTCACTTCTTCTTTTTTTACTTCGTCTTTCCAATCAGCATCTTTTGCAAAAGGATTTTTTTCTCCCGTTTTTGGTAATGGTTTGTTTGGATCTAAAAATGTTGGCTTCGCATTCGCTTGTAGCCTATCGTAATCCTGTTGCTTCCACTGATTTGCGCCAGGGTTATAGTTCGCTGGCTGCGCAGCGAGTGAAGAAGCAGGAACGCCTGCCCACTGTCCTGGAGCAGACTGTGACGCCCATGAACCAGGTGACGTGTTTCCTTGTTGATACGGCTGTTGCCCATTACTGAGCGCAGCAAGCTGTTCAGGAGTAGGACCAGGACCCGGAGTGATGCCATTTTCATTTACGCAGGCGCTTCCGAGCGATGTGATGCCCCGCAACTGTCGTTCATTGGGAACAAGCATTCCTGCTCCACCTGCTGTTGCTATTGCTCTCTGAAGCTTCCCTGCCGTGCCCCCTTTATTCGCGTACTCTATATGAATAACAGGTATATTTAAATTTTTGAAAAGCGAGTACTTTCCACAGTCACCCACAGTCGCGCATTCCTCTGCGGTAACCATAACTACGTTTTGTTTGTATTGCGGATATTGTGTGAGTAGTTTCGCCCACTGCCCTTCTTCATTTTTAAGAGATATTTTCATACCGTATTTTTGACCAATATCTACAAGCATCTTCATGTCTGCAGTGTCCACAGCCTCAGCGGTATTGTCTGGATCAAACGCTTTATATCCTTTTGATTTTGCCTCTTGAATGAGGCGTTCGGCACGAGCAATACCTGGTGCACTTTTTAAATTAATCCACGGCTCATTCCATCCACCTTCACTTGCTTGGAGCCCTCCTCTTCCGACTCCCCCAGCAGGACAATCCTTTCCTGGGTAACACCTACCAACGTTTACATATGCAATTGGATACACTCCTTGTGGTGCAGAACATTTTGATGAATCGGTCACACAAACAGCAGTTGCCCCAACACAGTCACAAGTTGTTAAGTTATATCCAACACTCCCACATTTTCCCGGAGCAGCTTGTCCTCCTGCTGCAGGTGCTGTTTGTGCAGAAGTGGTAGCAGTAATCGTTACAAGAATAGATGCGCTAAAAACGACCCCAAGAATCAAATATCTAAGATATGTGTATAGTAAAGTATTCATGGATGTATAGAGTAATTCTACCAGTCATCACATGCTAAAAATAATCAGTGTCCACATTACACTTACCTCAACGGGTCAACGAACTCAGTCTCTTGCATGTTTGACGTCTCTGTTACTGACTGATCAGTCTCTCCACCTAATGATACCACCTCGACAGTTACTACCTTTGTCACTGTCGGATCTGTTGATTTAAACGGCTTACAGGTAAGTGTAAATTTCGCACTTTCAAATAAATAGTCAGAGGTGCTTCTCCCTGTCTTATCAGCTGACGCAATACCCGGACCTGTCACACTACACGAACGAGCATTTTGTGATGTCCATGATATATCTACGCTTTCTCCCTCATTTACTAATTTTGGGGTTGCAGTGAGGCGAGCGGTGATGATGTTTTTGGGAACTGTAACAATCATTTCACATGATGCCTTTGCGAGGACTCTACCGCCTTTGAGACAGGTGAGAGAATAGGTAGTGGTCTTATTCGGTGTGACTGAGAAAGTTCCGGTAACTGAGTTCTTCGGATTAAAGAGCGATGCAACGTTTGATGTCCCTCCTTTCACTGTTGTTGCACCATCCGGACACTGCCACTCAAGAGTGCCTTTCTCGCCACTTATAACCTTTTCTGGGGAACACGTAAGCGTAGCCTCTCCTTCTGTTGCATCTACCGGGGTATCTGCCGTAGGTGGCACTTGCGGTTGCTGAGTCTGTGGTTGCTGTTGTGGTGATGACTGCTCACCTGCGCCACCTCCGGCTGGACTTCCACCACCACCCTGCTCTCCACCACCTGCTGGACTTCCACCTCCTTGACCTTGTTGCCCACCCTGTCCTCCTTGCCCAGGGTCTGAAATTGGCCCACCTCCTTTACATGGTGGCGTTGAAGGGTTGCATGCCGCAACTCTGTGCTCGATACATTGAATATGAGGTCCGTAGTATGGAAAGTGTAATTGAAATTGTGGCGAATTTTTTCTAAGCCAGTCCTGACAACTACCCACATCGACAGCAAGTCCATACTGGTGACACGATTTACCTGCTGCTGCACAGCCACTTTTCCCAGCACCACACATACTTTGTTGCTTAGCCGCAGAACGGTATGCACTAATTATTTTAGGTGTGCATCCTGCTTTTACCGCGGCATCGAACAGTTTCGTGAGACGACACGCAAGTCCTGAGTTGATGCCCCCTTGCCCATTTGCACTTGCGGGAACACATTCATTTTGGCGAGTACATCCATATTTTGCGAGTGCCTGGAATGGATCACCGCCGCATCCTCCTTGAAGTAAGTTCGTATCGCCCGGCATTGTTATTGTACCTTTGGGTAGACCAAGCGTATCAATAACATTTGCTTGCACTGTTGCTACAGGAGGAGTAAACGTAAAAATTAATCCAAGGAGCGCAAATATATACATGTCACTATCGTAACAGGTATTTTCTTTTCCAGTGAACACTCTTCCACATGAGAAACTATTGTAGCGGATTGGTAAACTCTGTTTCTGTAGAAGGTGCATGTTGCGTTGCAGAACCCTCTTCATTCATGCTCGTGCTTAAGACTACTACTTCTATTTTTTTTATGAGCGGGACATCTTTTAGCTGGAGCGGTTTACACTCAAGTACAAACGTGGCTGTTTCAAAAAGCGGTGCTGAAGTTTCAAGACCGGATTTACTCGCTGACGCAATACCCGGACCTGTCACACTACATGAACGAGCATTTTGTGATGTCCATGATATATCTACGCTTTCTCCCTCATTTACTGATTTTGGGGTTGCAGTGAGGCGAGCAGTGATGACTTGCTTCTTCGACTTAACGACGACAGCACACGTTGCCTTACCTAACACCCTCCCTTGTTTTAAGCATGACAGCCCGTAGGTAGCGTTCTTTTTTGGGTTTATTCTAAGCGACCCAATAAGCGCATTTTTTACATTAAATGGTGTAGTAGTGTCTGTGCTGGTCCCGCGTATGAGTGACGTGCCCACTGGACACTCCCAGCCGAGAGTGACCGGTTCTCCGAGAGACACTACTTCTGGACTACACGAAAGCGTTGCTTCACCTGATGCTTCTTGGATCGGCGTTACTGGTATTACTGGTTTGACTGGCTGTTGTGGCGGTAGTTGATTTTGAGTCTGAGTTGGACTTGCTCCTGCGCCTTGACCTCCGCCACTACTTTCATTGCCACCTGAAGGAGCTCCGGAATTTCCTCCTGCTCCAGAAGTATCTCCTGGTGACTGCTGTCCATTTTGTGCCCCGCCATCTCCATTTTGATTTCCAGCACTCGTATCATTTGCGCCGGTACCGGAGTTGCATCCACCACCCCCCGGCTCCACATGCCATGGCTCATGACTCATTCTAAAATTAAGTCCGAATTTCCCTGCATTTGCATGCGCCCATCCACCAGAATTTGAAAGGTCTGCGGCGATACCCCTCCCGTGATTTGACTTACCCGGCGGCGCAACCCACTTTCGTGCAGCCGACTCACTTCCATACTTTGAAACCGCTTGGTTAAATAACTCCGCCTGACGTGTTGGTGAACGGTATCCAGAATTTATTCGCATACTCTGTCCTGCAGCTTGACCGGCTTTTATAAATTTTGCGAGACACTCTGCAAATGCTGGATTAAGACCAGTAATATGGTCTGTGCACCCCTTATTTGAAACACTACACAGAAATTGAGTTGCGCCAGTATCGAGCCCTAACGTTTTTTTATCTTGCGCAGTAAGAATGTCAGTTTTTATTTTCCCGTTTACAGTATCAAGTTCTGCAGCGCTCGAAAAATTATATGGAATAACAGTGAGCGATAGAGCGGTGACTGTGCTCAAAAAAAGTACATTACTGAACTTCAACATAAATAGTTTTTGTTACAATTTCCCCAGTGTTATCTTGGCATTCAATGGTGTACTCAGACCGTCCTCGCTCAAAGAGTTCGTCTGTTTCCACAGAACCTTCGACACCGTCGGCAGAAACGCCATACCCAGAGATACTGCAAGAATCTACTTTTAGCGCAGCCCATGTCAGTGTTGTTCGTTCACCTCGGTTAACTTCTGAGGGGTCTGCTTCGAACGCAATTTGTGGTTTGCGAACAGTTACTGGAGGTGCGACTCTCTTGTGTGGCGATAGCGCGCACGACGCTGAATCTAAAATTTTCTGATTTTTAATACATTGAATAGTGTAAGTGGTTTTTTCTTTTGGATTTACATAGAGAGAACCGATAAGTGCCCCTTTTGTGGTAAACAACGCATCATTTGGTTTTGAGATACCACGAGACACTGAACCCTCATTACAAACCCATGCCACAGTATTTGGCTTGCATGCAATCTCTGAAATTGCTGAATCGGAAACCTCAACGTCTTCAGGTAACGTTTCAGATGTACTTGTTGGAGAAAAGGAATTCACGAGTGACGGCTGTGGTGATATGTATGGTGATTGTTGCGCAGGATACTGGGGTTGTTGCTGTGGCTGTTGTTGCTGTGGCTGTTGTGCGGTTTGTTGACTGCTACTATTTGTTGGTGCGAATGCACCATTTTGACCCGAAAGTGAGCTGAATGGATTTGTGCCGTTCTGATTAAACGGGTCTCCAAAGCCTTGATTTTGATTAAAGAGGCTTTGATAAAGTTGCGCACCACCTTGCGTTCCTTCTACAAGCGTACCAATGTTTGCAGGTCCGGCAACAACAGGCGTTAGTCCGAACGCCATATGCGTGCCTTGTACTAAGTCCTGACATGAGTACTTAATACTGCCAACCTCAAGTCGAGACATACCAATCGCAATTCGGCCCATCTGGTCAATATTATTTGGATCAAAGATTTGATTTGGCGACATGTTGAGCCACTTCGCAACAGTTCGTGCGTATGCATTATCTTCTTGTCCGTTTGTTCCTTCGGCCCATTTTTGAGTCACTTTTCCGAGCGTACATCGTTTTTGTTTTGAACAATAAATTCTGAGAAGTGCAACATGCGCACCAATCCCCTGAACGTTTGAAGGGAAAATGGCTGTTCGATTATTATTGTGGCAACCTTGAGAACCAAATTGTGAAGCTACCGGTCCACACACTTGCGC
>JBAQUX010000021.1:0-32697 GCA_049297775.1 Minisyncoccia bacterium
GCTTAATTCTCTATAAAGGAAAGCAAATACCAATAGAAGGCGCACAACCATTTGAGGTTGTAAAGCAACTCATCGAGCAAATGCTCGCAGAGTAATCAAAATAACATGTTCATAAAAAACCCTGCATTGCAGGGTTTTTTATGAAAATAAATTTGCTTTAAACCCTAATGATACATCAACCTTCATATCATCATGAATGATGCAATACTCAAAAGGAATTCCGACGATGTCCTTTGGTTCTGAAAAGAAAAGAGATGATGACACTGCATCCGCAAGCGTTGCAGAAGATCCAACTACCCAGAGTGCCACGATACTATTTGGTGATACATGTGTATCTGGATCAACGTAATGACTGTGCTTCCCCCAGACACGTTTTCTTATACTCGAGCCACATACAGAACCTTGTGTTAATTCAACGGTACCGATAAGCTTGGTCGCATCTTCAGGATGCTCAAGGCCAACGGTTATGGGAACTCCGGCACCTTCATAAAAAATATCTCCACCGCCTTCAACCAAATATCGATTCACACCTTCCTCTTTTAAAAAAGCCGCACACTTATCAACAAGATACCCTTTCCCAATCGCTCCAAAATCAAAAAGTACACTCTCCGAAAGAATAATATGGGTGTCATCAATAATTGACACTGCAATGGTTAAATCTGGTATAGTCCTCTTTTGTTCCTTTTCTGTAAAAGTATCTTTAGTCTCATACGACGCGTCGTATCCCGCGTCACACAATGCAAAACCGATGAGCGGGGTAATTTTTTTCCGTGTCAGTGGATATACACGAATATACCAGCGCAAAATCTGTACAAAATCCTTAGGAACTTCGACGATGCCCCGTCGAGACGTTAGTTGCCACATCAGAGAATCTCTTTTGAAACGCGAATATGTATCTTCAAACTTTTGCGTTATCGCACAGAGCGACGCTGATAAATTTTCATATTCGTTTTCAGAGAGTGAATCCCAGATTTGAATAGTCCAGGATGTTCCGAGCGCTGAATATGTATACACATATGGCATGATCATACTAGTGTAACAAATAATGAAAAACGTGCGTAGCGCATTATGCTACACTTTTACATACATCAATCTATGACTGTATCAGTTGCACAAAATACGATTGTCCTACTCCCCACATGGGAGGTATTACCTGACGATATCCCGGATGCGCATGGTGTATTCCCTTCATCGACAGAAAAAGAGGTGCGTGCGTCGTTTGAACGTCTCGAGCAGATTTCTCCAATATTTGAAAACTCTCACAATGGATGGTTTCTTTCAGGCGCAATGAACATACCTCTCTACTCGGGAAAGTTTGAGCGAAATCATCATGACATAGACATCTGCACATTTTCTCATGAAGCCTTACGCTTTGAGACTGAGTATTTACAGCACGGATACTCACTTTTTCGTCACTGGCAATCAGAACAAGGTACATTCGCACAAAAAGTAAGCATGCATGACGCCATCACGATGCGTGATTATTCATTTTTCTTGTCGCAAGAAGCCGCACCAGGAGTGCCCCGTATAGAACATAATTCGTTGCGAGGTCTCATTGACGTTCAGTTTGGACATGTCACAGAAGACGGAACGACGCTCATGCTACGTAACGGGAGCAGCACTTCCATACAATTTTCAGAACCAACAAAATTTGTTCTTCCATCAGGGAAAATACTACATATCGCCCACCCATTTATTGTTGCGTATTACAAACTTCATTTATATCGAACCAAGGATATTTTTGACCTACGACACTTGTGGCCACACATGAGGCAGGTAGACATTTTAGAGTTGGTGCATTGTTTTTCAAATGAAGAAAAAAATGAAGTAGGAAAAGTTACTGCACACCTGGAACACATATGGTCGCTTATTCAAAAAATGCGCGCAGAACAATATCTGAGCGATGCATCATTAATTAATGAAGTAGTGACACTCTTGGAATCTCAGAGCGAGATAGAAAAAGAAACTGTGCAGCTGTACACAACAACACTCACTGCGCTGTTTCAGTCACCATACCAGAACCCAAGCGATTTTTGTACATCAGGACTGAGTATGCTTAATCCTGGAGCGCATGCGCAGGATGCACTTAACTACATTAAGCAACTTGAAGATGAGCATGCACACCAGTGGAAAGAGACCTACTTTCCTTAGAAATGCGTGTATAATTTTAGAATGAAAAGAAATTTTCGCTTGGTAGCGATGACTGTGTTTATAGTAAGTATTGCTACATCAGCACAAAAATTTCAAGAACTCCCGTATACAAAATATTCACTACTCACACACGATACTAAACCACAATACTCAGGACTCGACAGTGACGAATTAGTGATGAATGATGCTTCAGAGCATCTCTACAAAGCGCCAGCACTAAAAATTGCAAGTTTAACTTCCCAGCTCGCTTCACGTCTTGTAAGTGCAGTAATGCCGACAGTAGTGAGTGGTGCCTCTGGTGGCGGTCGCACAAAATCACGTCCCTCATCAAGTAATGGCAGTGGTAATAACACCCAGCAACGAGAGTCTCCTGCTCCTGCCCCTCAGCCAGTACCTGTGACCAGAAAGGAGTGTAAGATGGTAGAGAAAAAGAAACCTGCAGATAGTGCAAAACCTGCCGGTGACACCGCCAAAACTGGCATCCCGGGAGGAGGGGCGCCGCAGCCAGCACCTGAAAAGAAAGACGAACCAAAAAAACCTGAAACTGATCCTCTTGACGCCCAGTGTGAAAAGGAAACTCAAGAAGAAATGAAGAAGGTTTGTGAAGGCGATGGTACGCCAGACTTTAAGCCTGACGCGCCACCACAGAGCTGCCCCTCAGGATGTCACTACAACAACAAAATACCTGGTGCAGCAGCACCCACAGCACCTGGAGCGAGTACAGGTGGCACAAAACCAAAAGCTCCGTCATTCCCTTCTATGCAGCAGCCTCAACAAGAATCTGAAGATAGCATGATAGATAGAATGCTCAAGTTTTTAAAACCACCAGTAAAAAAAGTTGACCCTGAACAATTAGCACCAAAGAAAAATACTCCCGCAGAATGTAAGAAACAATATGATGACAAGTTTGATTTATATACCGGTGATGGCATGCGCGCAAAACTACCAGTAGACAAAAGCCTCGTTCCTGGATTTAAAGGAAAGCCAAACGCAAAATCGTGCCTTTCCCGTTCTCAAATTCTATTTGAAACTGGCGGAGGTCCTGGCCTTACCAAAGCACATAAAGACGCATGCCTGAAAAAATGTAACGATGGTATTGCATTACTACCTAAGTCATTAACCACGGGCCCTTCGGGAGCTGGTGGACTAGAGGTCTGCGGTGAAATAGGCGCACCTGATACATACTCTGTGGTGTGTAGAAAAGTAACACCTGCGCAAGAAGAAAAACAACCAGAACAAAAACCGGAAGATGCAAAACCTGAACCAGAAAAAGTAGAATACGAAGAAGTGTGTGAAAACGTAACTACGTATGAATACCCAAATGGTGGAAACGGATCTGGCGGTGGTGGCGGTGGAAACGGCGGTGGAGGAAATAATGGCGGAGGCGGTTCAGGAAGCGGTGGCGGAGCTTCGGGTGGTGGTTCACCCGCTGGCTCAGGTGGCGGAGCACCAAGTGGTGGCTCACCAAGCGGCACTGGCGGACAGATGCCACAAGTTCCTACTCAACCTCCGGTATCTCCTCAACAAATTGATCTTACCAAAGCAACAACTCCTCCTGTCTGTGCAGACGATTCCGCAAGAACACTTACCGTAGTTAAAGGAGAATCAACTTCGCTCAACTGGTCTGTACTCAGTAGTGGCACACTGAAAACAACTGTTTCTTATACATCTAAAGTTGCAGGCAAAAACACGCCTATAAAAGGAACCTTGGGCGAGGTACAAGACGGTAGCACAGAGGTGTCACCTGATACTGACACCACCTACACTCTTAAGGCAACCAACGAAATTGGTAGCGTAACCTGTAAGTCAATAAAAGTGTTAGTTAAGACTGACGTAGCAGAAGTGGATGATTTCACTGGCAAAAAGATTGTACTTTCATGCAGCCCAAAGGCAGTAACTCGTGGCTCAGATGCAACCATTCGATGGACATGTCCAACACTCTCAAAAAAATCAATTGGTGTCAGCACGCAAGATGGAACTTTTACGACTAATAATGCAGTACGCGGTGTGGCTACCGTGAGTCCTCTGCGTACATCCTTGTACTCAGTTAAATGTACTGACTTGCAGGAAGAAGATATTGGATCAGCATCATGCTCAATTACTGTAAGCGACACAACAACAAACGCTACTAGCGCCCCATCAGTACAACTATACGCAGACCCTGTTGTTGTACCGAGCGGTGAAGAAGTGAAAGTCACCTGGAAAAGCAAAAATTCAGTTTCTTGTGTTATATACGGCCCAGGATGTGACACCTACGGCACAGAAAGCCTTAAATGTTTTAAAGAGGTTGGACTTTCTGGTTCAATTGTTGGACGTGTGTATGGTCCCACAAAGTTTAACGCGGTATGTAAAAATGCACAGCGAGTGACTACAACACAGAGCATTACCTTAGACGTGCTTGAGGATGGTTCAGCTTCAGAAGAATAACGATACTACAATGGCTTCAAAATATTACGTACACCCCACCTCCCTACTTGCACTTCTCATTATTTTTTGTGTGAACACCACATTTGTTTTTGCTCAAAACTCAGATCTGGTGCAGGTTGTGTACCCAAACGGAGGTCAAACTATTTCAGACGGCAAGCGCGTGCAAGTTAAAATTAAACTTGATGCATCTCTCATAAAGAAAATGGCAAAGGTAAGAAACAGTGCCGAACTCCCCTGCCCGTTTCTCATAGAATTGTATGCACAAAAAATTGGAGACACGCACGCACTTATTGATACAGAATGTACCGGCTTGAAAAGTCTAAAGAGTGATGTGTATTCGATACCAATGACTCTTACTTCGAAGCTTATCCCTATTCATTCAAAAAATACTGGCACAGTGGCACCTGGTCGCTACAAGGTTAATGTTTCTCTACATCCTGAATGGATAGCCATTCTTGGAAAGTCACTCGTTGATGATAGTGACACGTGGTTTACCTTTGCGAGTGACGGAACTGCGTTACATAAAATTACCTACCCAACACAAGGATATTTTAAGCGAGGTAAAGAAATGCGCATTACATGGAAAAATACCGGTATACCGAGTGATTCGACAATTACTCTTGATTTAGTTTCAGAAAAAATACTCTCAGATGGTGCACAAGAAAGATGTACCATTATCGGCTTTAACAACGGCGACAGATTACCAGCACAAAAGCAAAAATATATTTGGCTCATTCCTGCACTGCCAAAAACTGATGCTGCAGGCGCAAACGAATACGGAACACTGTGTAGTGAAAAAGGTGTCCACTCTGGTCGTTACCGAATTACGTCTTGGGTTGCCACACAATGCCGTGGAAAGGTATGCTCTGACGGAGCAAAACACACCACATCAAGCTCTGCACCATTTACTATTGAATAGTACTACGCAGAAAGACCACGTCTAAGGGCACAGTATTCGCACTCTGCATCATCACAAAATGTATCCCAGAATGTGAGACCATATATTTCACCGGCAGTTTTTGCAATAAGTTCTTGAAGGGCACGCACATCCTCGTCAGAAATTTCGAACGCCTCATATCGATATTTACCATTTGACCCTGGCTCAAAGAAGTCGATTACCGCCTCCTTCAGTACGCCTCGTTCTGTGAGCTGAATAAAGAGCTTATAGAATGCGAGCTGACGGTAATAATCACCAGTACCATTCTTGGTGAGTCCTTGTAGTTCATTGCGAGTTTTTGGTGTTCCCGTCTTGTAATCCAGCACACGCAAGCTACCGTCCGCTAATGTGTCGAGTCTATCAATTTTTCCACGTAACAACACGCGCGCAATGGGTGCATTTGAAAGGGGCATGAATACTTCTATCGGAAGCTCAGATTGAAATCGTTCAGTCCACGTAATTTTTCTCTCTGCATACCATCCCGGTAAGCATTCCTCTGCTTTAGTATGCGCCTCTGTAAATCCTTCCGTGTCGAACCCTTGTGATTTTAGCGCAGTCTCGACATTTTTTAAAAGTACTGAGACTGGCGGGCACTTTTCTTTTTGCGCATACTCATCAAAAAATGCCTTGACACCGTCATGCATACCGTTACCAAATTGTAAGTATTTGTTTTGGACATCGGGAATACGCACCAAGTTTCTGTAGAAGTATCGCCACGGGCACAAAAGGTAATTATTGAGCGCAGTTACAGAAAGTCCCTGATCTACAAACAGTGAACGGAGGAATGTTGCATCTTCTTCGGTCGGGTTTGGTAGTGGTGCCGTAAACACGTGCTCAGGCTGATACGCAACCTCAAATGAGGACATGTCAACCGTTTCAACGTGCGTTTCTATGTCCGCAAGAAAGACTGAAGGCAACGTACTAGAGCCTTCAGCATTACTACGCGCATACGATATGTACGCACCGTCTTTAGCGCGTGTAAGCGCTACGTACATAAGCCGTCGCTCGTCGTCATCACCAACGCTTTCTAGGCGTGGTACATAAAACGGCGTCTTGCCACGTGTATTTCCCCACTTTTTGTCCTTAGCATGAATAATATACACATACGAAAATTCCAAGCCCTTTGAACCGTGCGCAGTCATTAAACGTACAGATTCTAGTGTCGTAGGCATAGGCATATCCTTTTCTACTTGAAGTTTATATTCTTCGTAGAGTGCAATATCCTGCAAAAATTCTCGTGCACTATACCCTAGTTTCTTTTTTGCGCGCGCTTCTAGTGTTGCCAGTAACCCTCGCACACGAGCAAGAGTATCTGCAGTACTTGAGTGGGACAGTACATATTTCAAGAAACCAGTGTCCCGAATCATGTACGAGAAGAAGTCCCGCGCATGCGCCTCACGCGAAAGCTGAGCAGCCTTTTTCATGCTCGTGGTGAATCGTTCAACCGCATCTCTATCTACCAGTCCTTCAATTTTTTTTGAAGCAGAAAGAACCTCAATGAGTGGTAAATGAGTGACGCGCGATGCACGCAGAATTCTATGAATATCTGCATCCTGTACACCGGACCATGGCGCATGGAGCGCATCAGACATACTCCGCTCAGTATGATTGTCTGCCCCAGCACGCATACATGCGAGTAATTGCTGAATGCGATGGTCTGCAAGTGCGTTCTGGTTTGATTCAACGAGGTGCGGAATGCCTACTCTTAAAAACTCTCTCGTGAGCGCTTCGACATCTCTGTTGTTTCTATACAACACGGCAATTTCCTTTGGGTCCACACCTTCTGCAATCTGCTTTTGTATCGCATTAGTGACCCAGGCCAACTCGTACTCCTCTGAACTAAATGGGTGAATAGAAACAGTTGCGTGCTGTGGTTCGGGGTGCCGTGATTGCAATACTGGGTTACGTGCCTCAGCTACGCCACCTGCATGCATCAGTGCACGACTTACTTTCAAAATCTTTTCACCAGAGCGATACGAATCTATGAGTGTAATAACCTGCGCGAGTGGGTATATTTTTTTGAATCCTGAAAAGTGTTCAAGGGACGCTCCCTGAAAACTGTATATTGCTTGCTTTTCATCACCTACCAAAAAAAGGTTTGGGTTGTCGTAATAACTGGCGAGCATTGAGATAAGCGTGTTTTGTGTCGTGTTTGCATCTTGGTGCTCATCCGCAAGAATGTAGAGACATTCCTCCTGGATGATACGAAGGAAATCAGGGTTCGAACTAAAGGCACTCAAGACCTCAAGTATCATGTCATCGTAATCGTACGTCTTATGTTTTTTAAGTAAAATTTCGTATGTTTCGTACGCACAAGCGAGTTCAGTAGTACGCTCAAGCTTATCGAGAGTCTTTTGCACCGCACTCTTCATCTCTCCTTTGTGCGCACCTTTTGTATGGTATGACTCAACGTCAGTTTTTAACTGCTCTTGTTCTTTGGTAATGCGCATTGATAGCTCATCAGGAGAAACGAGCTCACGCTTGAGTGTACTTACCATGCGCAAAATATCTTGCACAAACATGTACTTATCACTAAAGGAAACAAGATGTTCCCACGTATGACTATCGATGATTTCTCGCCCAATTAAAATTTTGTCTATCTCGCCCAGTGGCTCGGCACCAACCAAACGCTTAAAGTAGGACGGATATTCCTGAATAAGCAGGTTACAGAAGCTGTGGAAGGTATGAATACGCACCTTATACGCAACAGCGCCAATCATAGAAAATAACCGGCTTCGCATCGCATAGACTCCAGCTTCAGTAAATGTAAGGGCTAAAATTGCGTCAGGAGGCGTGTCTGTAGTAAGAAGGATATTTGCTATACGAAGGGTCAAAATCTGCGTCTTGCCCGTTCCTGGGCCAGCTACAACCATGACAGGTCCCTCAATGGTATCCACTGCCTGCTTTTGCGCTGGATTTAAGGCGCTATATGCCTTGGTAAACGCGGTAGTTGTTTGAGGCTTTGCCATGAGAGGAGTATAGCATTGCGCACTAGAAGAATGCCAAATGAGTTCTGTACGAAGCGCTAAGTACATTGACAGAAATAAATGCAGGATATATCATAAAAGGGTCTTATGGTTAGTCTAACTGTAAGGGTTTTACATCCAAGGGTAGCCCTCCGAAAGGAGGGCTATTTTGTTATGTGATTATCCGTCGGGACAAATCCTTACCCCATATATCATCCTTAATTTCAAGAACATCACAATAACCGTCAGCTCCCGTTCGTAATTCAGAAGAGACGTTGTTTTTAGACGAATATACATAGACCCGCTTCCCCTTAGCTTTAAGTATATTTATGAGGCTCATAAAATCAGAGTCGCCAGTGAAAAAAACAGCAATATCGTAGTTATGTATATACTGCATAACATCAATACTCATTTCGACATCCATATTCCCTTTCTCTTCTATAATATCACCCGCAGATGTGTGTATGGTGATTCGCTTCAGTGGCTTTTTCACGACAACGAACTTAAGACTTTTCTCTAGATACGTATAAAATTTATGTTTACTATCTAAAGAATATGAACGAGTCCCTTCTTGCGGATAAGCTGTGTAATAAAAGACACGCATGGCGCTTGTTGCAAATTCTTTCCTGAGGTACCGCGCAAGCTTTTCGTTATCAAATAACTTTTTCTTTGTCTTTTGTGCCTGCCACAAGTTAGAAGCATCAATGAATACGTAAACTTTTTTATTTTGGTCTCCCTGGATTACCATAGGTAATCCAGTATAACACGATGCAAAATTCTTTATTTTTTACTTGACACCTTTTCTTGTGCTATCAACTCCGTATATCGCTTGAAGAGGAATTCGAGGCGAGATGGCTCGTCAGTGAAGGTGCGTCCATAGCACGCATCCACTGCCCTATCGAGTGCTTTATGTGCATCAAGTAAGTTCTTCGGCATGGTGTTTGGGTCATACAAATCGGCAAGGGTCGCACCCGTATGCACTGCACGCGCATCAAGTACTGCCTGCGCACATGCTTCTACCTTCTGTTTTTTTTCATCACTCGGATTTTCTGGCCAGGGGAAGTTATTGTAGACAATGTCTTTTGAATACCGATAGTCACTTTTTAATCTTCCACATACAGTGCGCATCCACGCCATGTGCATGACACTTTCAAGCACACCAAAGTGATAATTTGATGCCCCGACTACTGCTTGCGCTGTATCACTCACAATCACATCTTTTGTAAAGAAACTCATCGGGATATAGTCACGATTTTCTGATGAGACTCTTGGGACCAAAATATAATCTTTGTCAGGCTGTGTGATTTGCCTAAAAAGTGTATCGAATTTATATTCTCGAGTTGACTCGGCTTTACTTAAGGAGCGGAAAGTAGCCACTAACTGAACTCTCTTAATAATCTCAGGCATTTTTCTTAGCTCATCAGGCTTTGCGTCAACAAGCCAAAGGCACCATCTAGATAGACCATTTATCGAGTCTTCGGCACCAACAAATTTTTTGATGTATTTTTCTGAAGTCGGCTCTTTGTCCAACAAATCTGATTTCTCCATGTCTGAGAGAATGAAGAGTCCGCCATCCGTTGGTTTGTTACCATATTGCATCTTTGGTGCTTCACACAGTGACTTTGTTTTGTTTCTTACAAGCACATTCGGCGCGTCCACAAGATATGGATTGATATTTTTTGCGATAATTTCTGTAGGCTCACCTGCGATATTCTCATAGACATAGAGTTTTCTATGTTTTGTTTCTATTGCGGAAAATCCTACAATAACACAGTACACCGCTGCCTTTCCCTTTGCTTCATTGGTCCATTTAAAAGTTCTATGAGCAAATGTTATAGACACAGGTGTTCGTGAAAGAACATCGCCCCAAAGAATACCCACTTGCTCTCCCTGTGCTATCGAATTTGTTGAAACGAATGCGCACGAGATATGTGTTCCTTGTATAAAACTTGCTGATTTTGCATACCACCCTGTAACAAAATCGAGGACTCCTACAGATGGTAAATCGTACAGCACATGTTCAAGTTCTTTTTTCTGATCCTCAGTTTGTAAGTGATGACCCAAAAACGGCGGGTTACCCAAAATGTGCGTGAGCTTTTCTTTTGGTACTACACGTGCCCAGTCTGTGGTGAGTGCATTTGCGTGCACAATGTGCGGTGCCTCAGTGAGGGGCAACTTTACGAGTGGCACACCATAGTAGCCACCAAGCTCTTTGTTCATCATGTGGTCCACGAGCCAGAGGGACAGCTTTGCAATCTCTGCGGGAAATGCCTCGATTTCAATACCGTACATATGCTCTACCGAAAGCTTCGACACCGTCTTAATATCTACTTCAAAGCCGAGATGTCCTGCGCCGGCGTTTACTCCTGCCACCACGCCTTTCTTGCCATCAATACGCTTGATGATTTCAAGTTCAAGTCTGCGGAGCTCACGATATGCGATAACCAAAAAGTTACCGCAGCCACACGCTGGGTCGAGGAGTGTAATCTTGGCTACATCATCCCAGAGTTCACGAAGTTTTTGCTCACTCTTGCTTACTTCTAACCGCTCATACAGTTCATCAAGAAAGAGTGGCTTGATGACTTTCAAGATATTCTTTTCAGACGTATAGTGCGCACCCAATTCATGGCGTCGCTTTCCCCCATCTTCACTATCTAAAACCGACTGGAACATTGAGCCGAAAATTGCAGGAGATATTTCAGACCAATCAAGCGCACAGCACTCTAGGATTGTTGTGCGAACTTCAGCGGTGCACCACAGACTGCGAAGTTGTCCCTTAAAGAGTCCACCGTTTACATAGGGCAATCCTGCGAGCAATGGGTGAAGCGTTGTTTGTCGCTCGCTTGGCTTCCCTCCCGTACCATCAGGCGTATCAAGTACGTCAAAAATTTGCTGGAGTGCGGGACCGATGTCACTGCCATCTTTCTTTGTATTTTCAGAAAGATACTTACGCACCGTGTTTGGGTCGAAGATGCCAGTGTCATCGGCAAAGAAGCAGAATACAAGACGTGTGAGAAGCGGCGAGAGTGACTCCTTTGGGTAATTAGAATCAGCAAGTGCCTTGTGGAGCTTTCCGACTGCGCGCACCGCTTTCACATCTATTAATTCTTCGTCAGCATACCGTAATGCATTACTATCGCGCAGAAATCCAAACAACGTGAGGTTTTTAATTTTAGTGAGGTCTTTCAGTTCAAACTCATGTGTGCGCTCGCCATCTCCTGCCTCTAGGTCATATATTCTAAAACGAGCAAAATCTGATACGACGATATACCGTGGTTTATCCTCTTCCATTAATGCATCAAAGTAGTCCGTTGCTTGTATGAATGCACCATCAAGATTTTTTCCTGCTGTTTTGTGCTCAATCAGAAAGCGTCCTGGTGCAAAGAAGTCAATTTTTCCACTTCCTTTTTTGAGTAATTTTACACGCTCTTCAAACGAACCAAGGGTACGTTCACGAACTCCGAATACGTCAAAAAAACGAACCCAGAATGACTTCGCCCATTTATCTTCTTCAAGAGTATCCTTAAACTCTGCTACAAATGCAGATGCTTTTGCTTGTATTTCTGTCCATTCTGACGCCATGGTTCTAGTATGCCATACATTATCTTACAAAACCCTATATAACTGTAACTATCAGCTTTGTCTCGTCCTGCGCAGAAATACATCAGTCAAGCAGCTTTTTATTGAATTTTGCTTTATATTTTTTACCAAGAGCATCTGTGTACCGCGCACATTTTATTTCATCCCTGTATTGTACAATTTCATTTTTATCAAAGAATGTTTCCACTGATTCTCCTGCATTAAGTTTGTAAGGAAAAGAAATATTTTCAGGGTAAATTAACTGAATGTTATTTCCGTCCCGCAAAATCAAGCCTACACTAGTTAGGGTTACAAGATTCCTGCCGTGATTTTGCGCGGTAATAAATACTTTTGTATTGCTCGGAGAGCTTGCCAAAAAACCTTTTGAGATATGGACGACTATCTTAGTTCTGTCTCTAAAGTATTGTGCTAATGCGAGAGTAAACGCGAATGTTGCAATTACCGCACCATACCATGCAACTAACTCTCCGGTAATATTGATTGAGACATTCATTGCGATACTGCATAATTACTGACATTCACATCTGTCTACCAGCGAACGTACAGTGACGGAAGTGACTTCCCTCGCTCCAAATGTTGTACTGCCTCGGCGAGCATCGGGCCTACTTGGTATACATGTATTTTCTTTGAACGAGATGCATGCACGTGCTGAGGAATGGTATCACTCACCAACACCATATCTATGGCAGGTGAACCGTTGATGCGCTCTATCGCAGGGCCAGAAAGGAGTCCGTGTGTTGCAGCCACAATCACACGCTCTGCACCATGTGCCTGCAAAAGTTCTGACGCTTTCGCAATAGTACCAAAGGTATCAATCATGTCGTCTATAACAATCGCTGTACGACCTGCAAGACTTCCCCCTTCGCCGATAAGCACTGTTTTTTCTACCTCATTTTTTTTACGATAGTCACGCTCTTTAGAAAGTACAAAAAGCGGAAGACCGAACATGCCGGCATACTCGCGCATGCGCTTAAGCGCGCCTTCATCTGGTGCCACAAGTGCAAATTTATCTTTATAGCTTTTCTTAAACAAATGCTTGTCGAAATAATCTTTTATCAAGTGTGCCGTGTAGAGGTTGTCGCATGGAATATTAAAGAAGCCTTGTATTTGCTGTGCATGGAGGTCTATGGTGATGACACGATGAACCCCAGCTGATTCAAACATGTCGGCGATATCACGTGCAGAAATAGCGCCACGCTTGTTATCTTTTTTGTCTTGGCGAGAATACGGAAAGAATGGGAGCACGAGGTTAATGCGTCCCGCATCTGAACGCTTGAGTGTTTTTATAAGGAGTACTGTTTCTATAATAAAGTCATTTACTGAGTGACTGCTTCCTTCCCCGCCATATCCTGATTGTATGAGATAGACATCTTTGTCACGTACACTTTCACGAATAATGGGACGAATTTCACCATTGGCAAAATATTCCATTTCAGTTTCTATCATTGGAATTTTTGCCAACTTAGATACTTGTCGCGCGAGTTCTACATGCGATGAACCAGCGATGATACATGAACGTGAATGTTTTACTGACATACCAATATTATTATTAATAAATAGAACTACTGAAATTTAGCGCACTACGAGGCGCAAGCGCAAAATGTGCCGATGCGTACATGGAAGTACGGTGAGAAGCATTTTTGTGCGCAGCAACGATGTAGAGTGCAAATTTCATGAGTTCTAGACACCTAATAAATAACCAGCGGCAAGCTCCTTATAATGCAATGCGGCATGCTTCTGCGCTTCATGTGTTGAGCGCATACCGTCAGGAAACATGAGTGCACGACCAATATTAAGGAGGCACCGGCGGGGCTCAATGCCAGTATTAAAAAATGATTCTATAGTACCTCCCTGTGCACCAATGCCAGGCACCAAATACAGCGTCTCAGTATCTTTTGTAAGCGCAAGGAGTGTTTGAAATGATGGGTCCTCCTTTTCATACGTTGCTCCAACGACAATACCATCTGCACCCGCTTCTATAGAACGACGAATACGTGCATCGAAAAGTTTGTGCGCACCATCAGTAAAGTGCATCTCAGTTTGATACTCAGGGTTACTCATGAGTCCCATGGTAAACGCAGCAAGATTGCGTTCGTGCGCATCTGCGACACTTGATTCGATGTTTCCTGCATATGGCGCAATAGTTACGGAATCGAAACCAAGCTGGGCATAGGAAAAGAACCACGCATCATTAGTAGAGCCGATATCTGATGCTTTTATGTCTGCCATAGTTATGAGACCAAGCGAACGTGCATATGCCACGAGTTCACCTAAGAGCTGTAGTCCTTGTTGTGATTGAAAGTATGCAGGATTGCACTTAATACCAGCCACATGCGGTGCCACTGCTTGAATATATCCGAGGCACCAATCACGTGTTGAGACATCATCAGGGAGCACATTTTTATCGCGCATTTGCGCATGTGCGGGATCTACGCCCGCAAACAATACTGAATTCTTTGCGTCTCTCGTGGTATGCCATTTTTGCGCAAAGATACTCATAGGAGCGTATTATAGCGCAAATGGCGCAGGATGCGGAGCGTACTCTTCTGTATATTCTTCCGATAGCTGTTTCTGCATAAGAGCGCGCACGGCAACATCTGCTCGCTCGATAATACGAGGCAATAACGCACTTGCATCAGTAAGTGGATGGTATGCGCACTGCAGTGCAGTACAGTGCTCTGCAACAGTCTTTCCCTCGTGCAATTGCTGGCGATTGATGAGCCCAACAATATGCTGTACCGTAACCCCTGCATCACGCAATTTCTGGACGAACGCAAGCGCAGAACCACCAGTTGTTGTTACATCCTCAATCACGAGTGCCGTTTTAGGAACATTGCCGTTAACCCAAAAACGATTTGCTGGATCTCCGTGCTCTTTTGCTTTTCCTCTAAAAAAATAAAGCGTATCATTTGGTAAAAGTCCCTCAGCAATACACGCATTCGTAACGGCATGTCCAAGGGGTGCTGCGCCTTCTGGAACTCCAAAAATTGCGTCTACGCCTTCGAGTAAGTTATGCGTATGCAAAAAGTGAGCAACGAATGCTGAGGTTGTGGTGAGTGTCGCCTGTGTCTGTGAGAGTACTCGGCAGTTTGCATACCAGTGCGAGATTTTTCCAGACTTCAGGGTAATCCCTTCAGGTTTATATCCGGCAACGTTTTGTTCAAGCAAGAAATCTACAAAGGCTGGGTTCATATTATTTTTTTGCGTTACTAATCACCCCCTTTTCATATCTAATTTCACCTCCCACAATAGTATAGACGGCTTTACCGGTAAGTGTTTTGCCAATGAATGGAGAGTTTTTTCCTTTCGAGAAGAACTTCTTTTCGTCTACAACCCATTCGTGATTCGTATCAAAAATTGCTATATCGGCATCTGCACCAATTGAAAGATGCCCTTTGTTAATGCGCAAAATGCTTGCAGGACTACTTGTCATGAGTCGCACACCTTCTGCGAGGGAGACATGCTTCGGACGTGCAAGATATGTGTTCATAACTGCAAACGATGTTTCAAGGCCAACAAAGCCAGACGCGGCGTCAACGAATGGTTTAATTTTATCTGGTTCAATATGTGGCGCATGGTCAGTGGTGAACGCGTCAACTGTTCCCTCTTTTATCGCTTTTATTACTGCTTGCACGTGTTCGCGACTGCGCAGTGGCGGATACATTTTTGCATGAGTATTGTAGTGAAGACACTCTTCATCAGTGAGAGCAAAGTGCTGAACACATACCTCTGCAGTTATATTTTTTGCACCACGCTTTTTTGCCTCTTTGATTGCTCGCATAGAACCAAGCGTTGAGTTGTGGAGAAGGTGCAGTCGTGCCCCGGTTTCTTCTGCGAGAAGAATATTTTTGTATACTGCCATGTCTTCAGTCGTAGCGGAGATACCAGGAAGTCCAAGCTCTGTTGAAACCCAGCCTTCATGCATGACACCACCTTCAGTTAAATCGCTCACTTCGCAATGTGACATGAGGAGAATATCGTGAGTCTTCGCATACTGGAGCGCACGCTTTAAAAGTCCTTCGTCCTGAACGTCAAACCCATCATCAGTTACCGCAATTGCCCCTGAATTCTTCATCTCTTTCATTTCTGAAAGTGTAGTGCCAAGCTCACCTTTTGTGATTGAGCCCGTTGGATATACGTTTATTAAGTTCAATGCTTTTGAACGATTAATCACGAACTCTATGACCGCCTGATTGTCTGCTACCGGATTCGTGTTTGGCATTGCAACCACAGAGGTGACACCACCAGCAAGGGCTGCTTTAGAACCTGTTTCAATGGTCTCCCTATCCTCGCGTCCTGGTTCGCGTAAATGCACTTGCATGTCAATAAGCCCAGGGGTAATAGTAAGCCCAGTGGCATCAATAGTTTTTTTAGCCGACGTAGTTATTTTTTTAGAAACTTTGGCAATTTTTCCGTCTACAACGAGCACGTCACACACGCCATCAATATTATTTTGTGGGTCTATAACGTGTCCGTTTTTTATGAGCAGTGAGTGCATGGTACGTTTATTTTCTCGTAAATGTTTTAAACTTTCCGTCGTGTCTGTCTACGAGGAGCCAGAGGAGTGCTTTACGCACAGCCATGCCGTTCTCTACCTGTTTTAAGATGTGAGATTGCGCATCGACTGCGGCAAGTGCCGAATGAATATCAATATCACGAATGACTGGTCCAGGGTGCATAAGTATTGCATTCTTGTCAGCGAGGTTTAGTCGCGCACGAGAAATACCATAACATTTTGAGTATTCGCGAAGAGTTGGTATATATCCATTTGCGCCTCGCTCACCCTGAACACGAAGTGCATACACCACATGTGCGCCGGTTAATGCCTCTGTAATATCGGTGTGTACCGTACAACCAAATTTTTCTACGTGTTGTGGCAATAGCGTAAGCGGTGCTGAGACTCGAACAGTTGCACCAAGAAGTTTAAGGATGCGCACTAAGGAACCGAACACGCGTGAGTGCGTAATATCTCCTACGATTGTCACAATCTTTCCCTTGAGATGTGTGGTACCAAAATGATCAAGCATGGTGAGTGCGTCGAGGAGTCCTTGTGTTGGATGTTCATGCCACCCATCGCCCGCATTTAAAATTGAGGCTTGCGTATGCCTACTCATCATCTCTGCAACCCCTGACTCTTTAGAGCGAATTACTATTACTTTGACATTGTATGCGTCAACAGTTTCTACGGTATCGAGATAGCTTTCACCCTTTGAAAGTGAACTGTTTGAACTGATACTCACGGTATCCATAGAAAGCTGTTTTGCAGCGAGGTCAAAACTCGACATGGTACGAGTAGATGCCTCAAAAAAAGCATTCACTTGTGAAGAGCCTTTATTGAAAGAAAACTTGTACGTACGATAGTCTCTAAAACGTCGAGCAACATCAAACAAAAGCGCCATATCAGCGCTTGTCAGTTGGTCAATAGAATAAAAATCTAAAAAAGAAAGGTCACGGCCTTTTCGTATAGAGAGGAGGTCTTCCTCTGCTTCGGATGGCTTCTTCTTACTTAATGTGACATCCATTAAAATAAGATATTAGCATGAAATATGCGAAATACAAATGCCTGTATTTCGTACTCTGTAGTGCGAAATGCACGCTGATACAGCCGTACTATTTTTGATACAGAAACGCGCACCAATGGTGCGCGTGAGCAATTATGTATACACACCTATACCTGCTCAGGTCCAAAACCTATAAGATTCATGAACCAACCCCACATGCGTGAGAATACACCAACCTTTTTTGTTTCGGTGGTGTCCTCTGTCACTGCTTCCTGTTTTAGCTGTCCGTTACTGGTGGCCTGAGGAGCAATGCCATCTGCGGCATATTTTGCATTATCTTGTACATACCCTGCAACGGCATTATCAGTGGCTTGCTGAGGATCATAGGCAACTACCGTAGTGCCACCATCTTGGTACACCGTTTGTGTCGTCGTAGTAAAGCCTCCTTGCGCTTGAGCTCCATCCTCACTTCCTACGTTTGGCACATCAACACCAACATCACCAGGATTTATAGTAAGACGCTCTACGGGAGTTGTTGTAGACGCTGAGCCACGCGCAACGGTTTCTACAGGGTTTGAAAGCGCTGCGGTCTCCTCTCCTCCTCCGCAACCAATACCAAACAACGCACAGAGGTTTTCATATGTTGCTTTTGTTACCTCTGGCTTTGCCTCGGCATTATTTCTCTGCACTTCTGCTGCCGCCTCACGCTTTTGTCGTGCAATGTCTGATGCCAATTCTACTTCTTCACCAATCCCGGAACTGTTGTTTGAAACACCTTGGTCTAAGTAACTTTGTGACACTTGTTCATTTGCAGTAGCGCTATAGTTTTGGGAGGTATCCTCGGTCTCTATTGCAGAGACTTCAGCTGGGTCTACAACTTTCAGTTTTATTGGCTTACATGGGTCAGAGTTTTGAAGTAGATTGTTAACTTTAAGTCGGACAGTGAGTGTGCCTTTTTTAGATGGTTTTACTGTTGCGCCGATTATCGTACTCTGAGGTGCCGATGGTTGTATAAGCGGTGAATTTATACTATTCGTGATGGTACCCAAAGTAGAATTTGCTTGTGAACTTGCATCACCCTTTACATACTTAGTACTCGATTTAGGGCTCGTATCGAGAGAAATAGTACTTGCGCCAGTTATTTCCCATGATAAATCCACGGTCTCACCAAATGGCACTTCAGTGAGAGACGCACCGAAATAATTACATGCAGGTTTTTGCGCTGTTTGTTGATTATAATACGGTGATGTATAGGGGTTAAAAGCGGGTGGCAAGCACTGCTGTCCATTCCATTGTCCCCCTTGTGCCAAACATTGTTGCTGTGCTTGCTGTTGCTGCTGTTGCGCAGCTTGCTGTGCGGCTTGTTGTTGCTGTTGCGGTGTTGGTTTTGGTTGCTGTGCATTGGGTGTTCCGGGGAGACATTCATTATTTGCCCAAGTTCCCCCTTTTTGCACACACTGCTGAGCCTTTTGTTGGTTTTGATTATTGTTGTTATTCGGATTTGGAAACATACAGATGCCATTTTGAATCTGACCTCCTTGTTGTTGACAGCCTTGTGATTGAACACAGTTTGTACCATTGAGCACGTATCCTTGTTCTAAACATTGCGGGGAACATGAATTACCCTCCCATTTTCTTCCAGCTTGTTTACATTGTTGTTGTAGCTGCTCAGACTGTGTTATTTGTATTTGAGTTCTGCATGAATCAATTGGTTCAATATGTGTAGTGCCTGAAGGGCAAACGCACGCACCAGCAGAATTTTTGACACCACCGACTGGCTTCACACATGACTCATTGGTTACGGGTGGTGGCTGAGTAAAACCGCAAGATGTTCCGTTATACGCAACACCTACATCACATTGACACTTCTTTGTTGAGCTGTTGTACCCCCTACTACCACATGCTTCACATGTGTTTCCGGCTGTACAATACTGTCCTTCAACACAAAAACTTGTCGCAGAACATTGCTGAGGTGTTGGGGTCGGCACAGGAGAAGTTTCATCTTTAATACAATCATTTTTTGCTGGGTTTGGCTTTGTTCCTTGTGGACACCATTTACATTGATAAAGTGAGCTATTGCCGCATATTTGCCCCGGACTGCATGTTGTTCCGTCGCAAGTGGCAGGCACACACTTGTTTGAAGACACGTTACATGTTGTCCCTTGCGGACATTTTTCTGGTTCTGTTGCTGAACATTCATTTAAGACACATTTTTGAGTTACTGCGTCAAGTATTTTTTTGGCATCAGTGCACGTGCAAGCTCCACCTGTCGACGGCCTCGCGGTTTCCTCAGGACATGTCGCTGCTGGATTCTCGCACTTACCTGTACTGAAATTATAAACTGTTTCATTTCGAGTGGAATTCTCTTTACAGACAGGAACAGGATCACACATTTTTCTTGGAGTATCCACTGTTGAACCCCCAGTATCAGGTATGCACTTTTCATCAAGCTCCCTTTTTACTTGTGCGGGCGTCTTACCACAAAGTACAACATAACTACCTTCACGCTTGTAGCCTACAGGGCACACAGAAAGTGTAATTCTGTTTTTGTTTGCTTCGCCCGTCGTAGGTGCTCCCACAAATGTACACTTCCCAGAACAAGCACTACTATTATAATCTGTTGGCAGGCCTACGGATACTTCAAAAGTATTGGCGTCTTTCTTTACACAGTCAAAGCTTTTGTATCTAGATGTGGAACCCGTATAAGAGTATGGAGCAGTAATCCACCCCAGGCCAAGTTGAAAATATGTTTTCGTCTGACCAATACTAAAAAAACCCCCGGTGGTACAATATTTAGTTTCGAGTGTCTTCAAGTCTTCGTCAAGTACAGTAGCTGAACGTTTTAAATCTGTGGGAGTGCCTGTTGCACGTGCAGTTGGTACAAACGATTGTGCATAAGCAAGTGACCCAAAAGTAATAAACAAAAAACCTGCAACGACTACTGCGGTTCTTTTAAAAGTTAATGTATTCATGTCTACCAATTCTACATCTATACACACTACAAAGCAGTAGTAGAAAATTATTCTGTGGATAGAGCTAGTAGTTCTCCAATTGTTCTGCGTATGAGTGCAGTCGAATACGCTCGAGGGCCTTTGCTTCGATTTGTCGAATGCGTTCACGAGTGACTCCGAAAGTCTTGCCCACTTCTTCAAGAGTGTGACAGACACCATCAATTAAACCGTTGCGCATCTCGAGAATTTTACGCTCTTTTGGAGAAAGTTCATCTAGTACTTCGCCTAATTGTTCTGAGAGAATGCGATGTGCTGCTTGTCTGTCTGGAGCTTCGATACTGTCATCAGCGATAAAGCTTCCAAGAGTTGCCTTCTCATCATCGTCACCCACAGGACTCTCAAGTGAAACTGTTGCCTGGTTAATTTTTTGGATGTGATACACCTTGTCTACATCGATACCCATCTCAACCGCTATTTCTTCTGCAAGTGGTTCGCGTCCGAGATGTTGTGAAAGCTCACGCACACGTTGCTTGTATTTTGCGATAGTTTCAACCATGTGCACAGGAATACGAATAGTGCGTGATTGGTCTGCAAGCGCACGAGTAATTGCCTGGCGAATCCACCACGTTGCGTACGTTGAAAACTTGTAACCCTTAGTGTGGTCAAACTTATCTACAGCCTTAAAGAGACCTAGGTTTCCTTCTTGAATAAGGTCGAGGAGTGTGAGGTCTGGAGAACGGTTTACATACTTCTTTCCAATAGAAACTACGAGACGGAGGTTTGAACGAACGAGAATATTTCGAGCTTCGTCATCTCCGGCTACAATACGCTTCGCAAGGTCACGCTCCTGTTGCGCATTTAACAATGGGTACTGACCAATTTCACGGAGATACATGTGCACCGAATCACGAGATGATTCACGGCCTGAAAGTCTGCGTGAATCCATAACGTCATCAACGCTATCGTCAAGAATGTTACCACTCTCGAGCACGTCTATACCTGCAGTTGAAAAGCGCTCGTAAATATCCTCTAGAAACACAACGTCGGTTTCGATGGTTGGAAATTCTTTAAGAATTTCATCATAGGTAACGTAGCCTCGCTCCTTACCTTTTATCAAAAGTTGCAAAGCCTTTTCTTCACGTACGGCCTCTGCACCCTTTAAATTCTTTGGTTTGTTTTCGTTTGGCTTTACCACACGTGCATACGAACGTACTTCGATTGGCTTCTTAGGAGCGCTCTGCGTTCGTGCCCGCTTCTGATTTGGGACTTTGATACTGATGCGCGCAGGCTTATGCTCAACCACTTTTGGTGCAACCTTCTTTACTTCAGTGACCTTTTTTGCTTCAGCAACTTTTTTAGGAGTAATTTTTTTAGCGATTTCCTTTTTTTTAGGCACAGACTTTACCACCTTCTTTACGGCAACTTTTTTTGGTAGTGCTTTTTTTTGTGGTTTTTTTGCTGCCATGTGATGAGTATTGGTTTAGTACATATGTGCCTCATATGGTCGTCACACTGTCGTGTACGATAAACGGGGGTAACTATACCTGAAATGTCAAGTATTTGCAACATATTTTGTGGATATCGTGTGCATAGAGGAAAAAGCATCCTGTAGGCAAAAATAGAGCTTGAATAACCAATGTGAGATAGACCCCAAAAGACAGCCGAAGCGCGCAGATTAGTGCAGTTGAGCCATTTTTTTCTGAAGCGCATCAAGTTTTGAAAGAATGGCGACTTGTTGTGTCTCATCCCCTATTTGAGTCGCTGAAACCAGCTCGGCTTGAACTTTACGTATCTCATCACTATAAAACTCCTTTTGCACAAGAATGTACAACTCCCCAATTCTAGCCGTATAGTGCTTTTCTTCAAGTTGAGTCTCTAAATCATGTTCAATAACAAGCGCCGCATCGTCTGAAACACTGATGTCGACGCCTATTTTTTCTATTTCACTTTGTAAGATTGCGGCTTCATTCGGGTGTGTCCGCGCATACATCTGTAGCAAGACCGCAAATGAAGCACGGATGTGCTGTGGTGCTTTTTTTGTAATGGGAACTACCTGTAGCACATCAGCTGTCGAAGGTGTCTCGATGCGTATCTTTCCGAATGACTCTTGTAGTGAATTGAGTGAGATGCCTGTACGCGTACTCACTGATTGCAGTGCATGCTCGCGCTCAATTGGACTTTGCATACTTGCAATAAGTGGCAACAATTCCTGCTCTACGAGACGAACATAGACACGAGAATCGTTCTTTGCTTTATCACCTAAAATATCGAGCACAAACTCAACCACATGTTTTGAATTTTTAACTACTTGCTTCAGCGCATCACTCCCCCCAGACTCTACAATTGCAGATGCATCTTTTCCATCAAGAAAGCGTGCAACCTTCACATCAAATCCGTGTTGCAGTGCTATCCGTGCGCTTTTGAGTGCAGCAGTTATTCCTGCCTTATCAGCATCAAGTGCTATGACAATATTTTTGGAAATGCGTCCGAGAAGAGTAATGTGTTCCTCGGTAAGCGCAGTTCCTGAAAGTGCAACCGCGTTGGTAAACCCAACCTGATGTGCGGAAATCAAGTCCATTTGACCTTCTACAAGGAGTGTAAAATGTAACTTACGTATCGCTGTTTTTGCCTTATCAAATCCGTACAAGAACTTTGATTTATGAAAAAGTGATGTTTCTGGAGTATTGATATATTTTGCTGACTGCTCATCACCCTGCCATATGCGCCCAGAATACCCAATAACTCTACCGACACTATCTTTAAGCGGAAACATGATGCGGGAACGAAACCTATCGTAATACCCCTTGTCACCTTTTATGGTTAGACCTGCGCTCTCAATGTCTCTGTCTTTATACTGCACTTTTAGCACCTCGTAGAGCTGGCGCCAATCTTGTGGCGCAAAGCCGATACCAAATGACTCGATTGTTTCTTGAGTAAGTCCACGCTTTAACAGGTATTCCGTAATATCTTTTTGCTTCATGCGTTCACGTAAGTAAAACTGTGTTGCAGTTTGCAATATCTCAAAAAGCGTATCCTTCTCATCTTTACTCACTCCTGAATCCTTCGTATACGTTATGGTGACCCCGGCCTTTTCTGCGAGCTGCGTGAGCGCACCTTTAAAATCGGTGCCTTCCATTTTTTCCACGAAAGTGAAGATGTCGCCATGCTCGCCGCACCCAAAACAGTGATACGACTGGCGCGTGGGAGAAATGATGAATGATGGTGTTTTCTCTCCATGAAAGGGACACCGAGCTTTAAAGGTACTCCCAGCCTTGGTAACCTGAATATACTGCGAAAGTACTTCAACGATATCGAGCTTTTCCTTTACTTGTTCGGCCGGCTTCATAGTACTAGTATACCCTAAAACTAAAAAGAGCCCGGGTACCGTGAGGTGCCCGGGTCAGCAGTACGCACATGCTAACTGAGGTGCTTGGGCATTACCAACTTAACGATAACCCACCATGTGAGTGGCCCAAAGTTAAACGGTGTGCGAGCAATTTGCCAGTGAAAATTGACACGATCGACAATTACGATTCCCTCGTGGCGACGGTCGCCTACCGAGTCGTAGTATAGTATCGACCTGCAAATTTCATCGGAAATTTTCTCGTGCCCTACATCAGTTGCGACTGTCGTCGTAGCACCATCCCCAGCAGTGAAGTTGAGGTATACCTGCGCTGTTGCCTGCATCGTACTTCTCCTATGTGCCACCGTGGCACCATAGAAACTATCATGCTGTGGTGGTCGTTTCAAGTAGTTGAACGATTTTGAGCTGAGCCAATCCCTGAAATTTTTTTGAATTTTCTAAGACTGCTTGCGAGAGATACGTATTGCTTACTCATTCTCTCTGAGTCGGAGAAGCGCTCGTACAAAGATTTTTCTAGAGCGTCAGCAGTAGCTTTTGGATTTGGAATTCCAATTGTGTCAATGTACCAATAGATACCTTGCTCATCCTTAATAAAATTATCGTGATGCTGCGCGGCATCTATGTGCACTCCGAGTGGTAATAATTTTTCGCGAGCACTAACAACTGCAGTCCGCCACGCTTGTGCCGTATCTGCACCTTTTTTTGTGGGCACCTTGTGTATTTTTGTATGCACCTTAAAGCGCCGTTCATGCTGATCATATACCCCCGCGACTTCTGTGCGTGCATACGCTAACTCTACATCATCGTACTCCTTTACACCTGAAACTTTCTTTTGTTTGAATCGGGGATACGCCTTTGTGATAGGGATTGTCATCTGAGGAAATATTTGAGGATAGAGTACGCGCAAAATCTTTATTACGAGATATCTCTGTAAAAATAACTTACGCACCGAATCGGGCACATGTTCTAGGTCGAAATCGATTTCAACAAAATCCCCCGATGGCAACGCATCTTGTACCTTTCCAAGTGAAATTTTATCGACAAAACCTGAACTGTCGTCAAAAACTCGTGACTCAGCCCCTTCATCTAGCAATGGTTTCAGCTCTATTTTCTGAACTGCTCTCCGATGATGTTCGACACTCATGTAGTAAGTATAACAGTTTAGTAACACAGCAAAAAACCCCTATGGGGTTTTTTGCTGTGTAATAACTTTTACCTGAAAAGATTATTCTGTTGCTGCAGTAAGGCCTTGCTCTGCAAGCTTTCGCTCCTCAGTGTGACGCATTGTCTCCTGAAGTTTTTGAATTGCTGCATGCTTTGGACTTCCTACAAAACCTGTACCTGCTGGAATCATACGTCCCACAATTACGTTCTCGTTAAGGCCAGTCAAGCGGTCATATGAACCCTTTACCGCTGCCTCAGTGAGCTTACGTGTCGTGTTTTGGAACGATGTTGCAGAAAGCCATGAGTTACGTGTGAGCGCAACGTCGGTAATACCAAGCACCATTTGTTCAGATTTTGCTGGCTCCTTTCCGGCCGCCTCTGCAATTTCGTTTTGTGCAATAATGAGCCCTTCCTCAACTACCTGTCCTGCAGAGAAGTTTGTATCCCCTGGGTTCTTAATAGTTCGGCGTGAGAACATTTGCTTCACAATAACTTCAAGGTGCTTACGTGATACGGCGATACCTTGAAGATCGTAAATCTTCAAAATCTCGGCGATGATGTATTCTCGCGCTTTGTTTACACCTGCATACTTGAAGTATTCTTCAACATCAGCAGAACCGTCAGACAAGAACTGTCCTTTTACAACGGCATGACCTGTTTTTACTATAAGCGTTCTGTGTGGAGGAATAACATATTCCAAATCCTTCTTCGGACGCTTCACGCTTGTACCATCTGGAATGATGTGCAATGTGCGAACGCCTGCATCAGTAATGATATCTCCAACGACACCATCAACGTGTGCAATGACAGCAGGGTTCTTTGGTGTGCGACGGTCAAAGACTTCTTCAACACGTGGCAAACCTTGTGTAATATCTCCACCCGCTGAGGCAGCTCCACCAGCGTGCTTTGTGTTCATCGTAAGCTGAGTAGATGGCTCTCCCAAAGATTGAGCGGCAACAGTACCCACTGCTTCACCAAGCTCTACTTGTTCGTTTGTAGTAACGTCGTGTCCATAGCAAAGCTGACACACACCACTCTTACACTTACATGCCATCGGTGAGCGAACTACCACTGAGTCAACACCAGCAGCTTCTACAGATTGTGCTTCAAGTGCAGTGAGCAAGTGTCCCTTCTTGAACAATACCGCACCATTCTTTTCAATATTTTCTGCGAGTACACGTCCCTTGATGTTCTTTGCAATCGAGACCTCAATACCAAGCGCGTTTACCTTAGTAACTTCAATACCATCCTTAGTGCCACAATCATCAACCACAACGATTACGTCCTGCGCAACGTTATAGAGACGACGAGTGAGGTATCCAGCCTGTGCGGTCTTCAATGCAGTGTCGGCAAGACCCTTACGTGATCCGTGCGTTGTAATGAAATACTCGATTGGAGTCAAACCTTCTTTGTATGATGAAGTAATTGGGAACTCAATAATGTCACCCTTAGGGTTCTGAATGAGACCTTTCATACCAATCATCATCGTCAATTGTCCTACTGAACCACGAGCACCAGAAGTAACCATGTCGTAGACAGAGCCATTCTTGTCGAGTCCGTTAGGTACAATCTTTTCAATATCACTCTTTGTTTTTTGCCAGAGGTTAATGACGAGGCGGCGGCGTTCTGTATCAGAAAGCAATCCGTTTTCAAAGTTGTCCTGAATTTCAAGCGCTTGTTTACGTGCAGCTTCAATCATACCGTCCTTCTCAGGTGGTACAGCGAGGTCTGTCAAACTCCACGTGATACCTGCGTATGTTGCATACTTGAAACCAAACTTTTTTATCTTGTCCAAAATTGCTGGAATACCATCGAGTCCATAGCGGTCAATGAGCACATCAACGAGTGTCTTCATGCGCTTGTTCGTAATCACCTCGTTTACATATGCGAAGTCATCAGGAAGTACTGAGTTAAAGAGTAGTCGTCCAACAGTAGTCTCAAACAATTGTCCGTTGAATGGTGCATATTTCGTGTGGTCTGCACGTGGCAATACTTTAATTTTTGCACGCATGTCGATTACACCGAAATCAAACGCAGTAATTGCTGCATTTGGACTCTCGTAATAACGCCCTTCTCCCTTTCCTCCTTCAAGCTCTTTTGTCATCCAGTATGTACCCAAAATGATATCCTGGCGTGGAGCTGTAACAACATCTCCAGAACCTGGCTTCAAAATGTTTTTCTTCGCTGACATGATTGTCCGCGCCTCTGCCTGCGCCTCTTCTGAAAGTGGCACGTGAACTGCCATTTGGTCACCATCGAAGTCAGCGTTAAATGCTGAACAGACGAGTGGGTGTACCTGGATTGAATCACCTTCAATCAACACTGGTCTGAATGCCTGGATACTTTGGCGGTGCAATGTTGGCGCACGGTTCAAGAGAACGTGGCGTGAACTGATTACTTCTTCAAGTATTGCCCATACCTCTGGAATACCGTCTTCAATCAAACGTGATGCACCGCGGATGTTAAACGCAAGCTCACGCTTTAAGAGGCCGGCAATAATGAATGGTCGGAACAATTCAAGTGCCATGTGCTTAGGAAGACCACATTGGTCGAGCTCTAAGTCTGGACCAACAACGATTACTGAACGTCCAGAATAGTCAACGCGCTTTCCGAGCAAGTTCTGACGGAAATATCCCTGCTTTCCTTTAAGGTAGTCTGCGAGAGATTTAAGTGGTCTACGCTGTGCAGGTCCCATTGCTGGTGAAGAGCCGTTGCGCTTAATAGTGTTGTCTATGAGTGCGTCAACAGCTTCTTGCAAAATACGCTTCTCGTTACGGAGAATCACGTCTGGAGCATGAATTGCAATCAATTTCTTCAGACGATTGTTTCGGTTGATGACACGGCGATACAAGTCGTTGATATCAGATGATGCGTGTCGTCCACCTTCGAGGGCAACCATTGGGCGAAGGGCTGGAGGTACAACGGGAATACGAGTCATGAACATCCACTCTGGGCGGAGCTCACTGTTCATTAGTTGTTCAACAAGCGCCAAACGCTTCTCAATCTTTTCACGCTCTGTTGCAGGTGCCTTTTCAAGACGAGTCTCAAGAGCAGCCTTTAAATCTTCGAGGTCAACTTTAGACAAAATGTTGTAGAGTGCCTCTGCCCCAATTTTTGCTTCAAACAAACCACCGTATTTGAGAGAAAAGCGGTGATATGTTCCTTCATCAAGAACACAATTAAGTGTCACTCCTTCAATTTCATGTTTTGCTTCGAGGGCTTTTTCCTTGAGCGCATCTTTATCTTCTTTCTTTTCAAGAAGCTTCATCTTTCGTTGGTACTCAGCTTCCAAATCCTTGAGCAAGCGCTCCTTTTCTTCTACAACGACACGTGTGACGATGTATCCAGCAAAGTAGACCACCTTCTCAACGTCTGGTGCTGAAAGTCCGAGTATGAGTGCAATACGTGATGGGATACCACGTAAGAACCAAATGTGTGACACTGGACATGCAAGGTCAATGTGACCCATGCGCTCGCGTCGCACAATTGCACGGGTGAGTTCTACACCACATTTTTCACATACAATTCCTCGAAAACGTACACCGCGATATTTACCACAGTAACATTCGAAGTCTTTTTCTGGACCGAATATTTTTTCATCAAACAGACCACTTTTTTCTGGACGCTGTGTTCTATAGTTAATAGTTTCAGGTTTTGTAACCTCACCATATGACCATTCCTCAACACGCTGAGGTGATGCAAGCTTGATCGTTACCGTATCAAACTTTGCGAGAATATCTTGCTTTTTTTTGAATGCCATAGATGATTGTTAATCGTTATAATCTGAAACCTGAGTACTATCTTCGAGATTTACGTCGAGTCCCAAACCACGGAGGTGTCGCATCAACACGTTAAATGTTGCTGGCATATTTCCTGCCTTAATTGGATTACCCTTCACGATTGAATCGAATGCTTGTGAGCGTCCAACGATATCGTCTGACTTGTACGTGAGAATTTCGTGGAGTGCGTGCGCTGCACCATAACCCAAGAATGCCCATACTTCCATTTCTCCCACACGCTGACCACCGTTTTGCGCCTTTCCTCCAAGTGGCTGTTGCGTTGTAAGTGAGTACGGCCCGATTGAACGCATGTGAATCTTATCTTCCACCATGTGGTGCAGTTTCAACATGTACATAACGCCCACGGCAATATCTTGCGTAAAATCTTCTCCCGTTCGTCCATCGAACAGCTTCATCTTTCCACTGCGGTTATACCCTGCGGCTTGTAGCTCATTCAAAATCTCTTCCTCTGTAGCACCAGTAAATGGTGGCACGATTGCTTGGTAGCCAAGCGCTTCTGCGGCGAGTCCTAAGTGAAGCTCAAGAATTTGTCCCAAGTTCATACGAGATGGCACACCGAGCGGCGTCAAGATGACATCGATTGGGTTTCCGTTCTCATCGTACGGCATATCTTCTTCTGGAAGAATGCGTGAAATAACACCTTTGTTTCCGTGACGTCCAGCAAGCTTGTCACCAACTGAGATGTTACGTACTTGTGCAATTTCTACACGGACTTTTTTGATAACGCCACTTTCAAGGTTGTCGCCTCGTTCACGTGAGAATATTTGAATACCAACAACGCGCCCCTTCTTACCAGCTGGAATTCGGAGTGATGTATCTTTAACATCCTTCGCTTTGTCTCCAAAGATTGCGCGGAGCAAGCGTTCTTCTGCGGTAAGTTGAGTCTCACCTTTTGGTGTAACCTTACCAACAAGAATATCGCCAGCACGCACCTCGGCACCGATACGAACGATACCTTCTTCATCCAAGTTGCGAAGACGCATCTCACTCACATTAGGAATATCGTGTGTCGTTGATTCTGCGCCAAGTTTTGTGTCTCGAATAATACATTCGAACTCTTCCATGTGAATCGAAGTGAACACACCTCGCTTAACCAAACGCTCTGAGAGGATAATGGCATCTTCATAGTTGTTTCCAGCCCACGACATGAATGCTACGCGTACGTTTTGTCCTACAGCTACTTGTCCCTTATCTGTCGATGCAGCATCAGCGAGCACTTGCCCTGCCTTTACCTGGTCTCCAGTAGAGACGATTGGGCGCTGGTGTAATACAGAAAATTCATTTGTTCGCTCGAAGTTAATGAGTGAGTGCGCAATCTCCTTTCCATCCTTACCTTTCACACGAATTTGTCGAGCATCGAGGTATGAGATTTCTCCAGCCTCTTTTGCAACAATCATACGTCCTGAGTCTTCTGCAGCGCGTTCTTCAATTCCAGTGGCAACTACTGGGTACATCGGAATGATGCACGGCGTTGCCTGCTTTTGCATGTTAGAACCCATCAATGCGCGGTTGGCGTCATCGTGTTCCAAGAATGGAATCATAGATGTTGCTACTGAGAATGCTTGATTTGTCGCAACTTCAATATAGTCAACTTCATCGCGAGGGATAAGTACTGGCTCACTCTTATAGCGTGCCTCGACAAAATCTTCAGTAATTCTACCAACGTCATTTCGAGCAACGGCACCATGCGCAATCTTTTTTGATTCTTCATCAAGCGCATTCATGTACACAATTTCCTTTGTGATACTACCGTTCTTTACCTTCGCATATGGTGTTTCTATAACACCAAACTCATTCAAACGAGCATATGAAGCGAGGCGTAAGATGAGACCAATGTTTTGACCTTCAGGTGTGTGAATAGGACAAAGACGTCCGTAGTGTGACGTGTGCACGTCGCGAACTTCAAATCCTGCGCGTTCACGAGTAAGACCACCGGGCCCAAGTGCTGAAAGCGTACGCAAGTGTTCGAGTTCTGCGAGTACGTTTTGCTGATCCATGAACTGTGCAAGTGAGTTTCCAGTGAAGAACTCCTTAACTGCTGCAGAAAACGGCCGTGGGTTTACAAACTGAAGTGGTGCTGAAGTTTCAACATCAACCGTAGACATACGGTCTTGAATGTTGCGCTTCAATCGTGACATACCGAGGCGTACCTGTGTTTGGAGCATTTCTCCTACGTAGCGAACACGGCGAAATCCTAAGTGATCAATGTCATCCTCCTGAGCATCTGGCGTAATGTTGAGTGTTATTGCGTGACTGATTATTTTTGCCAAGTCTTCAAGTCCAAGTGTTGTGATGTTAAGCGCAGACTCTTCGATTGAAAGTTCAAAGCGATGATTGAATTGGTAACGGCCAACTTTTGAGAGGTCGTAGCGCTCTGCTGAAAAGAGATTCTTTACAAACTCCTTTGCGTTGTCTGCTGTAGCCAAGTCACCATCACGCATGTTTCGATAGATTGCAATACATGCATCACTAAAGTTCTTTGCTGGGTCACGCGCGAGCATGCCATCAATCGCCTTCTTTACCGCATCGTTTTCTTTTGCGAAAAGCTTTTTGATATCTGCATCCTCTTTTGCACCAAGGGCACGCAAGAGTGTCGTGATGAACATTTTCTTTTTTCGGTCAATTTTTACACCAACAACGTTCTCTGCCTCAGACTCAACTTCGAGCCATACACCACGTGAAGGAATAATCTTTGCGCCAAAGTATGTTTTTCCTTTAATTTCTGACGTTAAGAAAAATACACCGTATGAACGTGCAAGCTGAGGAACAACAACACGCTCGATACCGTTAATGATGAATGTGCCGTGTGGTGTCATCATTGGGAAATCAGCCATGAACATTTCCTGCTCTTTCTTTTCACCAGTAGTTTTATTAGTGAGCTTTGCAAGCACTTTAAGTGGTGCAGAGTATGTGAGCATGCGACGCTTTGCATAGTGCTCGTCGTGCTGTGGTGTACCCAACGTAATCTTTGAAAGATCGAGGCTGAATTTTTTACCTTGGTAATCTTCTATTGGAGAAAATTCGTTGAAAACGCTTTTTACTCCTTCTTGCATGAGCCAGTCAAAAGACTTTGACTGTTGCTCAACAAGGTCTGGCAACTCCATGAGCGGTTCTGTGAACCGTCCGAAGTGTTTCTGCGTGATTCCTGTTTTGGTTTTAACCATACGGAAATATGTTATGCGGTGCTACCGCGAATGAAGTGAACATATGTTGCTACGTATTGAACGTATGTTCATCCCACACTAATAAATGCGACGACGAGAAGTGCCACACATATTTCAGACAAACTCTAAGAAACTAAGAGTGAATGAGTATATATTTTTGCCCTGCTCTCGTTTCACTACGCAAAACTCATTCACGAAACGTTGCGGTATAGTACATGAAGATCCTGAAAAACGCAACAAAAGCCTGTTAACTTCATTTAGTGAAGATTAACCTCGGTACGTGAGTAAGATTTGGTATAAAAAATGCCCGTCGAGTTCCAAGTTCGACGGGACTAAGTTGAAAGGATTGGTTTCTACATTGGAGCTACTGAATACTCCAAACGTAGTAGCCGGCGAATATGATGAACGCGAGCGCTGCAAGTGAGACCCAGAGGCCTTTCCTTGTTGTACGCCGCAACTCCTCATCCGTATCTAGTGGCATACGGAGCTCCTTTCAGACTACCCAAGGGTTGAACATGTGTGGATTTGAGTAGGATTAATATTATAACACAAATATTTTATAATGCAAATAATGTATTACTTACCTTTTCTCTTTTCTTGTTGTTGTAGGCGCCACTCATCAATAAGTTTATGGTTACCTCCGAGCAAAACCTTTTGTACCCGATATTTCTT
>JBAQUX010000022.1:0-1593 GCA_049297775.1 Minisyncoccia bacterium
TTGCACCAAAGTAACTCGCGTTGAAAATTGCGAGTGGTGACGTCGTTCCTGCCGCAAGCGCGCCATTCACTGTAGAGAATGTGAAGTCGCTTCCACCACTACCGGTGCCACACGCACTCGCATTCGCAGAAACAGTTCCATCAGGACCTGCTTGCAGACAGCGTGTGCCCGAGCCACCGGTGTTTGAAATCACGAGAGCTGTTGTTGAAGCGGTGCCGGAAACGGTGAGCGCGGTTGTTGAGGCGAACGGAATGGTACTTGCGACACCGTCACCTCGGATGGTCGTCGTTGATGTACGACCAATGGCGATGTAGTCGAGAGCATCAATGCGTGTCGTTGAAGCATTGGTGGCAGTGAGAGTTGTTGCGGTAAGTGACGTGAGTGTTCCGACGGTTGACGTTAGCGTGTCAATGATGCCGGTTGAGAGCCGACCGAGTGTCGAGAAGAAGTTCGTCGTCGTCGCACCGTTTGCAACGAGTGCAGTCGAAAAGAAGTTTGTCGAAGTCGCATTGCCTGCAATGAGCGCAGACGCATATTGATTCGTCGAAGTTGCATTGGTCGTCGTGGCATTCACGAGGGAGAGGTTGGTGATGGTAGATGACGCGGCGTTCACGAGTATGCCACCAGAGAACGAGAGCAGAGTGGACGTCGCGTTACTTGGAAATGGGTAGCCGAACGTAGGAAGACAGATTCCTCCCACCGCAAAGCATCCTCCCGAGAGATTGAACCCGACATTCGATGTGGAGGTCGCAGAACCTGAGATCGTGAGACCGGAGAGGGTGGTGGTGCCGAAGCCTGTCCCTGAGACGGTGAGGAACTTCGTCGCGTTTGAGGTTGAAGCGATCTCAAACAGAGGATTCGTCTGCACGCCTGTCGCTTGCACGGCGAGCTTGGCAAAGGGGGTGGTGGTGCCGATGCCGACGTTGCCACTCACGTAGGTGTTGTGCGCAATGATGCCACCGAATTCGAGAAACTCGAATTCGGGAACTTGGAGCTTAGAACTTAGCTCTTGGACGAGACTTGTTGCAGACTTGAGGAGAGCGCGCGTACTTGCTTCATCAAGGAAAGCAAACGATTGCGCAAGTCGCTGTAAGAAACCTGCTTCAACATCTCGAGATCGTTCGCAAGCGTCAGAATCGTCATCGTTTCGTTGCAAGAACCGAGCGCTATCATCAGAAACCTGTTGAAGTCCGCTTTGCTTGCTCTGCCCTGTCCTTCGGCGATGTTGAGCGGAACCGATACCATCGCCCTGCGCAACTGGCTTGTTATTCCGAATTGCTCCGAACTCGGGAATCGCGATGAGAGTTTGTATATCTCGCGCGTTATTTGCATCGCTTCCTGCCAGACGCGCAGCTTCTCGTAGTTTGGCTGCGAATTTGAGTCGTCGTTCATCGTTGCCAGTGTATCCCTCCAAGTTCCAAGTTCCAAGTTCCAAGTTCTGTCGCGGGAAGTACTTTTGCAGATCGACGATAGTTTCTTGATCGATTGTTAGTGCAGTATTTGTCCGCGTGTCAGCATAATGTCCCGCGACAAAGTTATGAGTTCCCTCGATTTCGACGTCGTAAACGTCTTCCTTGCCAATTGGCTCTATGG
>JBAQUX010000023.1:0-64939 GCA_049297775.1 Minisyncoccia bacterium
AGCGTCACGTGACTTCTTACGTGCGCTGTTCATTGAAGCCAACACAACTGAAGAAAGGAGTCCGATGATCGCGATGACCACCAAGAGCTCGATCAAAGTGAAACCTTTGTTTGATGATGCTTTCATGTGTGTTAATTATGAACTTGTAATAAAATCTTTTTTGCAAAAGATTTGTATTCTACAGAGTATACATGTCCACAACAGAGTACTCTGTTGTGTATAGCTTACTAAGCAGAATGAGCAGGACCTCTCTATAGTCCTGAAGAAAGTATACCAGCGATACACATTTGGCTTAGCTTTTATTTTTACAATCTGTGCACAAGTACTGATGTAAACTCACATTTACAAATATTTTATGCAAGAAATTATTCTTACATTTTCTGCATGCCTACAGTCCTGCAGAAATATTGTAGATTGGTACAAGTACAGATGCGAGCAATACACCCACACCGAGCGCGAGTGTCACAATCATCAACGGCTCAATCATAGAAACAAGTGTATCAACTGCAGTACTCACTTCACGTCTATAAAATTTTGCCATCGTGTCCAAAATTTTCCCCATATCTCCTGTCTCTTCTCCGACACGCACCATCGCTACAACAATGCTAGGAAATATTTTTTGTTTCTCCATGGCGTCGGATGTATGGATACCAGTCTGTACTTCACGGGCAACGGCATTCAATGCTTTTTCGTAACTTGGGTCCCCCACTACTGCTGCACTCATTTCAAGTGCGCGAATCATTTGGATACCACTCGTGAGCATGGTCGCCATGTTGTCAGCAATGCGAGAAAGAAAAAGTTTTTGATAGAGCGTTCCAACATACGGTATTGAGAGTTTAATACGTGAGAAAATTTCTTTTCCGTTTGGACTTGAGAGGACTTTCCCGGCCATGATGACCGCAACAAAAAGTCCGATACCGACAAGCCAGAAGTAATGCACCAGAAAGTTACTGATAGCAAGTACGGCACGCGTATACACTGGGAGCTTTTGTCCTGTCTCCACAAGAATATCTGCCATACGTGGAATAACCAGCGTCATCATCAAAATCATAACGATGACGAACACACCAATGACGAATGCTGGGTAGATTAATGCATTTTTTGCTTTCGCAGTAATTTCGTAGTTTCTGTCGAGATAATCAGCGAGGAAGTTAAACGTGTCGTCAATCTTACCTGTCTCTTCACCGGTTCGAACCATTGAGACGTAGAAGTTGTCGAATACTTTTGGGTGCTTCGCCATTGCGCGCGACATGGGCATACCTGCCTGAATATCATTTGCGATAGTAGTGAGTCTATCCTGGAGAGCAGGATTGGTTGTTTCTGTTGCGAGAAGTCTAAATGCACGAAGTGCAGAAACCTGAGCTTCGAACAATGTTGCGACCTGACGCGAAAGCATCACCACATCTTTTGTTGAAATTCTCTCAAAGAATGTGAGACTCTTGCCCATTATTGAGTTACCACCCTTAACAGGGTCAATGGTTTGGACTATAAGACCTCTGCGCTGTAATGAACTTACGGCGACATCAACAGTAACCGCATCAATAGTACCGGTTGCTGGCTTACCATCTGAATCAACTGCTTTATATGAAAAAAGTGCCATGATATTTACAATAGACGCTCGAGCATTTGCGGATTAAGAGAGTGTTCGTATGCACTCTCAATATTTATCTCTCCTTTTGCGACAAGCTCCGCAAGTGTTCTGTTCATATCAATCATTCCTTCTTCAGAGCCTGTTTCGATAATCGTGTTAATTTCATGCGTGCGTTTTTCTCGAATCAAGTTCGCAACAGCTTTATTGTTTATAAGAAGTTCATAGGCTGGAACCATACCTCCTGAAATTCTTGGAATAAGTCTCTGTGAAAATACACCAGCGAGCGACGCAGAAAGCTGGATGCGTATCTGATCTTGTTGTTCTGCTGGAAATGTATCAATAATACGGTCAATAGTTTGCGCTGCGTTGTTTGTGTGCAAAGTAGAAAAAACTAAGTGCCCAGTTTCAGCAGCAGTAACTGCTGCACCCATAGTATCTGCCCCGCGCATTTCTCCAACGAGTAAGACGTCAATATCCTGACGAAACGCACTGCGTAATGCATTAGGAAAATCTTTTGTATCAACCGAAACCTCGCGCTGGTCAACGAGTGATTGCTTTGGATCATGCAGGTATTCGATTGGGTCTTCAATCGTGACGATGTGCGCTGCGCGCTCAACGTTAATGAGGTCTATCATTGCCGCAAGTGTTGTTGTTTTTCCCTGCCCCACTGGACCAACCACAAGAAAGAATCCTTGTTTCTTTCTCGCAAACGTGGTGAGTATTGGTGGTAAACTCAATTCTTCCAGTGAGCGAATTACTTTTGGAATGCGACGGAGCACAACCGCTGCTGAATTTTTTTGGAAGAATGCGTTACATCGAAAACGGTCTGTGCCTGGAACTTGATACGAAAAGTCGAGCTCTTGTTCTTGTTTAAAACGAGCCACCTGCTCTGGAGACGCGAGTACTTGAATAAACCCAAGAACATCTGCAGGGGTAAGTATCGGCTCATTCATCATCGGCACTAAAGAACCGTCCACACGAATTGTCGGTCGTGAATCCGCGGAAAGATGCAAGTCGGAACCGCCCTCATGCGTTACTGTATTTAAGTATTTGGGTAGATCTTTTTCGTACTGTAATGCCATATGGTAACTATACGTGATGCGCGAGTGAGTGACAATCAACTGCTCTGCATAAGTCTCAGTGATAATTTCTATTTTTGCCAGCCAAGCACCACTTGCTCAATTTTACTCACCATCTCATCTGGGAGTGACTGCGCCTTAATGAACTGTCCCGCGACTTTTAAGTCTTTCATTCGAGCAAAATCTTCTGGCTCACTTTGGTTAGAGAGCACAATTATTGGAAGCCCTTCCGCAAGGTGTTCATCTCGAAGCGTTTTGATGAACTCAAATCCATTCATCTGAGGCATAATTATATCAGCGACTATTATATCTACTCTGAGTCCACCTCGTAATTTTTCTAACGCAACCTTAGCGCTCTGACATGGAACCACCACATGCCCTCTCTCAAGGATTTTTGTTGCATAAATATCAACAATGAATTCATCGTCATCGAGAAACAGTATAGTAAATTTTTTATCCATATTATTTATTTTTTTCCTCTTGTAGCGCTACTTCTTCAGCCAGGAGCACTCCACCCAATGTGCTAATCTCCGAAAACGGAATCACTTTATTGAACGCTTTCAGCATAGCATCTTCACGCATGGTGAGCATACCCTTACTGCGAATAATCTTAAGAATTTCGTCATCACCTTTTCTGTCCAAAATTGCACGCTCAACTTCGGCACTCATTCCAAATGCCTCGATAACTGCACTTCGTCCTCGCATTCCTGACGCTGACGCAGACGTTGGCTGTGGGTCGTACACAACATTTGGAATAGTGAAACGATATTCTGGCGGTAAATCCTTAATTGAATCTTCCATAAATAAACGCATGCTTGGTGTAACTGGTATTTCTGTTCCAGTTCCTGGGTGCAATTTACGCACCAATCGCTGTGCCACCGCAAGAATTAATGTTGGCGCAATAAGATAGGGATCAACACCCATATCTATAAGACGAGGAATAACGCCGACAGAATCGTTTGTGTGAATAGTTGAGAGTACCAAGTGACCAGTAAGCGCGGCTTGAATTGCGAGCTTTGCAGTTTCTGCGTCACGGATTTCTCCCACCATGATAATGTCTGGGTCTTGGCGAAGCGCAGTACGCAAACCAGAGGCAAATGTATACCCAATTTCTGGACGCATTTGGGATTGATTAACTCCTTCCATGTGATACTCAACCGGGTCTTCAAGCGACATCACGTTTTCTGATTCACGATCAAGCTCATTTAACATCGAATACAATGTGGTTGACTTACCGGAACCCGTTGGACCAGAAACGAGAATAAGGCCATACGGTCTTTCGAGTGCTGTGCGAATGAGATTAAGATTTTTTTGTGAGAGACCGAGGTCAGCGAGCGGTACCACGCCTTTATTTTTATCCAAGATACGCATCACCACCTTCTCACCTTCTGGTAGTGGAAATGTAGAGACACGAAAGTCAATTTTTCTTCCGCTCACCGTTGCTGAAAATCTACCATCTTGCGGTTTTCGTCGTTCGTCAAGCCTCAGTGCTGCCAAAACTTTAATACGCGCCACGATTGCCTGTTGTGTATTTTTGGGAAGCATCAGACTTGTATGCAACGTACCGTCAACACGAAAACGCACACGCACACCCGCCTCGCTTGGCTCTATATGTACGTCAGATGCAGAACCATCTACTGCGTAGCGCAACACTGTTGCGACGATTTTTATTATCGGTGCATCCTCTTGAAAGTTTTTTGCATCCTTTGGTCCTTGTGCTTGCTTATCAAGTTCGGCCTGAACGTCAACTTGGTCACTTGACGCCTCGGTCGCCAATTCATCGAGCGCGTTCCCGACATCTCCAGTAAGCCCTCGATACATGGCGAGCACTTTTTCAAAATCTGCCTTAGTTATATGAAAAACTTTGTACGGCAAGCCAGCCTTACGGGTAATAAAGTTAAGTGCGTCTACTGCCTCAATGTCATCAGGACTCACAAAACCCACTTCGAGCACCCCATCTTCAATTCCGAGCGCAACAAACTTATAGTGATTTGCTGATTCTTCTGGAATATTTTGCAAAATTTGCAACGCAATTTTACTATCACCTATAGTACGAGTTGGGATACGAACACTGCCACCCTGCTCTGCAGCTAATATTTCTTCATCAGAAAAACCGCGATTACGGAGAGCTGTATCGATATCTATTTTTTTGGACTCAACCTCTGACCGTACTTCTTCGGCAACTTTGGGTGATATAAGTCCTTGAGCAATAAGTATTGAGAGCGGGTCTTCCATGGCTTACTCGGAGATTTCTTCTTGTGCTCCAGTGCGTGCGCCACGACCTTGAAATTGTACTGGTATTTCCTCAGAAATTATATCGTCATCGTTACCTACAGGGGCAAAAGGATTTTTTCGTCCCACCGGCTCAGGAATAATTTGTTGCCCTGTATCTTTAAGCACATTAAACGCTGGATTTTGAAAAATAGTGTCATCTAGCTTAATTGTACGCATATCCAATAGTAACTTGAGCACCTCAGAGTCATCATTATTTTCAGTAACTACCTGGCTATTAAGTACGCCATCTGCAGACGATGTACCGAGAGTGGCATTTTCTTCTCCGGAATTCATCGAAAGACCATACCAACCTCCGATGATGACAACGATTACTATGACTGCAATTATTATTTTATTGTTCATGGTTCAATATATTATGGAAGCCAGTATGTTCGTATCGCAACAGTAAATCTATATATTGGGTCTGTGGTATCGCGTGAACCACTTGTTGAAATACTTTGACCCTGAAGTCCGACGAGCTCTTGCGGAATTGCACCTCCTGCAGGAGCCTGTTTTGCAGTTTCAGACATAGATAATGATACAAGGTCTACAACTCGCAAACTCTGCTCGAGGTCACGCATAAAACTCACAAAATCGTCATATGTTGATGCCACGCCAAATTCAAGCACCAAGGATTTATATCGCTGGTTTTGTAATGCTGACGCTGCTTCAATAGAGCCTGCGACTTGCGTTTTCCCCTTCTCGTCGCCATCTCTACGCACCTGCACGTTTCCAATGCGCAATCCATGCTTGGTCGCAAGCGCATCAAAATCGAGCACTAAGTGCACGTTATCTACGAAGTCTGGGAGAAATTTTTCAAGACGTTCAGTGTTTGTACCAGTAAGCGTATTATATTTTTGTGAGAGTGCATTACCAAGCGCCTGCACTTCTTTTGCCTTAGCTAGACCTTCAGCATATTTGTCCACCTCTTTCTTTTTTGAAAGTGTAGCGTTATATGTAGGCGTTACATATCCAAAGATAAGACCGCCAGAGACAAGTATCATTATTATTGCAAGTATAAGTTTAGTCATAATGGTACATTAATTATTCGCTGGTGTTTCCAAATAATCCATCTGATGCCGGCTTTCCTGTTTGCGGTTTAGGTAACGGACGAGGTGTTGGCGTGGTTTGTTGTTGCACACCGCCTGCAGGCCTTCGGTTCAAATTTCCTGTAACGTCCTGGGGAGCTTCTTCTTCAGTGAAAGAACTTTGTGTTGCACTTGTATCATCTAGGGATTCTTCACTTCCTCCATTTTGAGCACTAAGTGCCGCGGCGACAAGTGATTCAAATTTTACTGTTTCTGGATTTAAATTTAAATTAACTGCGAACGTAACTCCTTGCGCACCGATATCCAAATCTGAGAAAATTGGCTCTTTAATAGCGTTATGCCTACTAAAAATTGACGCCTGGAGTGCAATACCGTTTACACTCGCTGCCTTCCCTTTCATTTCAACATGCAGGTCGCCTTCTGGTTTTACCGTATAGTTCACGTTGGTAAATTGTACTGACTTAAGTGTTGTCTGTTCGAGGACCTTAAAAAATATTGAAGGTGCAAGGTGAGCACCAAGTACGCCGTTTGCAGAACGGATACGCTCGTCGAGTCTCATTATTTTTGTGACGAGTGAAGGTGCAAACGCTCCGCGCGCCTTTTCGAGTTGCGCCTTTTTATCAGCCAAGTCCTTTGTAACAAACTGTTGATAGAGAAAAACTCCCGCTGAAAGCGTCCCCGCAATCACGAGGGCGATTATTCCCAAAAGCATGACCACGTCAAATCCATCACTTCCTCCGTAGTTGCTTTGAGGAGACTCCATTGTAGGGAGTTTTGTGGGGATGAATGATGATTGAATTGGTGATTCCATACGTTTTAATTATTCCACATAATTTATCCCTGCTGGATAATGCGCATCGCTGCACCTACCGCAACTGAAAATTCTGGGCCTACTTCTTTAAGTACATCGTGCAAAAATGCTGGACCTTCTACGTGATCAAATGGCTGAGCCAATTGGACCTGGGCACCAAGTCTTTCTTGCGCATACGGAATTAAGTCTTTGATAGTCGCACCTCCTCCTGTCAAAATAACATGAGGTACATTTTTCTGATACTTTTTCCCGTAGTTCAATAATACTTTATGTACCTCTGGGAATATACGTCCGAGTGTTGATAACAATGCGGTGCGCACTGGAGGCGTCGGCATTGCTGTTCCGGTTCCTGCTTCTTTAGTCATCGGCACGTCAATGCTCAGCCCCTGCTCCTTCTTCATTCGCTCAGCTTTTTCAAAATCCCAACTCATCGATCTACTAATCGAAAGGGTCATATCTTGGCCACCTTGATTGATGGTATGCGACATGCGTACGATACCTCGCTCAATAATAGATACTTTTGTTGTTGAGGCACCGATGTCTACAACCATGATTGGTGCAACTCCGTGCCCCAAAGAAGATCGCGCAGTACTGAATATTTCAAGTTCATAAAACTGTGGCTGAATATTAAGCCCTTGCATAATTGACTGAAAATTACTGAGTGTGTCGTTATGTATCGCAACGAGTAAAACCTCAATGACATCCTTCTTTCGCTCTCCCGTATCAGGCTGTGTCGCATTTTCATATTCATCTTTTGGAATAGCAAACCAATCAAGGGAAATTTCATTCATAGGAACTGGAATGTACTTACGAGCCTCAAGAGGTACGGCACGTTTGAGCGCATCATCGCTCATAGGTGGCAATTCAATAACCGAAGTCAGGCTTGCTGAGAACGGAATAGCGACTCCGGCTATAGTAGCCGTCATGTTTGATTCTTTCATGAGGTCCTGAATTGCTTCTCCTATTTTTTGTGCAGGAAGTCGTGCCACTTGCCCAGTCTGCAACTCAGCAAATGGACCAAGGGCAATTGCGCCATATGTCTCAAGTATTGCACGACCGTGTTCTCTGCGTAATTGAACAATTTTTACTGAAGATGATCCAATATCTATACCAAGCACACTCCCAGTACCACCGATGGAAGGCAGTCCACTGAGTCTTTTTGTAATTGCATCAAATAAACCCATATAGTAGATGCATTGTACCATACTCACCTGTAGAATGTTGAGTACACTATGCACTTTTTACGCAAATATATAGCGAGTTTTATCGACTGTGTACTGCCCCCAAGAGAGGCTGAGCTTCAACTGCGTAAACTCACACCAAATAACTTTCCATTCATAAAAAGTGAATTCAAAACTGAGAGTGGCATGAGCGTGCTTACACTCTCTGTATTCACCGATGAGCGCGTTCGGCTCGCTATTCATGAATTAAAATTTCATAAAAATTCTCACGCTGCATCGCTGTACAGCGAAAATGTACATGACGCGCTACAAGAAGTATGCTCAAGAAGTAACTTAGAGTATTTAATTGTCCCCATACCTCTTCATAAAAAGAGGTACCGCGCTCGCGGATACAATCAGGTAGTGACTATTATCATGTCTGCGCATTCCAAGGGTACGGAGCATCCGCTCAACACAATTTTCTCAGCAGACGCACTTACTCGCATTCGCGAAACAAAACCCCAAACAGAACTATCACGCGAGTCTCGTTTAAAAAATCTACATCACGCCTTTTCCGCTTCGTCTGAAGTGCGTGATAGAAATGTCATTGTTGTTGATGACGTGTACACGACCGGTGCTACATGTGCAGAGGCACAGCGAGCACTCATGTACGCAGGAGCACGCAGTGTCACCTGTATTGTTTTGGCAAGGGCTTGAAATCGTCCTATTTTGCTAAAATAGCCCATTCATATCGGCTATTTTGACAAACGACAAGCTATGATGTAGATTGCGAAAAGATTTTCTTATTGGTACCCCGATTGAAAATCGCAGTACACCATATACTTATGAACCCAGTGCATCCATATCGTCGCGTAGCCCTCATACTTCTTGGAGGATTTTTCCTTTGGGGTGCAGTATCTTATTACTGGTATGCCTGTGGCATCAAAAACCTCTGCAGTACACAGCAGGTTACGATTACTCAAGCCACTCATGAGGTTGCAAAAATTCCAGATGATATACATGTAACCCAGGTACTCGTCTACGAAAAGAACGAGTGTGCACCGTACCTTACTGGCTCAGTAGGTGTAGCAACTCGAAACAACCCTGCCGACGTGTCCCTCGTTGAACAATTTTTATCTGTATACCAGAACGAAAATATTGTTATTGATGGTGTGTATACCAGTGATGATATTGCGGGAATTCGCAGGTTTCAAAATGCGCAAGGCATTTCAGCGACTGGTAATGTATTCAATAAAACACGTGAGGCAATAAATGCATTAGTGTGTGCCGAATAATTATAATTATTAAAAAATAAATTTATTTATGTTTACTCAACCAGTAACCCAAGCTTACGACCTCACCGACGCCACGTGGGAAATAATTGTAATGCTTACTGTCTCTTTTTTGCTCGGTTGGTTTTTTCGATATCTTTGGTCTCGTACAGATGCTGAACAACAGATAGTTTACGTTCCCCAGACACCCGCTGTTCCAGACAGACCTGAACGTTATAGAAAATATTCAGAAAATGATTTACAAATCGTAGAAGGTATTGGTCCAAAAATTGAAGAACTTTTAAAGACTAATGGTGTATATTCATGGGAAGATTTAGCACGTTCGTCAATTGAGAGTCTCCGTGCCATTCTCCAAAAAGGAGGTGAGCGCTTCCAAATGCATGACCCGAGTAGCTGGGCTGACCAAGCAGCACTTGCTGTTGAAGGAAAATGGGCGGATTTAGAAGAATATCAAACCCTACTTCCCGGCGGACGGATGCGATAACAATAAGGCGCCCTATGGCGCCTTTTGTAAAACTACTCTCGTAAGTGCTTACTGTACGGTAATTGTTTTTTGTGACACAACTGGCGCCTGAGATACATACCCGCGAATAGTTCTAAAACTCACGGTGTAACTGCCTCGTGATTGATATATGTGTGTAAGTTGTCTATTTATCTGATCTGACTCACAACCACTATTACCGCCCTCCCGAGATACTATTGGTGAACCATCTCCCCAATCAAGCGAATACGATGTGCAGGTAGTCCCATTTACAGCAAAAAACGCAGACACCGCATGTGGTGCAGGACCACTTGCAGGTTCGACAGTGAACGAAAAGTTATCTACGGGCGCCACTCCAGTCTTTACCGGAGTACGTGTGGTTGTTCCTGTACTTGTAGTCTTCGCTTGGGTTACCGAAGTTCCTGACGCACATGCAGCCTTCATAACATCGGCTGTACGTTTATCAATAGAACCTGTAACAGATAGGTGTGACAAAAGTTGCCAACGCGAAACTGCATCTTTAGTAATACCTCCATAATATCCAGTACCATACTCATCTGACAAAACGCCTTGTTCAATTAGAAATCCTTGAAGTGCGATCACATCTTGCCCTGATGCGCCCACTTGTAACGAACGATTCACTGGCAAGCACTCCCCGCTTCCAGTGGTTCCGGTGTTCGTTCCATCAGGATCAATACCAATTGCTCGGAGTTGCACTTTTATAGCATCGACGATTTTGATAAGCCGAGCAATTTCAGAAAGTATTTCATCTCGTGTCATCGCTGAGGTCATAGCGGGCACAACAACAAGCACTGTAATAATAAGGGCTGAAAGTGATTTATACATATCGTTAGTATATCGCGATATTACAAATACTTGAGCACCACCAGTGGATTACCGCACAGTAATCTGCGCCTGATTAATAACTGGTAACTTTGAAAGTACATTTTGTCCCTGTTTCAGCGTAACGGTATAGATGCCAGGCCTTGTGTACACATGCGGAATATAGAGCGTAATTGCTTTTGCCGTACACGTAGCAGGCTTCCCAGCATCAAATGCTTCAGGTGCTGTGCCATCTCCCCAACTAATTTCGTATGAAGTACACGTAGTACCATTCACCGCAAACGAAAGGCCAATCGTAAGTGGTGCACTTCCCGACGCAGGCTTTATAAAGAATGAGTACCGTTCTGATTTTCGCTCTGACCCCGCATTCGCGCCACCACATTTTGCAATCCTGTCTCGCGTCGCACCATTTGTGGTACCACTTTGCGTCAGACCCTTTGTTCGTTGCCATGACAGCAAAGCTCGCTCAGTTGATGGACCGAACGCTCCTGTAATAAGTGAGGTGCTTAACGTGCCTTCACGAGCAAGGAAACATTGAAGCGTTGCAACATCTCCGAGTACCCCTTGCGCATCAACTGACCCGCGGGCAATAACATTTGCGATAACTGGGCAATCAGGGACATTTGTGCACGAAACTAATTTACGTGGAATGATTGGCTCACAGCTTTGATTTTTATTTATATAGGCACGTGTCTTTTCCTCAACAATGCCATATCCAGTTTTACACGATAACCCGGGCTTTACGATGTTAAACTTTTTTTGTAGTCGCCGCACCGCAAGCTCAGTTTCTTCACTATATTCACCCGTAACTAAACCACTAGGATATAGTGAGGGAAAATCACGCAAGTATTTTTGTAACCGAGTTACCTCACCATTTGTAGTACTGTCACTCACACCAAAATAGAGAAGCTCCTTGAAAGCGGGACATTTAGTTTTGGCATCTTCTGTTGTTGCTGTCTCCTCACCTTTCATTTCAGTTGATTTTCCAGTAACAGGAGCGACTCGTGTTTGCGCAGACACCGTCTGACCGAGAAGCACGCATATACATACCGCAAAAAGTATTCGAATCATGAAGTAAGTATCGCATGCATTAGTACGCAATCAATTACCACACTGTTTATAATAGGACTATTCCTTTAAAAAATTTTTGAGTGCTTCGAATGGTTTTATACGCAAATATGTATCACGGTCATCTTTCTCTCCGAGTGACGCCCGTGTGGCTGTATACCCTTCTGGAATAAAAATCCTATCCCAGCCGTATCCGTGCGCGCCTTCAGGTATACGTGCAATAGTCCCCTGCATACTCCCTTCAAATAAGCGTAACGTAGTGCCATCATAGTATCCCATGACACATCGCGCAGTTGCAGTACGCGCATCATTACCCACTAGTGTGCACAATTTTTCAAGCGGCATTTGTTCAAGAAAAAATCTAATGAACGGACCAGGAAGCCCGCCGAGCGCATCATATTCAAGGGATACATCCTCTACGAGCACAGGAGATTGAAGAATATCGTATGCTTGGCGCACCTTATGTTCTACAATGTCACGAACCGAGAGTGACTGAATTTCGTCGAGGTCAATCTTTTGGTGCGACACAGGTACACCCAAATACTTTGCCAGATACTCTGCTTTGTGTACATTTCCAGTGACAAATGTTACCTCCTTCATGCACGTAGCATACACAAAAAACCTGCAGTACGCAGGTTTTTTGTGTATCACACTCTAAACAAACAGCGACTACAGCGTCGTTCCGTCTTCCATCTGCAATGATTGCTTGAACTGCTCAATAACTTCTGGATGCTTCCCTGCTTTACAGTCTACAAGATACGCATCGGATGCAGCACCGTCAGTAAACGTAGTAAATGCAAGCGAATCGTCACAAATCTGGTTGATATCAAGCTTCATTCCGACAGGAGCTTCTTCAACTTGTTCATACTTTGGCTGATTATTATCCATATCAAACGACCCATTCTTCATGCCAGAAAACAATGCCCCACTAATTAGAAACGCGAAAAGTGCAATAAAAGGAATATAGAGAATGAGACTTCCCACAAATGAGTACCCGAGCACTCCAAGGGCACGCTTTATAAATGAATCACTATTTAACCACCCTTTGTAACTATATGTCTCACCTACCGGTTGTGCATTTTCTGGATTCATACTCATTAAATATATCTATAATGAGTAAAGCTTAGCATGGCACCACTACCTTGTTGTATACTTTTCCTATGAAATTAGGTCTGCGTATTTTTGCCACCGTATTACTGCTCTTACTGACTGTTATTTTTGTACCTCCTCACACGCAATCAGCTCCACAAACTCGTGCACCTTCTGCACCGTCACGCGAAAATATACGAAAACCACAAACTGAATTGCATGCTACTGAAAAAACCATAGCGTATCTACGGGAGCATGGCTCACTTCCTGACTATTACCTCACGAAGCGAGAGGCATCGAAGTTAGGTTGGGTACCATCACGGGGTAACCTGTGTGAAGTCGCCCCCGGTATGTATATTGGAGGAGATATCTTCACTAATGCACAAAAACTACTGCCGACGGCCAAAAACCGAAAGTGGTATGAGGCAGATTTTGATTATGCGTGTGGAAACAGAAATGCGCGAAGAATCTTATTCTCGAATGATGGACTCATATATATAACTTACGACCATTATAAAACGGTAACTCCCGCACCATGAAAAAACTAGTACTTACCATTGACTGCGCGAAAACAAAAACAGCAACATCTATCCATCAAAGTATTGCGTCACAACTGAGCTTCCCTACATATTACGGTCATAATCTTGACGCATTACATGATTGCCTTTCTGACACACTGCTAGAACATGCAGTTATTTTAAAATGGAAAGACACCGCGCATTCGAAGAAAATTATTTCAATAAAAGAAATAAAAGCTCTGTTGAAAACAGCATTAGCGTAGCGCCTAGACGGAAGAAAAATCAGTCGATAAGATTCTGTGCTTTTAAGTCGTCAAATAGTAATTGGTCAACAAGAGAAACATCACTTCTTTTCGAGTAGTCAAACCAGCCCATCTTTTCCACTTCAGCACTCGGCTTTAGTTCGCCATCGTATTGACCGGTGTAGCATGTGATGCGTACCATCGTTCCTTCCGGCTTTCCATGAGCTTGAGCTTCGTAAGTGCCGAAATATTGAATAGATTCTGGAATTACATCAACGAGTAGTTCTTCTTTTATTTCGCGAATCAATGCGTGCTGGTCTGTTTCACCTCCTTCTCTTTTGCCACCCGGTACATACCATTTATCTTTCCCGAAACTGCACGTCTCCAAAATTTTTCTATTTTGAATCTCGATAAAAGCTAGTTTGTCAATATAATTCTTTTCCATACAACAAAGTATACTCGAATAAATGAGGAAGCACGTAGCGAAACGCTGCCTCTAGTCTTTGCGGAGAGAGTGAGATTCGAACTCACGGTTCCTTGCGGAACGACGGTTTAGTAAACCGTTGATTTAAACCACTCATCCATCTCTCCGTGGCTGATACTCTAGCACAAAGCAAGGTCTTTTTTAATAGCCACATTATGATATTCTAGTCCCACCTGGAGAGGTGTCAGAGTGGTCGAACGTACCTCTTTGCTAAAGAGGTGTACCCATAAACAGGTACCGAGGGTTCGAATCCCTCCCTCTCCGCCAAAAATAAAAATTTTTAACTAAAAAATATGGAAAAGCAAAATCGCGATACAGAAGAAGATGATACCGAAGTAAAAATACTTGATTCAAACGGAAATGAACTTAACAATGGAGATAGTGTGATTATTATAAAAGATTTACCTGTAAAAGGTGCACCGAAGCCAATAAAGGCAGGAACTAAAGTTAAAAATATTCGCTTAGCTAACGGTGGAAACGGACACGATATTAGCTGTAAAATCGAAGGCTTTGGATCTATGTCTTTAAAGTCAGAGTTCGTTAAAAAAGCTTAGTTTCCATAACAATATAGTATTTAATAGGTGTGACTTTTCAGACAATTTTTGTGTGATTCTCAAGTTTTTATATCTGACCCGTTTACTTTAAAATAGTAGACGTTTGAACCTCTTGCCATTCTCATTAAAATGAAATTGGTTTTAGAAGCAAAAAAATAGCGTCACCCTGTTTTCAAACACTTACTTGTACTCACCACTATTTAGCGTCAAAGTCTACCATCCACTCAATACCGTACTTGTCTCGGAACATGCCAAAGTAAGAACCCCAAGGGCTATCCCCTATTGGAAACTCGACAGTACCACCAACAGTAAGCCCGGCAAACAATCTATCTGCTTCTTCTTTACTTTCGCAGTTTATTGAAATCTTGCTTCTGTTTTCGTTTTCATTTGTCTTGCCCATAATTTCCGGCACGTCGTTACCCATCAGCATATTGGTGCCGATTGGCAAAGCTATATGCATTATTTTGTTTTCCTCCTTTTCAGATACTTGAAATTCAGAACTTGCCATGTCCTTAAAACGGGCAATCCGCGTGAACTCACCACCGAATACTGATTTATAAAATGTGAATGCTTCTTCAGCATTTCCATTGAAGTTTATGTATGGATTAATTGTTGCCATGACGATGGTAAGTTATTACTAATTGTCCAACTGTATCATTTTCTCTACTTTTATCTATTAACAATCTGCGCACATCACTTACTCTTACGATGTGAACTCAGTTCAGCAAGTGTTATATGGCGAAATCGCTTCAATAGCGTATTCTCTGCCTCAAGAAATGCGCTCAGCGTTACTTTGTTAACTGCACTCTCGATACGACACAGCGGTGAATCTGTCCGGTTTCCCATGGCAAAAAATGCTGGGGATCCAATCATTGTATAAATATCATACAGTGAAACCTTCTTCACATCACATGAGAGTTGCCATCCACCACCATGCCCTTTTTCAGAGATTACGAAACCTTTTTCTCTAAGTGCAGCCATTATTCTTCGCACCACAACAGGATTTGTCTGCATTGCTTTAGCTAGTGTTTCTGATGTTCTAGGTTCTTTAGATTGAGCCATGTGTAAAAGAATATGAAGTATGTCTGAAAATTTAGTACTCTTTTTCATATGCTTTACTAAGCTCGCTTAAACGCTAAGTAATATTGAACAGGTAACAGAAAATCATAATCATTAACCAACTCAAACCCGGCTTGTCTCATTTCCTTTACAACTTCTTCTTTAGGAACTCTATGTCCCATTGGTTGACCTTCTACTTTTTCTTCTGTTCGGTCAATTACGACGAGTACACCATCTTGCTTTAAGTATTGAGTTACTTTTGAAAAGTAAGTAATGCGATCTTTGAGATGGTGATATACATCGACCGAAAAGATTAGATCAGCATTTTCCTCCAGTTCAAAACTTCCATCTGGATTTGTCACTCGTGAATCTATATTACCAAGCCCTAACTCGCTCGCACGAGCTTTTAAGTGTAAAGCCATTGGTGAAGATTGATCAAAACAAATAACTTTTCCATTTTTTAACTGAGGTGCTAATCGAACTGCAAAGTATCCAGTACCTGCACCAATGTCAACAACTACTGCATTTTCAGGAAGATTAAATGAGTTAATAACCTCATCTGGCTTTTGCCATTTCTCTCTATCTGCACCGTCGAATTTTTCGACAAACAACTCTACATTGTCGAAGATATTTTTTGCATGAGTACCATCTGCATGGTGGTGAGTAGTGTTAGTGTATGTATGTTTCATGTAACTTATCATATTACATAAATACACCTATTACAACACAGGGCATTTCGAAATGAAAAATATTACCAACTGCTATTTCTTTCTTCGAATTAACGGCTTATGCAAAATTGATTCTGGCCACATGAAGTGAAAGAATTTTGTTTTCCCATGACCAAAAAAGAACAAGACTACTGCAGCTGCGTAAACCGGCAAATCTTCAATTTCTACAACGCCGGTTTGTGCAAGCATGGCAATCATAGAGGTAACGAAGAACGCAGCAATACTCACTGTGGTGATGCGAGTGAGATATCCCATCAAGAACAATATGCCGAAAATTCCTTGTGCAAAACCTGTACTTAAGGTGAGCAGTGCATCTGAATACCACGGGAAGATTGGTTGCATAAAATTCCACTTATATATTTCTATAAAGCGTATAGTAAGCTCTGGGTAAAAGAGTTTCTCAGTGAGAGCTAGTGCTATCAACTCAAAAGCTGCGCCGATGCGGATGATTTCGCCTGCGTGGCGCTTCAAGTTAAATACATCCTCCTCACCTTTCATGGCGTTCAAGTATATGTATGCAGCAAATGATGGTAAGAGTGCGTTTTCAAAGAAGAGCTGGTACCCGCCGATAATTCCCGCGCTACAGTACAGTGCAAAAATACCAAGTGCAGCGGTACGGCGGAACAGTCCTGTGAGCAATAAAATACCGAGTGCCACTTCTACATACTGAAGTGATGTGAGCACAGGCCCTACCGCATGTAAATTTGGCGCAAGTATAAGCTCCCAGAAAACACCGACAGAGATAAAGAATACACCAAGAATTACATCAATGAGTCTTTGTAAATAGTACTCATACTTATAGGCAAACGCGATTAATTTCTTTGGCTCAGGAATAAACGTATCGGCAATACTGAATAACAGTACAATGATAAGTGTTAACCCTGACCACACCAATACTTCGAGACTTCCCATACCATAAAACGGAATGATACCGTGCTGGCTTGCAATAATTGCAGGCGCATCAACAAACCATTTTGCGTGTGCGTAACTAATACTGGGGGCTACCGATAATAAGGCTCCTATATAAAAAAATGTGTATTTCATATACTAAAGTATAAACCTGGGAGCAAGCGCTTACAACAAGTTACGCTCTTTTTATTATTTTTTGGTATCGCTTATGCGTGTCACTATCCTTCCTTAGTGCACATAACATATGAACGATGCGGCCCAGATTTACTCTATAAAAAACTTTGTGTGAGCGCGTCACAGCTTGGTGCTGTCATATGCCCAATGCAGTAATGCTTGGCGTTGACGAGGCCGACAGTGCAAATCCCCCACACTGCAGGCACCATGCAACCACACAATATGTCGGGCCATTTTCCGCCAACGCTCAATTTGTCGTGCGTCATCTTCGTGCCGACGACCCATATAATATCTACAGTACCATTGAAACCACCCTCGTGGATCATCTGGGTGTATCCATCCTTTACGTACCCACTCCTCACGAGACTGACTCGCATCAACTTGAAAATAGTTGAGTAATTCATCATACCCACGGCCAAACCGGATATGGTCTCGTTTGCTATTTGCCTTTTCCCCTAGGAAGCGAGGTTCAAAAATACTGAGTAGTATTTTTGCATTCTTGAACCATTCTTGTGGGTACTCATCGATACAGCCTTCAAAATAATTACCTCCGAAAACCCCCATCTCAAGCATCATCTGTGGAGTAAGTTGTGGTTTGAAGCTTGGAGAGAAATGTGTTCCTTCTTGCGAAACAAGTTCATATGTATAGCCTGGCTGTAATAAATCACTCGAATATACGTTGCGCATATATGCAGTATACACTCAGTGCTTAGATAAATTACTTCGTATGCAGCATATATTTTAATATGAACATGATACGATATATACATGCGTGAATATAAACCAAGTATCCTCCGAGCAGAACGGACTCGTAATTCACTCCCAGAAACATCTGTGCCGTTATATCAATTCAACGGCGATGAACCTATCGATTTTAAAGACGTGCCCGGACTTGCGGCGAAGGCCCGCGAATATATGCGCCTGCGCTCAATAATCAGCAAGGATAGAGCAAAACATTATCGTAGTAAAACAAAAACGTCTGTGGAAGCACAGCGCCTTTCTGAACTCGACAGAGAGTTAACAAGGTATTTTTCTCGACGTGCACAACTTCGTCATAAAAGTATTCTCTCAGCTTCAATACGCCGAGAAAACGGTATTGATAGTGGGGGTGACGTACGCGTACTCTCCTACGGTCACCCCGACTCATGGCTGGCACAGCACTGGGTATGCAAATATTCTCACAAAAGAAATATCACTGGTCCTGAAGTTGAATACTTGCAGAAAAAATATGCAGTGCTCAGATTACTCATGAAGGAGCATATCCCCGAAGCGGTAGTTATCTGGGGTGAATATCGTGGAGGTACATTTAATAAGGATGACCCTTTTAAGCCTCTCCCACTTCAGCGTCGCGCCATTACGTTGCAACGACGAATTCATGGGAAAACAATGAAGGATATGACGCCAGACGAGCGGAGACGACCTGAGGTACGTGATGCTCTGAAAAAAGCGCTGCAGTATACATAGACGCCGCAAGTACGTTGGACAAAGTTGCACTCTTGCGGGATAAAATGCCAGGGACATTAAAGCTCGGCCTAGATATAGGACTTTCATCAGACTCTCAAGATGCTATAAAAAATGCAAACCTAAACGAGCTTACCTCGCCAAACCTTATGTATGACGATAAAACTCAAACGATTTATTTTATTGACCTTGGAGAAGGGTTCTGGGATACAGGCATGGAAGCGATATACACAGAACTGCAGCGCACGCACTAAATCGCGTCTTTCTTGTGTGAGAAGAAGATATTTTTTGACTTTACTCCCAAGGAGACAAACTTTGTGCGCAAATATTTCTGCATTTCTTTTCCATTTTTAAATGTACGTATCTTTTTTCCTTCTCTAATTTTCCATGCTCCTACGGCGTCAAGCACATCTGTTTTATTGAGCACGAGATGTGTTACTCCATTCACCGCAATCGCAGTTTCTAACATATCGAGCGACAACCAATTGCATTGACGCGGCCGGCCTGTCGTAGCGCCAAATTCTTCTCCAGCCTCACGAATCTTCTTGAAAATTTCCTCATTTGGTTCAAAGTCCTTATTTCCTACGTAAGTCTCGTATACCTTCACGACTCCCCATACATTTCGAAGCGACTGTGGTGCGATACCGTTTAGAAGTGCCCCTGCACTCGTACAATGACTTGAAGTAACGTACGGATAATCCCCCCAATCAATATCGAGTCCGAAACCTTGTGCACCCTCACCAAGAATCACTGGGCTTTTTTTGCTTTTTTGAAACTCTGTGTGCAAATTTATAAGATATGGCGCAAGTGCAGGAACATCTTTGGCGCGCGTTCCGACGCGCGCATACTTGTCTCGGTATGTAGGGCCGATACCACGCTTTGTGGTTCCGATTTTTTTATCGCCACCGTCCTCATCTTTATGCTTTTGCATCACCACATGAGAGTTGTCTGCAACAAATACAAGGCCTTTCGTTTTGATGCCACCAGCATGGAGCATAGCGAGCTCCTCTTTGAGACCTTCTGGGTCAACGACGCACCCCGATCCAATAATCGACTTGATACCAAAAAATACACCCACTGGAATTTGATGCGTAACGAACTTTACCCCCTTATGGTATATGGTATGCCCCGCATTGCTACCACCGTTGTAACGGAGCACATGGGTATACTTTTTGTCCTTGCATAAAAAATGGGCTACCTTGCCCTTGCCCGAATCTCCGAACTGTAAATCAACAATGACATCAAGTGTAACCATGCTTATTTCGTTACTTGTTAATAGCTAAGTATGACGTGAAAAAATGAATGTGCAATACCTTTCATTCATGAACACTGTGCACAGCACATATCCACAGGATAATGCTCATGTACGCACCAGTACGAGCACTTGCTGTTAAGCCATTTTCTATTGGACAATAAGAGACATGTTAATTATGTCCTTTATATAAGCCACGGAATTCGTGCCAGGTCTTGCATTTTAGATACATTTTTTGTAGGGTATTGACATACACTCACTTTAACAGTGTACCTATAACTACATATATGACATCATCTTTTGCATCGAGAGCGACAGTGGCAACACTCAGTGTTCTCGGTATGACACTCTTTGCATTGCTCAGCACTGCCCCATATGCTTTTGCTGAAGATGGTGGCGGGAGCACACTTGGAAACGGACCCATCGCAGGTACTGTTATATATATGCCAGAAAATATCTATACTGGTTCAGGACTTATTCCACTTGGAAACGGTGGCGCCGCAGGTACGAGCAGTGTTGGTTTGGGAGGTGCAGCATGCGCACCATATATTCAGTCCTTCAACTCTATTGGCGATCGCGGTGAATCAGTAATTGCACTTCAGAGATTTCTTAATCAATATGAAGGTGCAGGACTTCCTCTTACTGGATATTTTGGTACTCGTACTGAATCAGCAGTGAAACATTTCCAAGCACGCTATGACATCAGACCTACTGGAAGACAGCTTATACTCACCACGACAAAGATAAATGAGCTCGTCTGCCAATTTGGAGGACATGGTGTCGGAAAACCACCAGTACAAAAAAGTACGGCACTCTGCCCTGCATACCTCGCCATGACTACGACACCGACAGTGCACAGTGCTGAAGTCGCGAAATTGCAGCTTTTCTTAAACGTATACGTCAATGCGAAAATACCACTCACTGGATTTTACGGACCTCAAACTAAAGACGCAGTATTGTTCTTTGAGACCGGCCACAAACTTCCTTCCCCTGACGGACGCATCGATGTAGATACAGTAAAAAAAATTAATGACCTGTACTGTGCATACGGTGGTAAAACAGTAACGGCAGTTCCTAAAATAGTTTCTGTTAAACAAGTAGTGATCACGCCTGTGTCTACAGCCGTACCTACTGTTTCAATAACTCAAAACACTGTAGCGTCTGACACATCGTCACAGACCGCAGGAGTAGTACTTGGTGATGCTGTAGAAAACACAGCACCGACACCTGCACCATTTAAGCGACCAGCCGTAATCGTTGGTATCCTCGCTGCACTACTTGCTGCTGGATTCGCCTTTCGTAAGACTGCATAGCAGAAATAGATATACCCATGACGGCTTAGGGTACTTATAAATAGTATATTCTAAGCCGTTTTTTTGGTATTGCTCTCAGAAATCTCTGGCGTATACTTGTGGCATCTTGTAGATGAGTGCGCAACTTCATCCCAAGAACGTAAGGTCGTACATAACATTCATTAATATTACTTGATACATAACAATATATACATGCAATTATTATCACATCTCTCACAGAAGCAGTGGTCTCTACTCGGTATCCTCGGTCTTTGGCTCGTGTTCGGCTCATATTGGTACACCTGTAACATTAAGTACCTCTGCAAAAATACACCCATCGCCCCTGTGGTATCAGTTAACACATCAGTACCTAACATGCCAGTTGTACTTGGTGATACTACTTCTACAGAAGTTAGCGGAACACCAGCGGAAAGTTTAGTACGTCAAACGCCAGAAGCTACATGGAACGCATTGATTGCTAACCCAGTACTTGTGTACTTTGGTGTCAATAATGACAATGTTATTACTGAGAACGTAGATTCTGTCTTAAAGAATATTGTAAGCTATCTCTCTCAAAACGAGGGTCAACGTATCGTTGTGACAGGACACACAAATGCGCACCCAAATGACGCATACGCAGTTGCACTTGGTCTCGAACGCGCACATAAAGTAAAGGAGCTTCTTGTCTCCTACGGTGCCCCTGCTTCAGCAATTCTTGTCGCTTCACTTGGCGATACGCAACTCGCTGCGCCTGCAACAACACTGGCAAATCAAGCACTTAACCGACGTGCGGTTATTTCTGTTGCTCGTCCTGACGCATACGATATCAAATACTAAATTATAGATTAAACACACCTACCATGTTCCAAGTTCTAAACCCAATGACAAAAAGCACAGCAATTCTTGAAATACTCATACTTATGGGTATCTCAGCACTACTCGGATACCTCCTTGCACGAAGCTGTAAGGACAACTGTTGCTGTGGCACCTCATGTGACGCAACAGCAAAGGCGAAGCCTGCTACCCCATCAGTACCGAAGGCAGTGATGTCAGCTCCGGTAGTATCTGCTTCAGATGACTTAAAAAAGATTGAGGGCATCGGACCAGCGATTGAAAAACTTCTCAACGCAGAAGGTATAAAAACATTTGCACAGCTCGCAGATGCAAAAGTTGAAAAAATTAAAAATATACTTGACGCCGCAGGACCGCAATTCCAAATGCACGACGGAGAGACTTGGGCTGAACAAGCTCGCCTCGCACGCGACGGAAAGTGGGTTGAGTTTAAGGCTCTTACTGACAAACTCCAGAACGGCAAGCACGTCTAACATACGCAACTTTTAGATTGCAAACGTACTACACCCTCTACTCGCACACCGAGTAGAGGGTGTAGTACTATGTATATATGAAGTTACTGATACTTTCTGATGTGCATCGTGCCTGGGATAAACTCTCCCTTGCAATTCGTAGTGGAAATGCAGAGAATTGTGAGGTGCTTCTTTTCGCGGGCGATGCAGAGTCTCCAGATGTTTATAGAATACTTGAAGAGTTTAACGGTGAGATACACACCGTCTGGGGCAATAATGATATCCCACACTTTGAGTTTAATTTGTACCGCATGGTACACCCTCAGATTACTCACCATGGTCACGAAATGAATATGCTTTTCGATGGTGTGCGGATATTCATGCATCACTATCCAGAAAATGCAGAGGAAGCCGCACGTACAGGAAAATTTGATGTCTGCATCCACGGCCACACACACCGGACACGGAACGAGCTCTGTAAAGAAACTATCATACTTAATCCTGGTGAGATCTGCGGAACGAGATTTGGGACAGCCACGTATGTACTTTTTGACACAGAGACACGTACAGCAGCACTTAAAACGATTGGGTGATGTGTTTGATATACTAGTACCATGAAAGAATCCGACCTTCTGACTCAGCACTTTCGCCTTACACCCATACAAAAAAGTGCACTTAAGCGATTAAGGATAATTACTATCCACGATCTTTTGTATCACTTTCCTACACGGTATGAAGTTCCTGGAAAACGTACACTTGTTGAACAGGCTACTACAGGAACAGAAGTAACCCTATACGGGCAATTCATAAAACTAGAAATAAAAAAATCTTGGAAGCGACGTATACCTATTTCTGAGGGACTTTTTGAAGATGGCACAGGGAGAATGAAGACGATGTGGTTTCATCAACCATATATCGCAAAAATGGTTCCCCTAAACATGCCAGTAAAAATAAGTGGGAAAATTACTGGAAGCGACGCCAAGAGATACATCGCTAACCCGAGCGTCGAAAGACTGACTTCACTTCCGGAAAATTCAGAGACATTACTCAGCGAGGAACCAAGTGTTGACGACACATCACCTGACGTACCAGTGCTCATGCCCATATATCCAGAAAGCAAAGGTATTACAAGTCTTTGGTTCTATCATGCATTGAAACGTATTTTCGACTCAGCATTGCACGAAGTAATTGTTGATCCACTACCAATTACACTACGCGAAAAATATCACTTACCTTCCATTCATTCTGCACTTGTATTTATTCATACTCCACATAAGGAACGAGATGCCGAGGCTGCTCGAAAACGCTTTGCATTTGAAGAGGTACTTTGTGTGCAGTTAATAGCCATGGGAAGAAGGTATGCTCGCGAGTCTTTGGGGGCGCTGCCTATTCCACTCTCGCCTAAGGATATACATACATTCACGAGCCGTTTTCCCTTCGCATTAACAAATGCGCAGAAAACTGCCATTAACACTATCGTACATGACATGGGAAGACCTCGCCCTATGTCACGCCTTCTTGAAGGCGATGTGGGCTCTGGGAAAACAGCAGTTGCTGCCACGGTCTGCTATGCAGCTATTAACGCACGTGACGCACATAATACACACTTGTTTACACAAGTTGCCTATATGGCACCAACAGAAATACTTGCTCGGCAACTCTATGCATCTTTCATACAATACTTTGAACATTTACCCATCAAGATTGGTCTATTAACGTCAGGCTCCGTACAGCGCTTCCCTTCTAAATCAGACCCTACACAACCTACCGATATCTCAAAGGCACAACTCTTAAAATGGACCGAGGCCGGGGATGTGCAAATACTTATTGGCACACACGCCTTGATACAAAAGTCTGTTGCATTTAGAAACTTGGCACTCGTCATAATAGATGAGCAACATAGATTTGGCACAAAACAACGGCTTGCGCTTACTAAAAAGCACACAGCCCCACACTTGCTTTCTATGACAGCGACACCGATACCACGCACCCTCGCGCTCACTGTCTACGGTGATTTGGACCTCACCTTACTTGATGCAATGCCACCGGGGAGAAAACCAGTGATTACTGAGGTACTTTCACCAGCAACGAGAAAAAATGCGTACGACGCTATCGTTGCAGAATTAAAACGGGGACGCCAGGCCTATGTTATTTGTCCGCGCATTGATGCACCAGACCCAGACGAGATGTTTGCATTGAACGCAAAATCTGTAGTTGAAACAGTGAAAGAATTGCGAGCTGGCGTATTTAAAGACTTTTCTGTTGGTGCCGTGCACAGTAAGCTTTCTCAAGATATGAAAGAGACAGTGATGGAAGAATTTGCAGACCATCGTATCGATGTACTTGTCGCGACATCAGTTGTTGAGGTTGGTGTGAATGTACCGAACGCTACGTGCATTGTGATAGAGGGAGCAGAGCGATTTGGACTCGCGCAACTACATCAGTTACGAGGCCGTGTTATTCGCTCAACACATCAGGCGTATTGCTACTTAATTAATGAATCCAAAGGTACCACCAGCAAAGAACGATTAAAGGCCATCGCGACTGCAAAAAATGGATTTGAACTCGCGGAAAAAGATTTAGCACTTCGTGGGGCTGGAGAATTGTATGGAGGAAAGCAGTGGGGTGTTTCTGATATAGGTATGGAGGCAATTAAGAATATAAAAATGGTTGAGGCAGCACGCATTGAAGCTCAAAAAATTGTCGAGACAGACCCAATGTTAAAACAGCATCCTAAACTCAAAACTCGCGCCGAAGCGCGAGAAGAGGTACTCCATTTTGAGTAATATTACTTACCGTTTATCACTCGATAGAAACCATGTGCAGCTGATGCTGTCTGTTGCATGATGCTTTCAGTACCGGACAAGAGACCGACTACACGGTGCCAGAGGTATGCCGAGGTGTCCTCGTCAACAACAATATTCTTTGTAGTTGAAAGAGTCTGCGCAATATCACTTCTTCCAGAAGTAAGTTTGAGCGTGAAATTACCCACGGTTGTATATGAGTGTGAGAATGATTTCTCAACCAAGCTAGACGTGTGAGTGGTACCACACGCAGGAAGTGTCACACTGTGCGTAGTTGGCGCAGTACTGTCTCCCCAGTCAATGGTATAAGTTGCTGTAGCTGCAGCGGATGCAGAACATGATTGATCTGCCTTGAAGCTTGCTGTTGCTGTCATCGGCTTAAAACCAAATGTTGGGCTTACCGTAAGTGTTGGCGCTCCAAGATTTACACCACTTGTTGCGTCATAACTATATGTACCATTACTTGCACGGTATTTTACGGTGCGTGAACCAGAGTCAGTATATACGTGTGTCAACACTTGCTGAGTAATTGTTTGTCCAAGTGGGATATCATTTACACAACGTGTCGGTGTAAATTCATATACAGATGTCTCTGACGCGTCGCCCCAATCAACGGTATAGCGTCGTGAGTTAGCATTACCAAGAGAACAGCTTGTATCCACATCAAATGTAGCTTTTGCAGTCGCAGGTGCATATGCGCCGTCGCGAGGAATGACTGCAAATTTTGGTGTATCTACAGTAATTTGAGCTGAGCCCACATTCTGAACTGCGCCTGATGGTCGCAATTCAACTGTGTAATTCCCTGTTTTTGTATACGTATGAGGTATGTCGCGAACAGTTGAACGTGTTTCCCCGATAGGAATATGGATGGTGTATTTTTGTGAGTTATCTCCAAAATCTACTTCAAAGTTTGATGCTGTTGATGTTGGTGCGATTTCTGTGTGGATGTTAACGGCGAGTGGGGCGATACCACGAGTATTTGAGACAGTAATTGGTGTGCCACCTGATGTACCGAGCTGAGTCACCGCAAAATTACCTGACTCCGTTACCAATACAACACTTGCACGCTTGTCATCTGCTCCACAGAAGTCGATACAGCCGTCGGCTGGCGTGTACATTGCTGCACGAATTTTGTAACTTCCTGTAGGCATTTGTACTGAACAGGTGTTACCGTCACAGACACCATCACCTACTATCCAATCAAACTCACTCGAACGCATACTTCGCTTCGCGAATGAGTATGTTTGTGTCGGACCAACAACATAAAACGCTATAGCTGAATCTGTTGGGTAGTTACCAGTAGTCCATTTAATTTTTGTTAAATCACCAAGGCGAACAGAGCTACCTGCGGATGGAGAATCCATACGAAGATACGGCTCACCTTTTGCAATTTGTATTGAGCGAGTCAACAACTTAGGTAAACCACTGCGAGGTCCCTTTCCTGCTTTAAGTGTTGCAATGTATGTTCCTGCACTTGTATATGTATGTTGGAGTGTTCTCTCTGAAATTCCTGAGCCACACACCGTTGATTGTGGAGCCTCGAAAACTGTTGGATCTGTTTTATCTCCCCAATCTACTTCATATGACACACATGCCGTATCTAAGGTAGAAAGCTTTATACGCGCGTCATATGGTGCTGTACCAGATGATTGGTCAAAGGCAAAGTTAACTACTTGTGCAGCAGAAGTTCCTGTTCCCGTTCCCGTTCCCGTTCCCGTTCCTACAGTACTTGTACCAGTATCACCGCTACATGCAGAAGCAAGTACCAGTCGTGTACGTGTACCTACAAGTCCGTAACCTGTGGTGTCCGCAGTCCCCGCAACGGCAATACCGTGACGCTCCTGAAAACGTTGCACCGCGCGCTCTGTCGCAAAACCAAAAAATCCTGAAGCGGTTCCCTCTGGATAAATATTTGCATCTCGTGCCAAATACGATTGCAGTGCCAAAACATCTGAACCTTTTGATCCACGGCGAAGCATGCGAGTAATCTTTGGACAGCCACTGACTGATCCTGAACCAACATCTGTTGTGCCCAATTGCGCCTTAAGACTGTTAATTTGATTCAGGACACTTTTAAGCTGATTTTGTAAATCCGTCGCTGTATCTGCTGTAGCAAATGGAACAGTGCCGGTGAGGACAGTAACACACAATGTAAGCGCTATTAAAAAACGGGTACTACGGTTCATATATATGTATTGTATACCCTGCATAGAAAAAAGTGGAGTTTCGTGTGCACAGTAGTCCGTTTCTCTCGCAAGGCTCTCAAGCCTAAGCAAATAAAATCGTGCCTTTGCACGATTTTTCTAGTTCTCTGTCGTCACGCATAAAATTGTTGACCCAATTTTTGCGCGACCCCACCTCGCGTTTTTTGCCTTGTCGATACGACAAACAAAAACATCGCTCTGGCTTTGACCTTTATTTAAAAAACTCCCGCAGGGGAGTTTTTTAAATAAAGGTCCACCCTCTTGGACTCGAACCAAGGACCGCGGAGGTATAAGCTCCGTGCTCTAACCAACTGAGCTAAGGGTGGATATCATCTACCTACACAGCGCAGGTGTGAGTACTGTAATCTAAAGTGGCAGTTAGCACAACTATAAAAATACTACTGCAGTGGCGTAATTTTTTGAGATTTAGCTGCCCAATTTGCAAGGTTCCAAAGCACTCGCATGCCTACGTTTGCATCCCACTCACTATGCGCAGTAGGACTTACTTCATTCACGTCAAACCCAATAATTTTTTTACCTGATTCTGCAACTGCACGAATTAGATATAACGCTTGGTCGAATTCGAGTCCTCCTGGGACTGGGGTTCCTGTGTTAGGGCATAACTTCGGATCAAGGCCATCAATATCAAAACTGATATATACTTCCGACGGTAACGCGTGCACAATTTTTCCTACTATTGTTTTCCATGCTACTCCTTCGTACATATCGCGTTTCATATCTGCATCAAAAAATGTCTGTATTCTGCCGTTACTTGCATCAATTTTCTTACGCTCATCTATTGAATAGTCACGGATACCCACTTGCACCAATCGCGTCACTTCAGGAATAGTTAGTGCATTAGTCATTATTGACGCGTGACTATATACAAACCCTTCATATGCATCACGTAAATCACAATGCGCATCAATTTGCAAAATACCAAATGACGTATGTTTTTCAGAAAGTGCCTGCATAAGCCCGAACGGGGTTGAATGGTCGCCTCCAACAAGCCCCACGAGCTTCCCTGCTTTCAAAAGCGTGCCCGCTTCTTTTTTTACCGTTGCATGAAAATCAATACATGCAGTATTTATTTTTGACAGCACCTTTATATTTTTCTTTGCAGAACCTGACTCAAGCGAAGCTATGTACTTCTCAGCATCTTTCCGTAGTTTTTTACCAAGCGTATACCAGGAAGACCACTTCTTTTGCAGTTGTAATGCAATGCCTATTTTCCATGTATCTGCACCATAACTATCGTGATAATAATCAATTTGTGGCGATGCGTCATATATCGCACGTGGTCCATCTTGAGTACCCCCGCCATACGACACAGTAACCCCCCACGGCGCTGGGATGATGAGCACCTGCGCTTCTTCTTCAGAAAACGGTAGGCCGAACAACCCGGCTGTAATGTCGCCTGGTGCGTTAGTATCAAAATGACGCCAATTGTTTTGTGGTTCTTTTTTCATATGCAAACACCATCCTACCCCATTCTGTTTTTAAAGTCCTTATAGGTGAATGTCCGGATGGTTTTCTGCTTATTATTCTTTGTAAGAATAATTGACGGATGTTGTACACCGTTAAACATCGTACACTGCACCATGTTGTACTGGATACCATCTTCAAGGACGAGCATGTCACCAACCTGTAGTGGCTTTTGAAACTCGTGAAAGTGTCCGAGAACATCACCTGTCACACAAGTTCCCCCTGCGAGTTGATATATGTTTCTTCTGCGAGTTTCAGTCAGGTCACGCATGACTCGAGCACCTAACACTGGCATATCCAAATCAGTACTCAAAAGAAAGTCGGGAGTGTGTGCATTAAAGGATATGTCGAGGATTGCAATTTTGTAAGCAACATCATCACGCTCAACAATATCGAGCACTTTCGTTACGAGCGCGCCTGCATTTTTAACGATAGCGGCACCTGGCTCAAAATGAACAATTACGTTGTACTTTTTTTGTATACGCACGACAAGACGAATGAGCCCTTGCACGTCATATCCATCGTCGGTAATTTTCTGACCCCCACCAAAGTTCACCCACTTCAGCGCGTGCAAGTACTCTCCGAAATTACTTTCAATCACAGATACAGCACCGGTGAGTTCGTCGAAATTTTTGTCGAAGAACATATGAAAATGAAAGCCACTCAACCCGACAAGTAATTTTGAATTTGCGGCCAGTGCTTTTTTAAGTTCAGACTTTCTTACACCAAGGCGACTCGCCGGTGCACACGGACTCCACAGTCCTCCGTGCTCATCTGTGCCGGTGAATTCTGGGTTAATACGAAGCCCCCACTCTATTTGCTTTTTATTCTTTTTATTATATGCCCGGATGCGTGGTACGTATTTTTCTAGTTGACTACATGAGTTAAAAATAACCGTATGAGTATACTTAAGCACCTCAGAAAATTCTGATTCTGTGTATGCCGGGGCAAACATATGCACCTGTTTGTTAAAATAATCATACCCAAGTCGGGCCTCATTGAGAGAGCTCACTTCAGTGCCATCAAGGTACTCTTTAGTGATAGAGAAAAGTGGGTATGTCGCCCATGTTTTTAATGCCTGAAACATTTTGCATCCTGTTGCATCTTTAACATGCTTGAGGATGCTTAAGTTATATCTCAGCACTTGTTCATCTACGACAAAAGCAGCAGAGGTAATTTTTTTTGTGTTAATTGTGAGTGCAGGACGCGTATGCATACTATATCTGTTCTGGCAGTGGCTTGAAGTCAACTATTTCATACGGTAAGCCATTCGCGCTCACCACTTCAAGAAATGGCTCTGGGTCGAGTTGCTCCATGTTGAATACTCCCTTCCCACTCCATACTCCAGTCATGAGCATATACGCTGCAGACATTGCAGGAACTCCCGTAGTGTACGAAATTGCTTGAGAACCAACCTCTTTGAAACACTTCGCGTGGTCACACACGTTGTAAATATATTTAGTACTTTCCTTACCATCTTTTACTCCGGTCACTATGCAGCCAATATTTGTCTTCCCAGAATAGTTTGTCGCGAGTGATGCAGGGTCAGGAAGGAGTGCTTTCAAAAATTCCATCGGGACAATCTTCTGCCCTTTAAAATCGATTGGCTTAATACCTGAAATGCCAATGCTTTCCATGACACGTAAGTGAGTAAGGTAATTCTGCCCGAATGTCATCCAGAAGCGCATGCGCTCAAGTCCTGGCAAATTCTTTACCAAAGATTCCATCTCTTCGTGATACAGCAAGTAACTTTCCTTGGGACCAATATGCGGATATTCAAAAGCAAAATGAACACTTCCTTCATTCATGACGGCTGGTGTGGTTATCCATTTTCCATTTTTCCAGTGACGCACTTCTTGTGTCACTTCGCGAATATTTATTTCTGGATTAAAGTTTGTGGCAAATGACTTATCGTGACTTCCTGCATTTGCATCAAGAATATCTACGAATCGGATAGTGTCAAAATATTTTTTGAGTATATATGCGCAGTACATGTTGGTGACACCAGGATCAAATCCCGCACCCAAGACTGCCATGAGACCTGCCTTTTTGAAGCGTGCCTGGTATGCCCACTGCCACTTGTATTCAAACTTGGCAATGTCTTTTGGTTCGTAGTTTGCGGTATCAATATAATGCACTCCGGTCTTCAGGCAGGCATCCATTATGGTTAAATCTTGATACGGCAACGCAACATTTAAAACTAAGAATGGCTTCACTTTTTTTATAAGCGTTACCAATTGTGGCACCTTATCTGCATCTACAGCATGTGTGGTTATAGAAACACCCCAGCGTTTTTTTATATCCTTCTTAATAGCGTCAGGTTTTTTAAGCGAACGACTCGCTAAGTGAATCTTCTTAAATACTGACGAATTCATTGCACACTTATGTGTAACTACACTGCCCACTCCCCCTGCACCAATAATGAGAATGGTTCCGTTATTTTTTTGTGATGCTTGCATGACGCAATACTACGAAATATACCCCAAATTACAAGTATTTTTTCGCAACAAGCAGTTCTGCGATAAGCACACCGCCACCAGCTGCTCCGCGAATAGTATTGTGAGAGAGACCTACAAACTTCCAGTCCAAGATTGGATCCTCGCGCAACCGTCCCACCGAGACAGCCATCGCCTTATCTCTGTCTCTGTCGAGTCGTGGCTGAGGTCGGTTATCTTGCTCAAAATAATGAATTGGCCGTACTGGCGCAGATGGAAGCTCGAGTGCCTGTGGCTCACCACTAAATGTGTTCCACAAGAGGAGTATGTCATCCTTACTTGGTTTTTCTTTACATGAGAATGAAACGCACGCCATGTGTCCGTCCATAACACCAACCCGGTTACAGTGGGCAGAAATAACAAATGAAGTATCGTCGACGAATGACTTTTCTGAAATTGTACCGAATATTTTCCTTGGTTCCATTTCAGACTTCTTCTCTTCACCACCAATATACGGAATAACGTTATCAATGATGTCATATGATGATACTCCGGGGTGCCCGGCACCAGAGATTGCTTGCAACGTCGTGACGATAACCTTTTCTAAGTGATATTTTTTGTGGAGCGTTGCGAGTGGCGCCATATAGCTTTGGATTGAGCAATTTGGTTTCACAACAATAAATCCGGTATCCCAACCACGATTTTTTTGTTGAATTGGAATCATGGCAAGATGTTCTGGATTTATTTCAGGGATAATCATCGGCACATCAGGAGTAGTGCGATGCGTAGATGCGTTTGAGACAACAGGAATACCTGCGGCCGCATACTTCTCCTCCCACTCTTTCGCAATATCACCGTCAAGTGCTGAAAAAACAAAATCGCACGATGCTTGCACAGCGACAATATCGTCAACGGTATGCACCATCAATTGTCCTACGCCTTCAGGAAGTTCGGTGTGCATATGCCATCTTCCAGAAACGGCCTCAGCGTAAGTCTTCCCTGCAGACGATGCGCTCGCAACCACGTGCGTAATTTCAAACCAAGGATGGTCTGCAATCAGTGTGAGATATTGCTGGCCAACCATGCCTGTGGCACCTAATATGCCTACTCGTTTTTTTTGTATCATAGCAGTATTAATTATGTAATAAACGCTTTATGCAATACTTGAATTGACCGTACCGCGTCCTCCTCACTCACCACGAACGTAATACTAATTTCTGATGATGCCTGTGAAATCATTTCTACAGCAATAGCGTGCTCTTTTAATGTTGAGAACATTTTTCCTGCAACGCCGGCAATATCAATACCACCCCCCACAACACATACGATAGCCTTTTCACTTCGCACATCAACAGTTCCCAACTTTTGTAAATTCTTTAAAATTTTTGGCAATTGCACAATAGAGTCTATGGTGACCGAAACACTTGCCACAGACGTCGAGATGACATCTACGCTTGTTTTACAGTCGTGAAATATTTTAAATATTTCAATCATCAGACCATTGCTATCAAAAAACTCGGGAGAATGTACCTCGAGTATGGTAACTCCTTTTTTGAAAGTAAATGCTTCAACGGAATTACTTTTAATGCGCCGTTCAGAGTAAGAATTAACGATAGTAGTACCACGCCCTTCTGGTTTAAAAGTATTAAGTACTTGTACTGGCACGCCCTTTTTCATTGCGGGTAAAATCGTTTTTGGATGGAGCACTTTTGCACCAAAATAAGCAAGCTCACTCGCCTCTTCAAACGCAAGCTCTCTGATGACACGAGCATCAGAGACAATGCGTGGATCAGTTGTCATAATGCCATCTACCTCTTTCCATATTTGTATTACAGCTGCATCTAATGCGGTACCCAAAAGAGCCGCAGTATAATCTGAACCTCCGCGACCAAGCGTCGTTATGTGTCCCTGTGCACTCTTCCCAATAAAACCAGTGACTACAGGTATATTTTTTTGTGCACGTAACTTCTTTCCCATACGTGCAAGCGATGTAGGAAGTGGTTCGGCGTTTCCGTGGTCTGCAGTAGTAATCATGCCAATCTCCCATGCTGGGAATGCAACCGCGGTACATCCGATACGTGTAAGGTGGCCAGCAAGTAATGTCGCTGAGAGACGCTCGCCAAAAGAGACAAACGTATCTTTGCGTGCGGGGCTCAACTTTTTTCCTAGTGATTTCTTGGTGACAGCTGACAATTCTTTCAAGTCATGTTGTATCAGTGTTTGATCCAGCTCAAGCTCATGAGCGATAGTCATATGTAACGACGTGATTTTTTCAAGTAAGCTTGCTCGGTCAGATTTTGTACGACTTTCTGCCAAGTCTATGAGCATATTCGTGACTCCGGCAACTGCAGAGACAACAACAACTGGTCGAGAACTCAATGCAGCAGTTTGTATAATATGTGCAACTGCGCGCATGCGAACTGCGTCCCCCACAGAAGTACCTCCAAACTTCATGACACGAAATTTTTTCTCCATGTAAAAACACTATCATATTTAGAAGGATGGTAAAGCTTTTAGATGTTCGCCGTGATACTGTAGTTGCATGCAAAATATCCAAACTGGAACAATAGGAATCGTTGGTGCGGGCGGCATCGGAAAAGCACTGCACGGACGATTGTTAGAACTCGGATACTCTGTCCTCTTTACCATGAATATTGACGTGACCACTCTTGCAGATGGTACGACTCTGCCCACAGAGAAAAATCTTGCACTTTTTTTAGAATTACACCCGGAACTACGGCCTCAGTGCATCGTCATATCAATCCCAACAGTAGACACTGGAGAAACTGCCCTACAGATTATTGAAGCCGCGAGCGCACTAGGTATTACTATAGTTACCTGCGAAAAGGGCGCACTCGCATATCATGCAGAAAAGATTATTCCTAAAATCAAAGATGGGTCTCTGCGCATAGGATACTCAGCATCGGTTGGAGGCGGAACCCACATGCTTAATTATCTAGCACTTCGAAATCCTGCGCTTCGACACACAGAAATTCAAGCCGTAGTGAATGGTACCTGCAACTTTATTTTTCATCAAACAGCATTTGGAGGACGAACGCTTGGAGAAGCATGTTCAGAGGCGGTACGACTTGGATACGCAGAGCCGGGCGCCACAGAACCACTCGATATTATTAACGGTGAGTTGCACGACATCCGCATGAAGACCTGTGTGCTTTTCAATACCATTCTTGCTGACAGTGTGTATATCACTCCACGAGATTTAGGAGCACTGAAACTGTCTGAATCAGCACTTGAAGATATCCGTAGAAAAAGTGGCCAATACCGACTGGTTGTCACCCTAAGTAATGCCCCGAGTCCACAACCATTCGAATATACAGGTGCGCATTTTATGACTAACGTGGATGGGTGGAATATTCAAGGTGGTTTTCGTGACACACAAAAGGAACCAGAACTTCACACCTGGCTCCCTCCAGGCGTAAACAATGCACTCCATATTACCGAAGGAAAACTTGGAAGTGGCGGACGATTCTTAGTGTCTGGACCAGGAGCAGGACATGAACCTACAACCTCAGCAATAATGAATGACATTAAAAAATACTTCGGGAGCAAATAATCGCACAAAAAGCTATCTTTTTTTGAAATATGCGCTAGTATACTTTTCTCCAGGAATTGTGGGGTTTCCACAAGCCGGGCTTTATCATTTTTCCTTAAAAAAATGGGCACAATAAAAAAAACAAAAAAGAACGGATTTCGAAAAAAGTGGCGCCTCGGTCTTGAGGACATGAACACAGGCCACTTCGATATTGATGCTGACGGACACCTCACGGTGAACGAGGGTAATTATCAGTACGACATTTACAGTATTATAAAGAAATACGGTACTGCTACTGAGATATTCTTCCCTACTATTGTTGAAAACCGTGTGCGCGACCTTATTGATACATTTAACGCATACATAAAAGTACTCGGGTACAAAGGTAAATACTATTACCACTACCCAATGAAGGTAAACCAAAATAAAGAATTCGTACTCCCCGCTGTCGCCGAGGGCGCAAACCTTGACGTCGCCTCTGCAAACGAACTATACCTGGTGAAGCGCATGATTGAGCAGGACCGTTTTAATGTACGTATTCGTGTTATCTGTAATGGCCCAAAAACTGACCGGTACATGGAACTAATTGAGGAACTCAAAGGTAAAGGGCTTATCGTTATCCCGATTATCGAAGATTACAATGAGCTCGAACGAATGAAGAAGTTTAAAGGTGAGGTTGGTATTCGTGTTGACCTTAACGTGAAGGTAAAATCTCATTGGGACAAGCGTCACAACCGTTTTGGTTTTAGTGAGGAAGAAATTCTCCATATTGGAAAAATCAAAAACCTCTCAACGTTGCATTACCATATCTCAAGCCAAGTCGAACAAGTAGACGGATTTCTCCAACCGCTGAAGCGTGCTATTGCAATTTTTGCTCAAATGAAACTAAAGAATCCAGGACTCGATACATTAGATATTGGTGGTGGCGCAGGAGTTCCCTACAACAAGAACAAGAAGTTCTATTCTGGAAAGAATGTTATCCAAAAAATTGTTAAGACTGCCAAAACAGAGTGCGACCGTCACGGTATCCGCCATCCAAACCTTATTACAGAATGGGGACGTTACGTTGCTGCGCCGGCACAAATAACCATCTACAAAGTCATCGCCGAAAAGAAAATCGCGGGCAAAGCAGGCCATAAGTGGTACATCGTTGATGGAAGTTTCATGAACGACCTCTGTGATACCTGGGCACTGCACCAAAAATGGCACGTCACTCCAATCAACAATCTGCGCAATACTAAAATGGAGAAAGTATGGTTTGCCGGTAGCTCATGCGATAGTGACGACAAGTACACAAATGGCAGTACCTATGTCCTGCTTCCAAAATTAAGTGATTGTGACGACCTCTATGTTGCGTTTTTTGACACCGGAGCATACCAAGACTCACTCTCGTCTCACCACTGCCTTCTCTCATCACCGACAAAACTCATCGCGACGAATGGTGAAGTAAAAGTAGCCCGCAAGCGAGAAACTCCTGAAGAAGTTGGCAAGCAATTTGGCTGGTAATATTAGCGTAACGTTTTTCTACCGAGCAAGATATCGAAACCTTTTTGAATGACGAGGGCCTCATGGTCTTCGCTTGCCTTTTGTGTGGTATAGAGGTGCGGTAGCTCCTCTTCAGTTACCCATACATAATGCGAATGGTCTTCAGGATTTAGCTGTATCCGTGTTGTGTCACCGACAAATTGGGCAAAGTACACTACCTCAATCGAGTGGGATTTTTTTATCTGATTCGTATACGTAAATGCTGCAAACTCATCACCGATAGTAATTTCCATATGTAACTCTTCGCGAATTTCCCGCGCAAGTCCCGCCTTAATGTCTTCACCAAAATCAATGTGTCCGCCGGGAAGCTCAAAAACATTCGGAAGAAACTTTTTAGTAGCAGCGCGGTATGGAAGAAAGACTTCTACATACCCATCATTCAAGCGGTATAAAAATGCACAGGCAGTAATGACCTGTGCACCTTCATCTAATCTTTCACTATCTCCTATAGTGCTCATATAGCTATTACGAAACAATATCTTGCGGTGTCTGTTCCAAGACTTTCTTCTCTTTTAAGACAATGCCATGTGCTGATACTACTTTTTCATACTCTTCTCTCTCAAGTGTTTCTACTTCTATGAGCTTATTTGCCACCGCATCAAGTGCACTGCGGTATTTGATGATGGTGTCTTCTGCACGCTGTAATTGCTCACTAATTATCTTCTTTACTTCTGCATCAATGACACTACTTACCTGCTCAGAATATTCACGTGAGGTGTAACTACCTCCAATGATACGTCCGCCATCGTCTATGAGTGCAATAGGACCGATGACATCTGACATACCCCAGCGAGTCACCATGCTCCGTGCAAGACTTGAAGATACAGCGAGGTCATGTGACGGACCAGTAGTGAGGTCGTCAAAAATCATCTTCTCTGTCACATAGCCTCCGAGTGACACAGCGATATCATCAAGAAATTCCTTCTTAGATTGCATCTTTTTATCTTCGTCTGGCAACTTCCAGGTATATCCCGCCGCACGTCCACGGCTAATGATAGATACTTTGTGCACTGGGTCTGCGTACTCTAATACTGAGGCAATAATTGCGTGACCTGCTTCATGGTATGCTGTGATGCGCTTCTCTGCCGTGTTCATTACATGACTCTTGCGTTCAGGACCGAGCATTACTTTCTCGATAGATTTAATAAGGTCATCTTGAAGTACCTCTTTTCTATTCTCACGAGCTGCAAGGAGCGCCGCTTCGTTCATTAAGTTTGCAAGATCAGCACCTGAAAATCCTGGCGTGCGCTTTGCAATTTCTGGCAGGTGTACATCACTTGCGAGTGGTTTCTTTTTTGAATGTACCACAAGAATTTCTTCGCGCTCACCTCTGTCTGGCGGATCGATGGTGACACGTCTATCAAATCTACCTGGGCGCAAGAGTGCGGGATCAAGCACATCTGAACGGTTTGTTGCTGCCATCACGATTACTTTTTCTGTAGGATTAAAGCCGTCCATCTCTACAAGAATCTGGTTTAATGTTTGCTCTCGCTCATCATTTCCGCCACCCATGCCCGTACCGCGTGTTCGCCCAACCGCATCAATCTCATCAACAAACACGATTGATGGTGCCATCTTTTTTGCAATATCGAACAAGTCGCGCACACGAGATGCGCCGACACCTACAAACATTTCTACGAATTCAGAACCAGAGATTGAGAAGAATGGCACACCTGCCTCTCCTGCAACCGCACGGGCAAGAAGCGTCTTTCCGGTACCAGGACTTCCCATCAACATGACGCCCTTTGGAATCTTTGCGCCCATATCCAAAAACTTTTGCGGGCTCTTCAAGAAATCTACAATTTCTGACAACTCTTGCTTTGCTTCTTTTGCGCCGGCAACATCAGCAAAAGTAACTCGGTTCGCTTCATCGTTTGGATCTATCATACGCGCACGTGACTGCCCAAAAGAGAATGCCTGCATACCTACACCTTTTACTTGTCGCGTAAAGAACCATAAACCAAAAAGAATAATGAGGAGCGGACCAAAGAGTGGCGCGAGTGCACCAAGCCAGTATTTAAAACCTGTAGGCTCGGCTACTTCAATTGGCACAGAACGTAAATCTTCAGGAGTCGCACCGTAGTTTTTAAGTGTCTCAGTAATCCCACTTTCATTCTCTTTCTTCGAATGCTTAATTACTTCTTCCTTGTCTTTTCCGTACGAAACATCAACGCGCTCCCCTCGTACTACAATTTTACTTACCTTCTTATCAGTAATATCTGTCGCAAGTTGTGAGAGTGTTACCTGTTCTGGGGTTTTAAATGCATCGCGCACCGTCGTATAACCACCGAGGAGTACGAGAAATATCATGATGGTAAGTACCACCTGAATACCGAACTGCTGATTTACACCAAGGTTATCCATTATTTTTTTTGGACCGCCCGGCGTTTTCTTTTCTTTCTTCTTTTCTGGTTTTGTATGTTTTTCCGTCATGCGGAATAGTATACATGATGAGCCCTAAAAATACATGAAGATATTTTGGGTATAAAAATTGCCCGACAGCGGTGAGGCTGACGGGCGGTGAGCAACGGAGAGGGGTTCCGCTACTCTGCGGGCTTGGGTTTCGCCAAGAGATTTACTCCCGAGACCGGAACACACTCTTCGACATGTTTCGTGATATCACGGAACAGGTCAGCGAGGCCTTCATGGGTCATCGTGAGACTGATGGGAATACGCACCCGCACAAGGAGGACAGCCGGAGCGGTCCTCGCTTTCTTTGTGACTACATAACGTGGCTTAAGCACAGGTATTGTCATGGTGACTCCCTTCTCCTCATGCTTAAAGTATTTCTACAGAAATTTTACGTAAAATGCAAGCTTTTCCGGTTATTTTTAGGACGAGCTGTGGTACTATCCTACCTATGAAACCAATATCCATAGTCACACATAGTGGTACATTCCACGCAGATGATGTATTTGCAGTCGCCATGGTGAAGCTACTCTTAAAGGAAACACCACACACACTCACTCGTACACGTGACGAAGCGATACTACACAGCGCCGATTGGTTACTCGACATTGGTAACACCTATAACCCTGAAACCAAACGATTCGACCATCATATGCGAGAAGGAGCAGGGGCACGTGAGAACGGTATTCCCTATGCAGCCTGCGGTCTGGTATGGAAGCACTACGGAGAAACACTTGCGGGAAGCCCTGAAGCGCAGGAGATTGTAGACACGGAACTCATTCAGACCATTGATGCACTTGATAACGGCTCGCATGCAGTTTCATTTAATCCGCATCTCGGCGATAGTCCGTACACCATTCGCACACTCATCCAGCGGTCTTTCAGACCTGCGTGGAACTCCACTGAGAGCTTTGATGAGGCATTTGATAAAGCGGTTACGTACGCACAAGAGATTTTACTCCGAGAAATACACCAAGCGTCAAGCAGTATCGCGAAACGTGCATATGCAAAAAAACTCTATGATGAGAGTGCTGATAAACGTATACTTATAAGCCCGATTGGCATTTCAGCAGGTTCATTTATTCCCTTTCCTGAAGTCAACGTAGTAATCGCACCAGACCTCTCGCGTGACGGATACTATGCAGTGCAGGCAGTGGGTGTAAGTCCTGATACCTTTGATGCGCGCGTCTACTTCCCTGAAAGCTGGGCCGGCCTTCGCGATGACGCGCTCGTGCAACACACAGGTATCGCAGGTTCTGTGTTTTGCCACAAAGGTAGACACTTTGCAGTTGCAAATAACTTAAAGGACGCACAGCGTCTTGCACTGCTTGCAAAGTAAGCGTGCCAGTTTGCTATACTAGGCACATGTCCATATTGGAGAATAAAAAAGCGCGACTCAACTATACATTTCTCGATACTTTCGAGGCAGGCATTGAACTGCACGGTCATGAAGTAAAATCATTGCGTGATGGCAAAGGTAAACTTGATGGCGCACGTGTGGTTGTGCGCGGTGGCGAAGCGTACGTAGTAGGTATGTCTATTTCTCCATGGCAAGTGGCAAACACTCCTAAGGATTACGAGCCCGAACGCACGAGAAGACTCCTTTTGCACACAAAAGAAATTCTTGCCATTCAGCGTGCGGAGCAAGAGCAAGGTTTGACAGCTATCCCTATTTCATTGTATAATAAAAAACGATTCTTGAAGCTTTCCGTGGTTATCGCAAAGGGTAAGAAAAAGCATGACAAGCGTGCTAGTATTCGCGAACGAGAAGTGGCTCGCGATATCAATCGTTCTTTGAAAAGTTAACTCTAGTCATTCACTATTACTATCTGAGCTCCCCGTCGGGTGGTGTTAGGGGGTGACTAGTATCGACAGAGAGATTCGGTTTTCGTATGTGCACAGGTGTTTGAACATACACTCAAAAGTTCACAATCTAAGTGCAAAAAATTCTGCACAGGCAGTCGCTTCATCTTTCAAGGTGAGCGACTTCCAGTTCGCTTACGCTCGCGCGTAGTCTGAAATTTTTTAATTTCAGGTGAGCTTCGGCTCGCGACCGTTATCTTGGTGGACGTCTGATAAGCCACGGATAATGTAATACTATCGGAATCGATATACTGCCCTGTTCACGCAGTAGTCTAAATAATAGAACTCGCGTACTACGATTTTGCATACCTTTGCCCGTAGTCCGTTAAACATTAAGGTACGCTACCTGTTGTAGATGCGTACGGAAATCCTCTTTTGGACTGGGGTGCGACTCCCCACACCTCCACACATACATAACAAGGCGCCCTTATGGGCGCTTTTGTTGTATGTGTGGAGGTGTAGCGAGGCATCTGCATGCCTCGCATGGGGAGTCGCAAGGCGGAGCTATGTTTTTGTTTGTGTAATCACAAGGCAAAAACTGCGAGCTGGGGTCGCGAGATTTTTTCGTCAGAAAAAATACTTGTGACCGACTCAGCTTCGAAATGTATGGGCAAAAGACTTGGTTACTTGTTGCCCTTTTTTCCCCTGATATACTCCCTTTCATGTCTACAAAAATCATTATCACACTCACTGGACTATTACTGGCCGTAACAGGTCTCTATATGCTTAAAAACATGCCAAGCACTCCAGAGACACAACCCGTCAAACACGCTTCCCCTTCTGCAACACTTGCGAACCCTGCTTCCGTCTTTTGTATTGAGCACGGCGGAACGCTTACGATGAAAACAAACAGCGTAGGAGAATACGGCGAGTGTTCGTTCCCTTCTGGAGAAACTTGTGAAGAGTGGGCACTCTTCCGAGGCGAGTGTACTGTCGCGGGAGTTACGGCACCCACACACTAGACCTAGGAAGTCGACGCGACTTCCATCTACACATTAATGTGCGGGGGTTCGTTGCATGTTCAGTAACCCTCTCTGCTATACTTCTCTCATGGGAAACCCAGAGGGTGGCGGATACAATCGCAAGCTTGATGTTGAAGGTGAACGTAATGCATTTCTGACTGATGCGTATGAAAAGAGCTATAGTAGAGCTCTGAGAGAACACCACCCGGAAATAGGGAAAACTATTGAATACATACGGCAGAGCATTGATTGGGAAATACTCATGCCATTACTGATTGCCCGACTTCGAGACGCAGGAGTGCCTGAAGAACGATTCAACTTAGGACCACTTACCAGTGAAATGCCCGCACGACCTACGGACGATTATGCTGCAGTGTATAATGCAATATCTAACACCGTAGGATTCTCATCCTTTGATGATAATTTTATGGCTGCAGTCCGATTACTAAAAAAGAACGGCTCCTTACCAAGGCTTTTAACCATGAAGATACAGCTGGTCATGATTCATGAGATATGCCATGCCCTTTCCGAAAATACTATAAAGTCTCAAAGCGTGAATAAAAACCAAGTTCGCATGAGTGGTAAGTCAGGATTTTCACAGGTATTTGATATTACTGAGAAAACTAAACGCGGTAATGAAAAGAAACGGCAACCGATAAAATTCTACGAGGCACTTAATGAGGCGGTGACGCAACGACTTGCTGAAGAAATAATGGTTGAATACTCACGCATCGCTGAAGTAAAACATGGAGAACATTTTGTTGCTTCGTTTATAGAAAAAATGAGTAAGCGTCTATGGTCCTACACAATATTTGCAAATCAGTTAGATAATATTTGCAAGAGAGTTGCTGAGCAAAGTGGTAAAACGCAAGAAGAAATATGGCGCAACTTTAAGCGTGCATATTTTAAAAACCCTGAAAGTTTTATAGCGGAAACTCAAGCTGTCCTTGAAAATATTTATGGACAAGATTTCTGGAAAAAATATCAGCGCTTTGGTAATGGCGAATCTATGCAGGGTATCGGGGCGTTTGATAGCGAGCATGAATTTCTACATCCACGAACATACCCAGAACGATGGCTTGCGCAACTCGGGATAGCAAAAAATACCTAGAAACTAAGCGGTTATCATATTAGCGAGTAAGAGGTGCCCCCTTACGAACTCGGCGCACATTCGGCACGATTCCCATCTATGCCCTGCGTATAGGGATTCGTTACGCGCTCAATGACCCGCCCCGTTTTATCCCGCACTATAAATCCACCTTTCGGTACATACTCAACAACAATTTCACCTTCATACAATTCAAGTTTATTAGTTCCGTCTGCAGGTGGCTCAATAGGAACTTGCACATGTCCTAAATTTGTAATCGCAGGGATGTCAGTAACTGGCACGGAATATTCAGCACATGTTGGAATACGCCCTAACCCAGCTTCTGCATTATCAGTTTTTGCAGTAACTCCTGCAAAGAGAAGCGCGCCTGCAACTGTTCGTAGTATTTTTTCTCTCATGTGAAAAGTATAACAATGAAATGACCTATATACCTCATCCTCCCTGCTATACTAACCGTATGCCAACTGATGACATATCTCTTACATCACTCACACGACAGAAAAACTACGATACTAAATTTGATACTCTCGAAAAAGATACACGTTACACCGCACTTACCTATCTTGCGCGTGCAGGAGGCGCTGGTGATTTACAGGTAACCAAACTTCTTACTTCTGTGGGGCTTCCCGAAATTACACCAGACGCCATCCGTATGCGCGCCCGCTATGTCGTACAGAAAGACACGCCTGATACCGCAGAGTACGGAGACATGCGTGATGCTTATCATGCAAAATTAAGAGAGGCCTACGACCGACTCGACAACGACAAGAAATCAGAATACCTTGAGCTTACTGATGCGTTTCTTCGGGCAGAAGTTGGAAATAAATACTGGCAACACGAACCAATAGCGCGAGCATTGGTGTACCACTTATTGAAAAAAAATATACCTCTTGGCCTTATTGGGACCGCAGTCTCACTCTACTTTGGCTCAACAGTAAAAGGCGCAACGATTCGAGAGGCACTCAAGCATGCAGGAAAGGACATTTTGTTAGCACGTCTCAGCGATGTAACTGACAAAGAGCATTTTTCACAACTAGAACCTCTCGCAGATACATATGTAGCAAAAGCGCGCGCGTATATTGCTGAAACGCGAAAGTACAAATCGGTATGGAACGCAGTACCGAAGAATCGCGCACTTGCACAACAACTGTACAAAGCCGGTGTATCGCCACAAGGAGTTGCGTACTTGATAGAAAAACACACAACACTTATTGTTCCCACGGTAAGCATGAAAAGCTTTTTACAACGCGAGAGCGCGCTTCCTACACTTTCACAAACAGATACTGCTTGGATTGAAAGTATTCTCGCGTCGGGGCCAGACGAGTACCGTGCAGAGAAAAAGCGTAACTACACGCGAGGTGCAGAACAGCGAAATGTTCCTCTGCGCGAGCGTAAACTTTGTGCGGAATACTATGCACCACTCCTTGCATACGCACGTCGCATTCATCCCCTCTTTGCAGAAGAACTGACCCAGCTTACTTTTATGAAACTCGTGGTAGCACTGAGAAATGGATTTCGTCCGTGGAAAAACGCATCGCTCATGCCGTGGTTAAAAGTCGTCTGTGAAAATGCATCCATGGATGAATTTAGAAAGAGGAAACCTGAGACAGGACACGATGTATACACTATAGAAAACTACGCGGACCCACTCGCAGACTCAAAGGCACCAACCTTACTGTACGATGCTGAACGTTCATATGCTATTTTAAGCGCACTACAAACACTTCCTGATGAGCAGCGTGAGATTGCTCGACTTAAGTTTTATGAAGACCTTTCTGAGGTAGAGGTAGCACGACGCCTTGATGTGCCACTTGGTACAGTAAAATCAAGGTGGCGACTTGCGAGTCAAAAATTAAAAGTTCTTCTCGAAGATTTTGATGACTTTGAGGATACGTAGCTTATCTAAAAAAGCTTACAATATATGCCCAAAGTGAACCAAATGCATCTGATGCTGAGGCTGTTTGTACGCTCGTATCAATAGTATTTCCTACGCCGTTTCCGACAAGTCCATTTGTAATACTTGCACCCGCAACAACAGGTGCGTTATTACGTGGCTGAGGGCGGACGACAACGCGCTGTACCGGCACAGATGTTTGCTGTGTAATTCGTCGTGGTGCTGGAGGTATGACAACAACTGGATTTACCACAGGAGGAATTATCGCAACTACCGGAGCTGGTGGTGTGATGACTGCGAGACCTGATGTCGGCGTCAGAGCACTCTGACCATCTAATACAAAGCGTCCTGGATTTGGCTGTTCCCCACTTGATGTCATTACTACTGGTGACACTCCCCCAGTTGAGCCTCCGGTCACAATTGAAATAGGACCGTTTGCACCTGAGGGTGCGCCTACAGACACTCCCCCTCCTGCCCCGACTGGTGGCTCGACGGGCGGAAGTACAGGAACCTCTGGTATCACCACTACGAACTCAGGGATTGTGACGTAAATAATTTTACCTGCTAAGTCGGTAACTGTTATAAAACAGCGCGGGTCTTCTCCGCCGGGAAGTTCAGAGATTATTTCTGAAACATTCCCTCGACCGTATACACCTGCGGTCAGAGTATTAAACGTAAGAACCGTACTCCCAGCATTTACAGAAGATGGTGTGGCATTCCCGCACGATTCTTCGAACTGAAGTGTTACCGGTTCATTTGTAGTAAGTGTAAACGTTGGCTGAGTTGAAAAAGTTGGCGTTGCTACTGGCACTGTTACAGATGTAACGGGTGGCGTCACGTCATATGTAATCGTTATGATTGTCCCCTTACTGTATGAAGGGATTGTTTCGTTATTTGAACTGTCGCGTGCCATAACTACAAACGTGTACTCCCCTTCAGGCATATCTTCGAGAGGAAAGAAATACTCTACACTCAGTTCACCTATGTTTGGCTGACATGGCGTAAATTCCACATCAGTGAGTGATGCGCCTGTAACTCGTGCGCAAAATAAACTATCTTCAGGTGATTTTGCGGTTACAGAAAATGTTTGTCCCTCACCAACTACAGATCCATTTACTACCTCATTTGAAACAACAACCGTCGGAGAAAAATCGCCGTAGCGTACAGTGACGCGTGATTCTGTTTGTCCGAGCTCATTCCCTGCCGCATCCTGTACCGAATAATCGCGTACACGGAGTGTATGTATATCACTTGGTCCTGTTACTGAAAAAGTGTATGAAGCACCATCTGACGTGGTAAGTCCACTTATACTCAATGCAGGTGTTGTCTCGATGTCAGAGATATCAAAGGTCCCCGCAACACTCTCAGAAAAGACAACGGTTACAGTATATGGCTCAGTTGTAAAACGAGTCGATGCCGTGATACTTACCAAAGATGGTGACACCGTGTCTTCAACATCAATCGCATGCACTTGCGCGCTCGGAGCACAGATAAATACTAAGAGGGCAACTGCGAGGTACACATGTATTTTCATACGGCGATACTACCCTTTTTATAGCCGTACGCAATAGCTGAAAGCGTGCGTGTCTCAGGCGCTAAAAACCTCACCTGGAAAGCCAGCGGATTTTTTATAGGAACCATCCTGCATTAAAACCAGGTATTCAAACGAAAAGTGAGTACTCAAGAGATCTGGTGTCACGAAAAAGAGTGCTGTCGCAAGGCCGTCAGCGAAGAGTGCAGAATCGGCAAGTGCCCATGTGGCAACAACATCTGAGACGGAACGTAATGTGTGCGGATTAAAAACATGATGATGCTCGCCCCATGCCCGACGACTCCCCGCAGACGCACATAAACTATTGTTATGGACGCGCACCGTCCCAATAACCTCATCTGTTGCATGCGGATTTTCTAACCCTACCACAAGCGGTTCGCCATCTGGGTGCACATATAAAATGTCACCGCCTGCGTCGATTGAAAACGCAACGATCCCGTGTCTTTGCATGAGTGTCGCTACGATGTCTACAAGATACCCCTTCCCTGCAGCTCCCACATCAATCACCACACGCCCTTCTGTGGTGAGAGACAACGGGTCTCGTGCTGAAAATACCTCTTCCCATTTTTTTGGGTGGTGCATTTTTTTTGGTTGCAGTGAATACGTTGCATCATAACCCGCCTCCTCAAGAACAGTCCCTATGAGCGGTGTCACCGCTCCATTCGTAATATCGTACAACTTTTTATAGAGCTCAATCATTGGTCGGGCATCTTCTCTCAGCGTGTACGTACCTGGAGTATCGGCGATGTGCGAAATGAATGAAGTTGGTATAAAACGAGAATAGTATGCATCGTAGTCTGTAATGCATTTCACTATATGCGTGTACAGATGTGCCTCGTCTACTGATTCAGGAACCCCATACGCATCAAGCACCCAATGGGTGCCGATAGCGTCAAATATGTACTGCAAATTTCGTGCAGACATGGTTTTGTATTTGTTTAGTTAAGTGCTTGTGTCTTTATCGCCTCAAGCGCTTGGTTAAAACCGTTTGGTGTAAGTGATGCACCAGCAACTTTCGTCAATCTAAGATCACTGATTTTCTTTCCAACAACATACTGTTTGTACTCTGCAGCAAACGCTGTCTGAAGTTTTTTAGAAACTTGGTTTTCAGCATGTACGGTAAGTGATGTATCTGTAACGATATCATCTACAATAGTAAGTGAGAGACTTACAGATTCTGGACCAGCTGGTGAGCGGTATTCGCCATCGGCTGTATACGTACCATTTTTGTACATTGGCGCAACAACTTCTTCTGCAACTGTAGTTGTAACTGGCGGTACAGTCTCCTCCTTTACCATTGTTGGTACCATCTCTTCGTTAGTCATCCCTGGCATGTTGTGTGCCTCTTCTACAACTGCCACTTCATTCCCCTTGTAATAGGTTGCTCCGAAATAAACGAGTGCGAGGAGGAGCACTCCACCACTTGCTTGCATAATTGTTTTGTTATTCATGCGAGGAGTATACGATATTTATAGAAAAATTCACTGTGTACAACCTCACCCTGCTTTTTTACAAAAAAGGGTGCATAAATCGCACACAATACGTAAATATCCACTCATACCACGTAAGATGGTATGCACTTGCAGTAAAGAGTGTCCCTTCCTCTTGCCACTCAGCACTTATTGTCGTGAGCGCACGCACCGCAGCGGTGTCCGTGAAAAAAACCCCGAGCTCATTGTTTCGCTCAAAGGAAATAGGATCAACATTTGCTGAACCAATGAGGCACTCAGACGCATCAATCAAAACCGCCTTGCCGTGGTTCATGCCAGGAACTAGATACACTGACGCGCCCAAATGTGTCATCTGTAATGCATAATATCTATTTGCATGATCAACAAAAAGTGGGTCAGTATGCTGAGGAAGCAAAATGGTGACCCGCAACTTACGTACCACGATTGCATGACGGAGCACATCAAAAAGCCATGCACTAGGAATAAAGTACGGGGTGATAAACACGATTGACCGTCGTGCAGATTGTATTTTGTCTTCGTAATACTTACGGAGCCGTTTTCTGCCCACAAATGGTGTATGGTCAAGAAGCCACGCGCGCACTTGTTGTCGCTCACGTTTTTTTTGAGAAAGTGTGTGCACTACTTTTTTCCCACCAAGTTCTTTATAATTTTTAGCGAACACTGCTGTTAATCGTTGCACGATGTACCCAGACAATTCTATCTGCAAATCACGCCATGCAAACGAGTACTGCACAATATTTACCCCACCTACAAATGCACGCGCTTCATCAACAATTACAAATTTTCTATGCGTACGGTACAGCCAATGGCCGTAAAAAAAGACTTCCACTCCGGCAGATCTAAGCGTAGTAATGACCGAGCGTGAAAGATACAAACTTCCTAATGAGTCAAGAATCATTGCGACGTGCACACCCTCGCGCGCTTTTTTGGAAAGCAAAGATACAAAATCGTGCGTCTCCTTCGTGTCGTCAGAGAACGTATACATCTCTATATAAATTGATTTCTGGGCTGACACCATGCTACTAAACATTGCGTCCCAAGCATCTGTTGAACGTGTATGCAGTGAAAGAAACATACACAGGCGTTATTTAATTGAGCACGAGTTTACGCACGGCATCGGCGAGCATAAGAATCTCCTCGAATACAACAACCTCATCATGTGCTGATGCAATACGCCATCGTGGAATAATGGCATCCACATCGTTGAGCATTTCTCTCAAGTGTGCAACACTCTCTTCGTGCTTTCTCCATGGGATTTTTTGCGCATCAAAAAATTCAAGCATCTCAGTAAGACGCACAAAGGTGCGGTGAAATGCCTCTAAAAGCAATCGTTCACGGTATGCATCAATACTATATAAATCACCGTCATCTGCATAAAAGAGCGGCACTTCTCGTAATAAATTTCCGCACAGCTCATACGCAACAGTGAGAAGTTCTGTGTGACGCGGGGTGAGCGATTCACCTGCCTGTGCCTCACTTATTATCTGGCGAAAATCATCTCTAATAATATGTAAATCTTCACGAATATTATGGAATGAATTTTCAAATGAAATTTTATGCATTTGTCGTAGTGCAACATCTTGGCGACGAGAAACTAATTTTGACATAAACAAAGCGAACAAAAACAACCCGAGAAAGGCTTCGAGCGCAGCAAAGAAACGAGAAAATCCCACTGGGAGTATATCGCCATACCCCGTATTGGTTGCAGTGATAACACTATAGTAGAGGCCAGCAAAAAACCTATCGACTACAGAACTATACCCTGCAAGCTCTGCCGGGCCATTCCCCGGACTATAACTTAATAGTGCATACACGACAGCGAAAAAGACTAGGTTGAGACCCCAAAGTAAAAAAATAGAGTTGTAAGAGAATGTGTCGAGTCTATCAACGAATGACTTTTTACTTGTTGCCATAGGTCTAGGGTATCACAAAAATTACTCTCCCATAACGAGCCCTCCCAGTCCGCCCAAAACTGAACCACTGTCTGCATTCGCTAATGAGGAATTTCTTGGCATGAGTGAAAACACTTTTCCAGCAAGACGTGAGAATGGCAATGATTGTACCCACACTTTTCCAGGACCGGTAAGTGTTGCAAGGAAAAGACCTTCACCGCCAAAAACTCCGGTTTTAATACTTCCGATATACTGTATGTCGTATTTCACCGATGCATGAAATGCAACGATACATCCTGTATCTACTTTCAATACTTCCCCGGCGGCAAGTGTATGCTCAATAATGTGACCTCCTGCGTGCACAAACGCATAGCCATCACCTTCAAGTTTTTGCATGATAAAGCCCTCGCCACCAAATAAACCGACGCCGATTTTTCTTTGAAATTCAATGCCTACTGAGACCCCTTTTGCTGCACACAAAAAAGAATCCTTTTGACACACAATTTTTCCTGCATGCTCAGCAAGGTTGAATGGCAATATTTTCCCTGGGTATGGTGCTGCAAAAAATACCGTTCCCTTGCCTGCTGTTTTTTGTGTATAGGTGGTCATAAACAAACTTTCCCCCGTAAGCACACGCTTACCCGCACCAAGTACCTTACTCCACATTGTTTGCTGTTCGTCGTTGCCACTCCCAAATACTGTTTGTAATTCAATACCTGAGGTCATCGACATGAGTGAGCCTGCCTCAGCAATTACTGTTTCGTTTGTGTCGAGTTCAATTTCTACCGCTTGTAATTCTTCCCCGTGGATTGTGTAATCAATTTCATGTGAATTCATATATATGCAGTGTATACCGAAAATTATTACAGCGCGAAAACATGCGCAACTCCTGCGCCTGCCACAAGTGCTGCGGTGAGTATAAGGAGTACTTTCGCATGTCGTGTTGTCACCCGTTTATACAGGTAAAAAATTGCTATGATTACAATACATGATTCTACTGGTGCAAAAATCGTACCGTAATGCGCAGGGTCCCAATATGAAACGGGGCTTACGAAGCGCCAGTCAGTAAATGGTAAGAAGTTAGTATACGCATCATCTGCATGCAGGAAGAAGTCACAGAGCGCATGCATGGTTGCACTCATCCCGAATAAAAAGACAAGCCGCCTTTTAAACAGGTACCCGCATATGGCAATACTTGGCAATAGCACGAGTGAGTGCGCGAGATTAAACCAGACATTAATCGAGGGCGTCCAATAATATGACTCCCAGATATCTCCAAATTGCATGCCGATAGTAGAGAAAAACCAAAGTGAGAATATCCACACCGCAACGTCTGGCATGAGCGCACCGAAAAGTATCGTACTGCGCTCTGTGATTGTCTCATTCTTGTTTCCGAGTATGGCCCAGTTAAGGAGAAGATGCGATGGTGTCATCATGTGACTACATAGTACTCCCCCGGCAGATACTCGCAAACACCACCAGTGACAGGTATACTTCTGCGCATGACGAACAACAAACGAAACTTTGATACACCGCAATTCACGCAAGCAGTTATTCATGCTTGTCCAATGCTTATTTCAGGCGAAGCACGCAATGCAGAAAAAGAATTATTTCGCGGGCTTGAAGTCATGCAGAAATATGCAAAGTCTATTACCTTCTTCGGCTCAGCCCGTCTGGGACCCGACACTAAATACTATAAAATCGCAGAGAGTCTCGCAGCAAAGTGCGCTAAGCTCGGATTTGCAGTGGTTTCTGGTGGAGGACCTGGAATTATGCAGGCCGCAAACAAAGGCGCTTTTGAAGCTGGTGGAGTAAGTATCGGATTTAACATTGAACTCCCTATGGAGCAAAGTGAAAACCCCTATCTGACAGAATCTGTGCCATTTGAATACTTCTTCACACGAAAAACTGCCCTCACGTTTACCGCAGAAGCATTTATTGTCTTCCCAGGAGGCTTCGGCACCTATGACGAGACGTTCCAAGTGCTGTGCCATATTCAAACACGCAAAATGCCTAAAGTACCTGTAATTCTTGTCGGCTCAGATTTCTGGGGGCCACTCCATGAGAGTAACGTGGCCATTCTTGATAAAGCATTCCACACCATTAACCCTGAAGATGTAGACTTGTACACAATTCTCGATGACGAAGACGAAATCATGAAGATTGTTGCACATGCACCAGTGCGTGATGTTTGCAAAGAAATCGCTGAAGAAAACTTTATGCACGAGAAGCACTTACATGATGACTGGAACACGTTAACGAATACAGAGACAAAGTAGCGTTGCCTTCTCACTTGCGATACACTCAGAGCATGAAACACAACTTCCCTGTTGTGCAGCACGTAACATTTTTTGCTGCAATTATTAGTGGCATAACATTATTCTTATATATAATCTCGACTTTTCTACAGTCGATATTTTGGGCATCGGTATTAGCAATAGTCTTTTACCCGATATACCTAAAAATTAAACATGTATACGGAGGTAAAGAGACTCTTGCGTCAATAAGTACACTTCTCATCATTATACTTGTTGTGTGCCTCCCAGCCGGACTCATCGGTACACTTCTTGCGAGTGAGGCGAGAGATACCTATTCATATGTACGGGCAAACCCTGAAGCACTCAAAGGATACGCAACCCAGATTCAAAGCACACTTGCAACCCTTGGCGTACCCGCAGATGACATGAGTGAACGAATACATGAATATGGAGAAACGGCACTCCAGTACGTAGCTGACCAGGCGGTGTCCATAGGAAAAGCAACGCTCCAGACTACAGTGAAGGTTATCATCATGCTCTATATGCTGTTCTTTTTACTTCGTGATGGCGAACGCTTACTTGCATACATACGCTTTTTCTTACCCCTGGGAAGCAAGCGGGAACACCAACTCATGCACACATTTACGAGCATTACTCGCGCTCTATTTAAAGGAACCGTATTCGTTGCGTTAGTCCAAGGAAGTATTGGCGGTCTTCTATTTTTTATTGCAGGCGTTCCGAGCCCCTTGCTTTGGATGGCGGTAATGACGGTGCTTGCCTGCATTCCTGGCATTGGCCCAACACTTGTTTGGCTCCCTATTGGACTGATTGAGATAATCATCGGGAACACTTTTGGTGGACTTGTGATACTCATTGGTGGATTTGGTGTCATAAGCGTTATTGATAACGTACTCAGACCGCTCCTTGTTGGAAAAGAGACTGCTCTCCCCGACCCGATTATTATGATTTCAATTTTAGGAGGACTTGCGACATTTGGTGTTGCCGGTGTTATTATTGGCCCAGTATCTGCCGGACTTGCCATTGCTCTTGTCGGCATGTTTGCAGATGAATACCGCGAAGAATTACAAGCTAACTAAATTCCTATGAGTCTTGAATCGAGAATGAGCCCTTCAGTTCCGCGAGATACACTTACTCAAGCACTTGAAGGAGAAGCTGGTGCCAAAGCTGCGGGACGTATCATGGAAATAATTGCTAAAGAACTTGGCATACACTAACTATGGTAAAGCCCGAACTTATCGCACATATTATTTCTGAGGTACGCCGTAAGGGTGGCGAAGTTGCTGATGAGCTACATCTAGCCGAACTCATTGAAGCTGGTTTTTTAAAACTGAAGCATGAAAATGAGAAGAAATACTTAGAGTTGATCCATGAACTCTCAGAACAGCTAGAAATTTTGGCAAAGGAAATGGGGAGAGTACGAAACCAACATACACACGCATAGCGTATACTACACAGTATGGACGAATTTGCTGAGGCAGAAAATGCTCATCAAGACCTCAATAGTGCTAACCTTGATTTCATTGGAATGGTTGGCATTATTAACTGGATCATTGATTTCCTCCCTTTTGATAACATACTAAATGTTTTTACTTCTGGAGCACTTATTGTCGCAGTCATACATTTAAAGAACAGAGAGGCACGCTCCACAGGCATACGGGGCATGCTTATCGCTACCCTTATGGGCGTCATTCCACTCGTTGAGTGGATTCCGGCAGAATTTATTGCCCGGCACATGATACGCAAGACAGTAAAACAGGCTGCGGAGTCATTGTAGCTTTGCGGTTTACTGTTTTCGTGCTATATTCTTTGTAACAAATGGATGAAGAAGTAAGAATTAACGAAGCCATCAAAGCGACTGAAGTGCGTGTTGTAGGCGTAAATGGTGAGAATCATGGTGTCCTCCCTATTAAAAAAGCTATTGAGCTTGCTCGTGCTGCAAACCTAGACCTTATTGAAGTTTCTGGAAAAGCTATTCCTCCTGTTACAAAAATATCAGATTACGGTAAGTATAAGTACGAACTCAAGAAAAAGAATAAAGAAATTAAGTCTAAGGCGCATGTGACAGAGACAAAAGAGATGCAGGTCAAGATTGGAACTGGCGATCGAGATATGGAGGTTAAATCTAAAAAGGTTGCCGAGTGGCTCAAAGATGGTGACCGAGTAAAAATTGACCTCTTCCTTTGGGGACGCTACAAATTCATGGATTTTGAGTTTTTGAAGACTCGATTAGAGCGTTTTCTTGCAATTATTCCAGAATCATTTAAGATAGCCGAGCCTATTCAAAAAGGACCGAAAGGCCTATTGACGGTTATCGAGTTTGATAAGACTGGAAAAAAGCCCATTTTCGCTTCCCTCGGAAATGACGCAGAGACACCAGTAAAAAAAGATTAGGACAACAACCATGAAAACCAATAAATCATATACAAAACGTCTACGCGTCACGAAGAACGGCAAGATAATTGCACGTATGCCAGGACAAAACCACTTCAATTCACGCGTTTCTCGTGCATCTGCTATGGCTAAGCGCCGTAAGCAGACAATCAACATTGGTGCTAAGGACATGGCTCGTTTTCTTCCAAACCACTAGCACTATCTTTATTTTAAAGCTTATTATTTAATATTATTTTATGGTACGAGTAAAAGGAGGAATGCATGCACTGAAGAGACGCCGAAACGTCTTGAAGTCTGTAAAGGGGTATCGTCTCCAACGATCAAAGAAGGAGCGCGCAGCAAAGGATGCAATCCGACACGCGGGTAATTACGCATTTAGAGACCGAAAGACAAACAAGCGTAATTTCCGCCAGATGTGGACTGTGCGCATTAACGCCGGTGTTCGCGCACTTGGTGTGAAGAGTTACAGTGTGTTCATAGACATGCTCAAGAAGAAGAATATTGCCCTTGATAGAAAAGTAATGTCAGAGATGGCAAAAGACTACCCTACAGCTTTCGAACGATTAGTTAAATCTCTCTAGTATCAAAGGATACAATTTAAAAGCCCCTTGCGGGGCTTTTTATGTACATCACGATTAATGTTTGAAGTGACGGATGTGTGTAAAGACCATAGCCATATCACGCTCGTCAGCAGCGGCAATCACCTCTACATCTTTCAACGACCCTCCAGGCTGAATAACCGCTGTGGCTCCTGCAGCATGCGCCGCGATGACACCATCCGGGAACGGAAAGAACGCATCACTCGCAAGGGCGCTTCCCTGAAGGGAAAGGCCTACATCATTCGCTTTGGTAACGGCAATGCGTGTAGAATCAATCCGACTCATCTGTCCAGCACCGATGCCAAGTGTCTGATGTTCATTTGCGAATATAATCGCATTTGATTTAACATGATGCGCAATTTTCCACGCAAATAACAACGCGCGCATCTCTGCTTCACTTGGGACTCGTTTAGAAACTACAGTGACATCTTCAACATGTAATTCTTTGTTATCTGGTGTCTGGGCAACGTAACTTTCTGCTCCGACACTACGTACACGAATAGTCGTATCTCGAGGGTCTTTACGTAAGACCATAAGACGTAGGTTTTTCTTCTTAGTAAGCACGGCAAGTGCCGTATCAGTAAATCCGGGTGCAATGATTACTTCAGAAAAAATTTCACGTATTTCGAGCGCGAGAGATTCGTCGACACACACATTTACTGCAATAATTCCTCCAAATGGTGCCTGAGTATCTGTTGCAAATGCGCGCCTCCACGCCTCTACTGACGTGCTTCCTGTTCCTACACCACAAGGGTTCATGTGTTTAAGAATAACTACTGTTGGTGCCCCGTCTGTAAATTCGAGCATTATCTCAGTTGCAGCAGTTAAATCCAAAATATTATTATAGGACAATTCTTTACCGTGAAGCTGTTGGTAATACTCATTGAATTTCCCATAGAGCCCTGCACTTTGGTGAGGGTTTTCTCCGTAACGCAGCACTTGAATTTGTGGCGAAAACACCGTCAACTCTGTGGGTATACGCGCCTCTGTTTCTGCAAAGTACCTTGCAATAGCTGCATCGTAGGTGGCAGTCGTTGCGAAGACTTTTCCTGCGAGGCGTATACGCGTTTCATACGTCGTACTCCCTGTTATGCCAATTTCTTGTAACACGTTCTTGTAGTCACTGGGGTCAACGACAACTGTAACTGCATCGAAGTTTTTTGCCGCACTGCGAAGCATCGCGGGACCACCGATATCAATATGTTCGATTATTTCTTCATGTGTTGCATCCTTTTTTGCACGCGTACTTTCGAATGGGTACAAATTTACCACCAGTAAATCAATTGGCGGGATATTGTTCTCTGCTACAGTACTTTCGTGACTTGCAACTCCACGCTTATAGAGTAGCCCCCCATGTACTTTTGGGTGTAGTGTTTTAACACGACCTTCAAGCATCTCAGGGTATTTGGTGTATTCTGCAATTTCTGTAACCGGTATGCCTGCTTTTGAAAGTGTTTGCGCGGTACCACCCGTTGAGAGCAACTCGATACCTGCGTCATGTAACGATTTCGCAAATGGAACAATGTCCGTCTTATCGAATACGGAGATGAGTGCTCTCTGTATGCGATATGGCGTATGTTCTTTTTTCATATTACCAATTAATTTCAAACGATTCCTTCTCTTGTGGGGCAACTGTTTCAATCCCCATAAAATCATGTACGCGTTGTGCCAAAAATTGAGCAGCGCGAGGTTCACCCATAATTACAAAAACTTTTTCTAGAGATTTTTCTGACTGCCCGATAAAATCCATTAAGCCATCCCTGTCTGCGTGCCCAGAATACCCATGGATAGTCTCAATTCGCGCACGCGCCTTTACCCATTCCTCCCCGAACTTCAACTTCTTTTGTCCTTCTTGTATGCGCCTACCTAATGTACCTGGCGCTTGGAAACCAACAAACAAAATTGTGGTATTTGCGTCACTAATGAGCGCCTGCTCATGGCTCACTACTCTCCCCCCAACAGACATCCCAGAACCAGCAATAATAATTTTAGGATTGTTTGTATGCTGAATAAGTTCTGACGAATGACCGTTTTTGATAATCGATAGTTTTGGAAAAGCAAAGACGTCATCTCCTCCTTGAATTTGTTTTTTTACGACATCGTTAAAGTGTCTCGTTGCCCCTTGATATATTTCGGTTGCTTTTGCGGCAAGCGGTGAGTCAAGAAATACTGGAATTTGTGGAATTTCTTGTGATTCAACCATGTTATTAATCTCGAGCAACAGTGACTGCGTTCTGTGAACCGCAAATGACGGTATGAGTAAGCATCGCTTGTGCGCAATTGTGTCAATAATAATATTTTTGAACAACTCTGTACGTTGCTCCCTGTCATCGTGCAACCTGTCACCGTAGACACTCTCAGTAACCATAAATTGCGCATCGGATATTGCTTCTGGATGAGGCAAGAGCACGTCTGGACTATTGCCGATGTCACCAGTACACACGAGCTTCTTTCCGTGACGCACAAAGTGCACTGCGCCAGCGCCTAGGATATGACCCACTGGAGTCATATGAGCAACAACACCATCCTTCAAGTGCACCTGCTCGTTAAATGAAATTTCTTTCCAGAGCGACAAAGCTTTTTGTACATCTGCATGCGTATATAAAGGCTTAATGCCATATTTTTTTTCATGGTCTTCAAATATTTTTAGCGAGTCTTCGAGTACCAGTGCTGCTATGGCTTTGGTCTCATGCGTAGAGTAAATGACCCCTGAAAATCCCTCGTGTGCAATTTTAGGCACCCGACCTACGTGGTCTGCGTGTGCATGAGTAATAAAAAGTACATCCATAGTGCTCGGGTCATATGCAAACTTCTCAGCGTTTTTTTCATCAGTTTCTTCAGATGATCCTTGATGAAGCCCACAATCAACGAGTATTTTTTGTGTTTCAGTTTCAATACAAATGTTTGCGCCAGTTACTTCCCCTGCCCCGCCGAAAAATGTAAGTTTAGCCATGTTAATTTTTAGTAGTAATACGTCCTAACCAATAGGCGAGCACTGCCCCTCCCGCATCCATACAAATATCCTTCCCGGTATCAAGAGTAAAAAATATATTGCTTTTATATACAATTTCAAACACCTCCCAGACCAAACCCACCACAAGAACGATGAATATCATCGCCCACAATGGAAACTCAGGAATAGTATTCGGGATAAGTACGTTGATCATGTCCTTCCCTATTAAAATACCCAGACCTGTCGCGAGTCCGCCGAGGAAATGCGTCACCATATTCAAAAGTATATCGATGGGCATATTGTAATAGCGCATTTCGAGCTGCACCATTGCATACGTACACATAAGCGTTGCAGAGCATAGTACGATGCGTAAAATCATATATACAGTATAGCATTCTGTATTAGAAAATAGCACCTGCAAAAAAATGACGACGTAAACAAAATGCCTCACGATGAGGCATACTGTTAACTGGGGGCATTCCTGGAAAATCCAGGTGGGTGGCCGCAGTGGAGTACCAAGGTACCACACGATATGGGCCTCCCTATATATTGAATACGAGGAAATACCCCACAGCTTCAATTAGTATATCACAGAGGGATGTTGGTACTACTTTTTAAATGAATCTTTTTGACTCCCACCTTTGCCATCCTTTTTTTCCTGCACCGTTTTTACTGCTACACCACCAAACGCAATGAGTACAATAAAACTAATTATGTAGAGAGAGAATGGTACATGTATTCCCTTTCCTTGTTCCGCCCTAAAGGAGACCGTGTCTGATTGTGGTGCGAGTCCTGCAGAAAATTCATTTACTTTGTCCATACGTATATAATAAATTAATATCCGAGACGCTTGTAATCAAATATTCTGTCTGTTCCTTCAAACCAATGCTCAATCTCATGCGCTGCTTCCTCTGGAGTCTCTGACGCATGCAGAATGTTCATAACTGCACGCTTTTCAGCATTGGCAATCGCTGCTGAATCTGCAGAGAAATCTCCGCGAATTGTTCCCATGTCTGCCAGTGATGGCATGGTAGGGCCTGCGATTTTTCTGACCATATCAACGGCGTGTACTCCTTCCACAACCATGCGTACCAGTGGCGCAGATGTCATGAACTCAAGAAGCCAGCCGCGAACCATTTTGCCTAATTCAAGCGGATTAGCAGTGCCCATTTCTGTTTGAGCATCGATGCCATACTTCTCGTAGATAGCAAGAGTCTTCTCACCTAAACGCTGTATCCACGCCTCAGTCTTTGGATAATGATCATTCATTTTATCGTACGTAGGCATAAACATCTCAAGCGCCACGATTTTTAGGTCACGCCGCTCAAAACGGTTAATTATTTCTCCAATGAGTCCCTTGCGCACCCCATCAGGTTTAATAAGTACAAATGTCTTTTCTTCTTTTAATCTTTTTGCTGTATGTGACATAGAGTGTTAAGTCGATTATGTATAACACCGTCAGTGTAGCGAGAAATAGTGCTATTGGGAAGGTGTCGTCATACCCTTAGTTTCCTCAGCCCGTTTAATCATAGTTGTGGTGTACACGTCCAGATTTGGACCAATAGCCTTTTCGGCAAGCTCAGCATAGTAACTATACATAATGTGCGGAAACGTTTGTCGTCTCTCAGTTATTGGATTATGTGTGGTTGCATACATTGCGAGACATCCGAATCTGTCTTCAGGGTCTACATCAAGTGATTCGCTGGCTTTCTGAAGTTGAAATTGCTCAAACATCTGGAGAAATTCTTCTCGTAAATTGAGTGTAAAAATACCCGCGACATCTTGTGATATTTCAAAGAACTCAAGAGGAAGAAATTTTTCGTCAACTCGTGTCCCCACAAACCCCTCACCTATCCCGTTTAAATCGTGATGGGCGTTCACATGCATAAAAGCTGCGTCGGTGATAAATCGCTCGCCATCTTTCAATAGCTGTACATATTCTTCTTGAGACGGCGCGCGTCCAAACTGCCGCTGAAAAATGATTGGAATACTTCGTACGAGCCCCCAAGAATATTTTGATGCTGTGTTGATACCGCCAATCAAAAACGCTTCCATCGAGTTTACGTCCGCCTTATCTTCTGTAACCTCACGTATTTGTTCACGTAAATGGAGCACACGATGCGTTAACTGCTCATATGTATATTGTCCGAGAGTGGCATTTTCATGCTGAGCAGCTGAGAAAACCCTTCGTGCAACGTTCGCAAACGAATTTTGAAATGCAGCGCTTACTCCTGCAGGATCAGATTTCATGCTTTCTACAATCTGTTCTTCATGCATCGGTATGCGTATCTGAGTTCCGGTATACCAGGCGCGGCGCTCTCTATCACGCGCAAGTAATTCAGTAAATTTTGGACCGAGTGATTCAAGTACTGCCGCACCAATTCTATACATCTCTCGTTTAATATCAGTCGCTGACCTTTCACGCATAGGCTTCATCGTATGAGGGAGCCCGTCGTTTAAATCTTTTTTAGCTCGCAATAACCCAGTTCCGTGAGTAGTCCCGACATTAAGGCGATCACGCTGTTTCATGCAAGCACTATACTAGAATCTAGCAAATGGGTCCATCATGCGTGGGTCGGGAGCAGCTGGCATGTACCGTGCCTGAATTTCATTTTCAACCTCAAGTCTATCCCGACCAAACGTCTCGTATGCATGCTTTTTGAGCGCTTCAATCTGATGATAATCTGCATCTTTTGGTGGCAATGTCTCCATGTTAAATGGCTTTGCAGGATACCCATCTATAAGGAGTGAGAGGTACGCGTTTCTATTCTCAAGGCCAGTAATATCTTTTGCCATAAATTCAGGCTTGAATGTTTTCTCAAGAAATTCTGCGTCTTCGACACCCACGCGGAATACACACTTGGTGCCGACGTTACCAAACACCGCGTCGCGAATTTTTTCATCTAGTTGTTTAATGAACTGGTGTGCTACATGGAGCGCGAGACCGTACTTACGTGCTTCTGACAAAATGGTTGAGATTGATGGAGTCGTAAAGTTCTGGAATTCATCGATGTATAAATAGAATGTAGGAAGCTTGCCTGGTTCACTATCTGCGCGTGAGAGTGCAGCTTGAGTAATTTTCCCAACAATAAAGAGACCCAGAATACTTGCGTTCATGTCACCCAAACGACCTTTCGAAAGGTTAGCAAGGAAAATTTTCTTGCCGTCCATAATCTCACGGAAGTTAAATGATGAGTGTGGCTGCGCCAGTATTGGACGCATAATATCGTTTGCCAAGAAGATGTCCGTTTTCGATGTAATGTACGGCACGACGTTTTCAAGTGATGCTTCCCCACCAGCCTTCTCGGCTACTTCAACCCAAAACTGATTGATGATTGGATTTTTACACTTTGCGATACAATCTTTTCTAAAACGAGAGTTAGACAAGACACGAGGAATGTCAGCAAGTGTTGCGGTTCCTGGCTCCTGACCCTCAAGAACAAGCATCGCTCCATTTCTAAAATATTGTTGAAACATAGGTCCAAGCGACTCCGGGACTGAACCAAAAAGCTTCTCAAAGATACTGAATATTTCGTTTACAACGAATGTTTTTTGCTCAGGATAATTTGGGTCATACTCCATCATGTTGAGGCCCATCGGACGGTCCGCGTATGCAGGGTCAAAATAAATGACATCTTTATGACGCTCTGGAGGAATTGAACCCAAGATATCAACGATATCAGAACCGTGCGGGTCGATATAGCACACTCCATCGCCATTCATAATATCTTGCACTATCATGTTTTTAAGGAGTGTTGATTTACCGGTACCAGTCTGACCAATAGCGTAGAAGTGTCTTAGACGGTCAGATTTTGGCCCAGGCTGACCACCAAACTTAATAGGTATATTACCACCACCAAACTTGTTTACACCAAGTGTGATGCCATTATCCGGCATACCCACAGGGGCAGGTGATTGCTTTGCTTTTGAGAACTTCAATTCACGTGAGGTAGAGACTCCAGTAGCAGTTAAGTGACACATGGTAGTGAGCTCCGCAATAGAAAGAGGTGCGATACTATTTTGTGAAAATGTTCTGAAGGTGAATGCACGGACAAATTCTGACAATGCCCTCCCCTTTACTAACTCGAACGCAAAGTGGTTCCCTTGCGCTTCATCAAACTGGTTAAATGTGGAAGCAATCGAATGAACAATTTCATCTGCGCGGTGCTTATCTTTCGCAGAGGCGATAATGCGTATATTTGTGGGAACAATGCGACTTGCTGCTTTTGCGGTGATTTGTTCGACTGAGACTTGGTCAATAGTTTTATTGTCATCATGGCTTGAAAACATAAAACTTTTCAGTTCGTGCATCACGAGACCTATAAGCGAATCTACTTTTTTAATCGCTTTTTTTGCAGAACCACCTTTACGCACCTCATCAAGAATTTTTTTAAACCGATAGTTATAATTATCGCCTTCGTTACCTATCACAAACTGTATCGCCGCACCTTCACCATGTTTTGCCATTTTTGAAAACGACGATAACACCACGTTTAGTGGGTCATGCTGAAAATGTTTGTAGAGCTTTATCGGGTACGCAGGGTGGTTAGCGAGATGCGCATAGGCACCAGACTCATGTCCGTCAGGATGGAAAATATTGTAATCATCTTGTACTTCAGTAATACGAGCTCCAGGGTAAATCGAAAGTAGATGCTTCTCAAATGTTCCTCGTTTTTCTTTAGGCACACTCACATAGAAGACTACTTCCTCAGAACCTTGAGCTACTGCCATCTCGACAGTAAATATATTCTCGCGTGACGAGCGGTCACCTTCTGCCATTGACCGCATTCCTGCAAAAAATTGCTCCATCGAGTTTAATATTTTTTCTAGTTCAACTTGTTTAGTTTGATCGTCGCGGTCACTAGAAATTGAAACCTCAAACAAAACCATGTGGAGTGAGCGCCACACTTCTCCTTTACCTGAAAGACCTCTCGCAGGAAGGCCTTGCGCAATATATTGCACAAGGACACGATGGAAATCATCTTCAAGGTGAGAGCCAATGCGAGTCGCGATGGCGAGCGCGTTTTTGATTCCTTTCTCTGTCATGAGCTTTATAAGCTCATCTACCTGCACATCGTGAGTTTCTTTTTTGAGTCCGAGTGCCATACCCGTTGATTCGTACTCAGGTACTGCATATTTTGGCGCAAGCACTTCATGTGTTGGCTTTGCAGCATATTGCTGAATTTCATGCTGAATAATTCTATGGGTATCAGGAGATGAAGGACCGGCACCAAGCGCTTTCTCATGAGCGTCTATACGTGAGCGTAAGTACTTTAACTCTTCTTCCATTGAAGAAAAATGAGTTGGGCCATGCTGAGGAATTTTTTCTGACATGCTTCTAGTATACCGCGCAAAATATTTCCTGTACCGCTCCCTGTACACAAAAGGCGCACTATTTGTGCGCCTTTTTTCTACTCTTCTAGAGTGCGTTAATATACGTACATTGATTGTGACGTCACTACTTCATACGGATATACAGTGTTTTTTATACTAATAGTATATGTTCCCGGTGAACTGTAATAGTGCGTGTAACTATTATATTGATACCCACATGCTGTTGTACCCGAGTTTGGTGTCGAAATACTTGTTGTTTGCCCGTCACCATATTCAAGAATGAGTGAACTTGGAATTGAACACTGGGAACCGGCCGTTGGAGTACGTGCGGAAACATTTACCATATACGGAGAGCCGGCGTATCCATCCGATGTAACAGTAAGAAGTGCCGTAAAGCTACTGCCACCACCACCCGATGCGGCACCAATAGTAAATGGGCTACTTTCACGAGTCGCAAGGATCTGTGAACCTGATACCTGCTGACAGTATCCCCAGCAATAATTGTATGGTGTATACATAATTGCACGGATTACATATTGTCTCCCCGGAACGATTTGCGAACTACAGAGCATGCCACTATCAACACTACACGCGCTCGTGTCTGTAGGCACAGTCCATGAGTAACTACCTGTTTGTGCAGAGAGTCCTGAGACGATACCACTCTCCCCCACGCCATTCCCGTTTACTTCTCGAAGCTCAAGACGGATACGTGCGTCGCTCCATGAACTTGGTGCTGTCCACGAAATTGTTTGTGTTTCACCACGATTAAGTGACGCGCGGTTAATACTTACCGAATTCAAATATCCTGAACCAGTGCTCGCACCAATGGTAAATGAGCTTGTGTCACGCGTTGAAAGAATTTGTGCGCCTGATGTCTGCTGGCAATATCCCCAACAGTAATTTACTGGTGTATATACAATCACTCGAACAATATATTGACGGCCAGGAACTATCTGCGAACTACAGAGAACTCCGGCATCTGCGACGCATGCACCTGAATCTGAAGGTACTACCCAAGTATATGAACCACTTTGAGCTGGAAGCCCAGTAATGATACCGCTTTCTCCTACGCCGTTTCCGTTTGCTTCTCGAAGCTCAAGACGGATACGTGCGTCGCTCCATGAACTTGCGGTTGACCACGTGACCGTAAGTGATTCACCTCGATTAACTGCGCTTCGGTCTACTGATGCGCTCGTCAGATTGTTTCCCGTTGTATTTGTCGTTACGGTATTTGAAGCAACAAGTGAACCACTGGTGTTATACAAACGAACTGTGTAGGTTCCCGTATTTGAATACGTATGTGAACGTGTCACTGTTTGATATCCACTACACCCAAGATATGACACTGTCTCATTCGCACCATCACCCCATTCAAGGTTACCGAATGTGAGTGTGCCACAAGCGGTTGAACCGCCAACAGTTGAGCTAATGCCGATTGTTGCCGTTGTAGTAAACGGAATCACTCCAGAGACAGGAGATACGCTCATGGTT
>JBAQUX010000024.1:0-96341 GCA_049297775.1 Minisyncoccia bacterium
GCTCGGATATACCTCAGAGATTTACATGGTGTCACGCGCAAGTTTAAAGCATGCATGGGAACGCTATCACGACATATCATTCGCGACCGCAACAGAGGGTGGCGTACTCAATCTTTCAAACGACACAATCGTTAAAATGAAGGATGAACTAAAGACAGTGAACGATGTCCGCATTACTATAGATACTGCGATTTCTGGAACAAAGGTACACCACGTCTCACGAGTGCTCGAAATTTTAGTTGCAGGAGCACTGGGTCTGAACGCGTCTGATATTCACATTGAGCCAGAAGAGGGATACGTGCATATTCGTTACCGACTCGACGGTGTACTTATGGAAGTAGCGACTGTTGATCTTCCCACATATGCATTAATTCGGTCACGCATCAAATTGCTTTCGGGCATGAAGCTAAACGTCAGTAGCACCGCGCAGGACGGTCGTTTCAGTATTAAGGTGGGAGAAAAAGAAATTGAAATTCGTGTTTCACTAATTCCAGGGGCATATGGCGAATCTATTGTTACTCGTATTCTTGATCCGTATGCAATTGGCAAACCACTCGAGGCGTTGGGTATGGATAAGTACTTGATGGAAATATTTAAACAACAAATCACGAAACCGAACGGCATGCTTCTTAACACCGGACCAACAGGATCTGGTAAAACAACGACATTGTATGCATTCTTGAAAGCTGTCCACACACCTGATGTTAAAATTATAACCCTTGAAAACCCAGTGGAATATCATCTCCCTGGGATTGTCCAAACTCAAATTACGAAGGATTACTCTTTTGCCCAAGGGCTTCGTGCGATATTGCGACAAGACCCCGACGTTATTATGGTGGGTGAGATCCGAGACCCAGAAGTTGCTGAAACTGCTGTTAACGCGGCACTCACCGGTCACTTGGTTTTCTCTACATTACATACAAACAACGCCGCGGGAACCTTTCCTCGCATCATCGACCTTGGTGTCTCACCTGAAATCATCGGTGCATCACTCACCACTGCAATGGCTCAACGCCTCACTCGTATCTTATGTCCGCATTGTAAAAAAGAAACTGCGCTTGCTGGCACCGAAAAAGAGCTTGTTGACCGTATGGTCAGACTCATGCCCCACCAAGAAGATTTGCCAGAAAATCGTACGAGTATGTGGCTCGCGACGGGCTGTGAAAAATGTGCAAATACTGGATATAAGGGCCGTATTGCGGTGCTTGAAGCAGTACTTGTTGATCATCTCATTGAAGACGTCGTACGAAGAAACCCAACTGAAGCTGATATCTGGAAAGCATCTGCGGCACAAGGAATACGAAGAATGGCTGAGGACGGCATTTGTAAAGTCCTCAAAGGCGTTACCGCTCTTGATGAACTTTCTCGCGTTGTTGATTTAAACGATGAGATGTATCGTGGATAGTAAATCCATAGATAATATCGTGATATACTTATTTTAGAGATGGATTGCTACGCAAAATCCTCCAAACGATCCTTTCGATAACCCCGCAAGGCACTGAAAGTCGGACACGTATTGAGGAGACAGACAGCATCACCATCTGATCCTTATGAGTGTACAATAATCTCGTTTAGAGGATTTTACGCCTGAGGAAGCCACCGCCTCATCAGGTATATATACTCTAGCATATTAATTTTCAAATGTCAAGTACTAACGCAAAAAATAAGGCTGCAAACTCCGGCGAATCAGGTTCTGAAAAAAAGCCTGGGGCCGATATTTTTCTAGATAAAACGCTCAGACCACACACGTGGGAAGAATATATTGGTCAAGAACGAGTGAAGGAAAACTTGCGCATCTTGTTACAGGCCGCGGTAAAGCGAGAACAACCCCCTGAGCATATGCTTTTTTATGGACCTCCAGGCGTAGGAAAAACGACTCTAGCGTTTCTTATAGCAAAGGAAATAAAAGGTAATTTAAAGGTAACTTCGGGTCCTGCAATTTCCCGCGTAGGAGACCTTGCATCACTCATAACAAACCTTGAAAAGGGCGATGTTCTTTTTATAGATGAGATTCACCGACTTAACAAAAGCATCGAGGAAGTCCTCTACCCTGCTATGGAATCAGGGGTGCTTGATATTATTATAGGAAAAGGACCTTCTGCTCGAAGTATTCAATTAGAACTACCACCATTCACGCTCGTTGCCGCAACGACACAATATGCAGAAATTTCTGCACCACTTCGATCTCGTTTTTCTGGTGGTACATATCATCTTGCACCATACACCATTCAAGAAATTGAACGTATCGTTGCTCGCTCTGCAACAATTGTGGGAGCACACATAACCACTGACGGCGTTCATGAAATTGCGCGACGAAGTAGATTTACTCCACGAACAGCAAACTACTTACTTAAAAGATGCCGAGATTTTGCAGAAGTTCATGATAAACAACTCGATAAACACACTGTTGAAGAGGCATTACTTCTTTTGGGAGTAGACGAGCGGGGACTTATGGATAGAGACCGTGAGATTCTCATTGCAATAATAGAAAAATTTAATGGTGGACCTGTTGGATTAAATACGATTGCTGCCGCGGTTGCTGAGGAAGAGCGTACTATTCAAGATGTGCACGAACCATTTTTAATCCAAGTTGGCTTTATTGAACGTACGCCACGTGGGCGAAGTGTGACGGAACATGGATACCAACACATGCAGAAAGAGCGCTAGAGTTTACTCAATGTCATTTATTTTTTATACTCCATGCCATGTCAGGACACAATAAGTGGACTCAAATAAAGAGAAAGAAAGCGGTTGTAGACGCAGTACGAGGTAGTGTCTTTGCAAAGCATTCTAAATCTATTACGAACGAGGTACGTATTTCAGGAGGAAATATTGACGCAGCTTCCGTACGCGCAACAATCGAGCGTGCCCAGAAGGACAATATGCCTAAAGATGCGATAGAACGGGCAGTTCAAAAAGGACTTGGTATCGGTGGTCCAGCACTTACGACCGTACTATATGAACTTTTCGGCCCCGGTGGAGTTGCCATTTTGGTGCGCGGCTCAACAGATAACAACAACCGAACCGTAAACGAGATAAAGCACTTAGTATCCGAACATGGATACACCTTGGGCACACCCAATTCCGCGCAATGGGCTTTTATAAAAACAGAAGACGGTTATACGCCTCTATCACCGATTACACTCTCTGAGGAAGATTCAAGTTTACTTGAGATACTTGTACTGGATATCGAAGCGCACGACGACATCGAGTGTGTATTCACAAACGCACTAGCTATATCATCATGAGAATACTGGCTATTGACCCTGGGTACGATAGGTGCGGCGTCGCGCTCATTGAAAAGATTGACCATAACAAGGAGACGCTACTTTTTTCAACATGCATAGAGACAGAACGAGGGTCTGATTTTACAGCGAGGTTACACATTATTTTTACTGAAATAAGTCGTATTATCGAGACATTTAAGCCTAACGAAATGGCGCTTGAGCGACTTTATTTCAACACAAACCAAAAGACGGCAATGCGGGTCGCAGAAGTTCGTGGCATGTGTATACAACTGGGTAACTCGTATAATCTACATATTGCAGAGTATACGCCTCCACAAATAAAAGTTGCTGTTGGTGGTTCGGGGCGCGCAACGAAAAAGGATATCGCCACCATGGTCCCCCTTCTTATTTCACTCAGTAAAAAAGTGAGGCGCGATGATGAACTTGACGCTATTGCTATTGGTCTCACCCATCTCGCTTCACGACGAACTCCGCGCGGTTGACGTGCTAATAAATCCCTTGTCAAATGGTCTTTTTTTGCTAGTGTTAGCCGTAATTATGAACAGCCCATTTATGAGGCGCGTACAGCGACTCGCAAAACTTTTTATCCATCTTATTTTGAAGGTTCGCTCGCTCTCGATGTTCTTATGGTATGGACTTGCTGTCGTTGGCGTCCTCGCATCACTCGTGGTTATTGGAGCAATCGGTTGGGCTGCACGTGTACAACTACCCTCAATTGACAACTTCAAAGACCGCTCTGTTTCTCAATCCACAAAGATCTATGACCGCACTGGAAAAGTACTCCTTTTTGACCTCCATGGTAATATCCAAAGAACAATAATCCCTTACGAGACCATTTCGAAGGACCTAAAAAATGCAACAGTTGCTATTGAAGATACTGAATTCTATAAGCATAAAGGTATAAAACCGACATCAATTCTCCGGGCGGTCTTCGCCAATATCATGAGCGGGTCATACAGCCAAGGTGGTTCTACTATTACCCAACAAGTAGTAAAAAACACACTACTCACATCAGAAAAAACAATCTCGAGAAAAATTAAAGAGTGGATTCTTTCACTTGCCCTTGAGCGAAGGATTAGCAAAGATGAGATTCTTGCTATTTATTTGAATGAGATGCCTTATGGCGGAAACGTCTACGGTGTTGAGGAGGCGTCACGAAGATTTTTTGGGAAAAGTGCGTCAACGATAACTTTGGCTGAAGCCGCGTATCTTGCCGCACTCCCCCAAGCTCCAAGCTACTTCTCACCGTATGGTAACCACATAGAAGAACTCGCTGCACGTAAAGACCTGGTGCTGAGAAAAATGCTTGAGGAGAAATTCATTTCTGAATCAGCATACACCGAAGCAACTCAAGAGGTTGTAACTTTTGCGCCATTTAATGAAACAAATATAAAAGCACCTCACTTTGTCTTTTATATTCGTGAGCAACTTGAAAAAAAATACGGGACAGAGGCAGTATATAATGGTGGCCTTACTGTAATCACAACTATTGATTGGAAACTTCAAGCTCCCGCTGAAGAAATTATTAAAAGGTTCGCATTGAAAAACGAGAAAGATTTTGATGCAGAAAATGCGTCACTAGTTGCAATCGATCCAAAAACTGGCCAAGTACTCGCTATGGTTGGATCACGTGATTATTTTGACGAGAAAATTGACGGCAAATACAATATTGCCACTGCACTCCGACAACCAGGTTCTACATTTAAACCAATTGCATATGTCACAGCGTTTGAGAAAGGGTATACTCCCGAAACAGTACTCTTTGATGCACCGACACAATTCTCAGTCAATTGTGCTCCTGATGAACTTGGCGATAAAGAAGGCTGTTATTCGCCCGGAAACTACGATGACAAATTTCGTGGCCCAATGAAACTGAGAGATGCCCTTGCACAATCAATAAACATACCCGCAGTGAAAGTTTTGTATCTAGCTGGGATGCAAGACGTTCTTGCTACTGCAAAAAAATTAGGTATCTCTACTCTTAACAAACCTGCATCGTTCTATGGATTTTCTATGGTACTCGGTGGCGGTGAAGTTTCTCTGCTTGAGCTTACTGGCGTATATGCAACATTTGCCAATAGCGGTATTCGTAACCCGATTACAGGAATTCTTGAAATAAAAGACGCGCAAGGCACAGTACTTGATACATTTAAGGCGAGTCCGGTGCAGGCGCTCGATACTCAGGCGGCACGACAACTCGTTGATGTACTTTCTGATAACAACGCGCGCGCTCCATCATACGGATTTAACTCATTCTTAAATTTTGGAAACATTGAGATGGCAGCGAAAACAGGTACGACAAATGATTTTAAAGACGTGTGGATTGTTGGGTTTACACCCGACATCGTCGTAGGTACATGGGCAGGTAACAACGATAACACTCCTATCGTAAAAAAAGTTGCAGGGTACGTTATTGCTCCTATGTGGCGCGCGTACATGAATGAAGCGCTTAAAGTAGTGCCTCACACAAAATTTATAAAACCTGACCCAATCCCATACGACACACTTCAACCAATTCTCCACGGTGACTGGAGTAATGGCGGTAAAGGCGTACATAGTATTTTGTACTATCTTGATAAAACTAACCCACGAGGCCCAGCGACATCCCCTCTCCATGATTCACAGCTTGCCAATTGGGAATATGCTATTCAAAAATGGGTGAGCACGAACAGTCTTACACTTCCTGGTGGAGAAGCTGTCGTTACTCCACCTTTGGCTGGGTCTGAAAATTCAGAAACAAATACCCAAACAACAAACTCTGTCGTACCAGCACGACTTACCATAACAAGTCCTCAGCGTGGTTCTGGTGTAAGTATGGGAACCCCTATAACAATTACTGTTTCAAAGACCGGCACAGCAGACCTTGAGCGTGTTGAATACAGTATCGACGGAGTAAATATGGGAGCCTCAAATGGTGCACCATTTTCATACACCATCATCCCTCCACATGTGGGAGATATGGTTATTAGAGCTGTCGGGCACCTTAAAAACTTCGGTGGCACGGTCACTGACCAAGTTATTGTGCAAGTACAATAGCTAGCACATTAACGGATGTCGGTTATTTGTTTTGGGCCAAGTTGACGCTCAATACACAACAATATTTCTGCTTTTTTTTCTAGTACAACCCATCTTAAGCTTGAGGGGATTTGGGTGCGTGCGGTTCCGAAGTCTATAATTACTTGACTCGCATGGACTTTTGCACCACAAACTTCAGTTATAACCTGCGCGACTACTTCTTTCTGCTTTCTCTGGGAACTTCCGAGGTGTGTATATTTAGACAAGTATGCACCGAGACCATTCATGTTTATTTATTCATTGGCATGACTAAGTACACAAAGGTTCTATCAGATACTCCGGTAATAACCAGTGGGCGTCCCTGACCACCAAAACCCAAATGTATACTATCTACCGGAATAGATTGAAAACAATCAAGGATATATCGTTGGTTAAAGTTAAGGGATAAATCTTGTCCTTGGAGAGTTCCCTCAAGAGTATCTTCTACTTCTCCGATAGTGCTACTTTTTGAGGTCACTGTTATATATCCTTTTGTTGGTGATACGTCCACATGTATTTGCTTGGCAACATCAGCAACTACCGACATTTTTTTTAATGCAACAATTAAATCTTCTTTCAATAAGACTGACTCAGTAGTGTAATCTTTTGGTATTATTTTTTTATAGTCAGGGAACACTCCTGTTATAAGTCGAGTTGTTACTTGAAATAACTCTGTCGAAAGAGTACACATATCCTCTTCAATAAAAAGAGTTAATGATTCTTCTTGTAGTTGTGTAAGTAACCCTACAAGCTCATGTGCATTTTTTGATGGTATAAGAATGGAAGGAAAATCCCTATCTCCTTCGAACGGTATTTTCTTCTCTGCAAGTCTAAACGAATCTGTCCCTACAAATACTAAAAATACATCATCTGTATATATAGAGACACTGGCAAGCTCTGGCTTAATTGTTGATTGTGAGACCGCGTAGAGAACGCTATTTAATCCTTGGAGGATATGTGTAGTTTTTAAAATATACGGGCTCTCAGTCGATTTTTGAGGCAATGGCGGGAATTCTTCGTGCGATAACAATGATATTTTAGTAACACTTTTACCTGAAGTTATTGTTGCAACCTGATCACTGAACACTATAACTATTTCACCGAAAGAATATCTGACTACATCGAGGAGTGTTTTAAGAGGAATAAGAACCACCCCATCACCGTCACATTTTCCAATCATTTGTATAGATACACTCATTTCAATATTTGTTGCCTCGAGTGTTATTTGATTTTTATACATCGTGCATCTCACACCACGAAGAGCAGGGTTCTGATGATTATTATTAACAACCTTCTGTACCAACAACAAGTTCTTCTCTAGAATATCTTTTTGTATATGTATTTTCATATTTCTATATATAAACTATTATTACTTATATTACTGGGAAAGTCTGGGGATTACGTTTTCTAATCATATTCTTAAACGTTTTTTTATCCAGTGGTTGTTCATATGTATACCCAGTTTTATTTTAATAATTTTTTTAGTGGGGATAGTGAGTCTCTTTTTTAATTACTTGTACCCAGCCGAATCTTTTTTATTAACAATCATCTCCACTGGTTATCCACGGAGTAATACACGTATTTGTTCTATTTCTTGCACAAGCGTCTGATCTCGCTCAAGTAAATCTTTTATTTTTTCACAAGAGTGGATTACTGTTGTGTGATCTCGTCCTCCAAGACGATCGCCGATACTTGGATAAGATATACCTAAATCCTCCCGCATAATAAACATTGCAATCTGGCGCGGTTTCACTACATCTTTCTTTCTTGTTTTTTCGAAGATCGCTGACTCTGGTATTTCATAATACTGAGAAACAACACGGAGGACCTCCTCGGGAGATACACTGCGTGTAGGCCTAGTGTTATGTTGAATGATTGAGCGAATTTCGGGTAAGGTAAGGTCACGTCCTTTTATATTTGCGTTACAGATTGCTGAGTTGAGAACCCCTTCTAGTTCACGTATATTTCCTCTCACTTCTTTAGCTATATATTCTATATTCTCACGAGACATGACAAAATTTTGCTGTACTAGTTTTTCCTTGATGATAGAAATGCGCGAGTCTGTGTCCGGTTCTGGGATTTCTGCTGTCAATCCAGCACCAAGTCTCCCCCTCAATCTATCCTCGAGTCCATTCAAGGCTTGTGGATGCTTATCTGAAGAGAAAATTATCTGCTTGTTGTTGTCGAATAAGTAGTTAAACAAATGGAAGAGTTCCTCTTGAGTGCGCTCCTTATCTGCGATGAATTGTACATCGTCCATAATAAGCACATCATACTGACGATATTTTTCTTTAAACTGGTTTGCTCTTCCTGAGCGAACCGCATTGTAATAGTCGACAGCAAATTGTTCTGAGGTGACGTAAAGTATTTTTTTACTCGGATACGTTTTCTTAAATTGGTTGCCTACAGATTGAATGAGGTGGGTTTTTCCGTGCCCTGTTGAGCCGTAAATAAATAACGGGTTATATGCGAGAGCAGGGTTTTGAAGGACAGCTAATGCGGCCGCATGGGCAAGCTGGTTGAAGGGGCCAACAATGAATGTTTCAAAGGTGTACCGTGGGTTTAAGTTATCCCGCTTGTCTACGTATAGCTGGTCAATAGGTAGAGATGCATTATTTTGTGGGCTTTTTTCTGCGACGAGTTTTTTCATTGCGCTTACTTTTGCCACAGTGTATTCAACATTTCGCACTGTCTCGTCTAGTTCTCGCAAGCTTTTAAGAATCATCGAGTGATACTTTTCTGCGATCCAATCTCGCGCCATGCGATTTGGTGTACCTACGTAAATTATCCCCTCATCTCTACGCACAATCCCAGTATCTTTAAACCAGGTCTTAAAGTTTGCGGGGGTGATCGCTTTCTCAACAGTTCCGAGCACGTTTTCCCATAGACTTTTCTGTTCGCCCGTCATGTATCTAATTCATTCAGTTATATCTGGCTAATGACTTACAGTATACAGAGGTCGATGGCACTCTGCATTCTTACGAAATATGTGCATTCTGTGCACAACATGGGGATAACGCTTTCTATGTATCCGAGGGGGTCCATATTTGATTTTACTTGGTTTATGTGAGATAGTGCCGGCTATGAAGCGAACATATCAACCTAAAAAGCGCAAGCGCGCACGAGCACATGGATTTCTTAAGCGTTCTGGTACTACATCAGGGGCAGCTCTTTTAAAGAGACGACGCAGAAAAGGACGCTCGAAGCTCTCAGCGTAGTACATGTTGCCTTCGCAGAATAGACTGCGCGCACATGACGTAGCTTCACTTGGGAAGAAGGGTGCTTTTCTTAGAAATAAATATTTTACAGCTCGGTACATATCTGCGGCACGAATAGGTGTCGCAGTTGTTGTAAGTAAAAAGGTATATAAAAAAGCAGTTGATAGAAACGCTCTACGCCGGAAGGTCTATACTGCATGCATTCCTCTGCTTCCTTCCCTGCCAGCCATACATATTGTTATATATCCCCATATAACAGTGAGTACACTCACCGTTATAGAAGTCACACAGTCGCTCAAGGAGCTACTCGTATCCGGGAAAGTGGCGTAGCTATTCGTACGACATCATTGCATAAATAGGTGCTTCTCTGTATCATTCGGCGATGTACGCACTCTTCAACACAATAATTTACACACCACTCTATAATGGCCTTGTCGCACTTTTGTCTTTTGTGCCAAATGGTGATGTAGGTATTGCACTTATTATTTTAACCATTGCCGTTAAATTAGCACTCTCACCACTCGCACAAAAGGGTTCACGTACTCAGAGGGTTATGAAAGAAATCCAGCCTCAAGTTGATGCAATCAGAAAAAATGAGACCGACCCACGCAAGCAAATGGCTGAATTACAGGCGCTGTATAAGAAGCACGAAGTAAATCCATTCTCAATGTTCTTGCTTATATTAATTCAGATACCTGTATTAATTGGTTTGTACGTTGTTTTTTCACATGGAGGGCTTCCCGCAATAGACTCTGCGTACTTGTACTCTTTTGTGCCTGTCCCCCCTACAGTGAGCATGATGTTTCTTGGATTTTTAGACATGACCGTGCGAAGTATCCCCCTCGCACTTGCTGTTGGTATCTCTCAATATTTTTATGCAGGAGTAATGCCAAACACAGAACCAACCGGCGAGAAAGGTTCGTTCTCACACGATTTCGGCAAAAGTATGCAAATGCAGATCAAATACGTATTCCCTTTTATAATAGGATTTGTGGCTTTCAGTATTTCCTCAGGAGTAGCATTGTACCTTTTGGTCAGTAACCTATTCTCTATTATGCAAGAGTTGTACTTCAAGAATCTTCGCAGTAAAATAAAATAACTATGGATACCGCACAGCGTACACTCCTTGAACTTATTGCTACATTAGGAATTGCCCCAGTGGAACTTTCGGTGACAAATAGTGGCGAACAACACACACTTCAGCTCACCATAGAAAATGGTGGGTTATTGATTGGTGTGGACGGTGAGCGTATGAAGGCGCTTGATATGCTGGTACGCATGATTGCAGAAAAGAAAGGTTGCACAGAAAAATTTCATATAGATGTAAACGGGTATCATAAGGAGCAAGTAATAAAAATTGAACAGACAGCAAAAATGCTTGCAGATAGAGCCCGTTCACTGAAATATGATGTTGAGATGTCTCCCATGAAGCCATACGAGCGCATGCTTGTGCATGCAGCGCTCACCAATGAGCCAGGCATAAAAACAGAATCTATTGGTTTAGGTAAAGAACGAAGAGTTGTAATAAAGTATATTCCTGAAGTATAGGAAAGTCATAATAAAAGCCCTTCGGGGCTTTTATTGTTGGAGAGGGGTTGCGTTCGGGTTTGCCTGAATGGGCACCGGTTCTACCGAGAGCTTTAACATGTCTGGGTTTATTTGTTGGAAAATGATGTATGTAGAAAGCAGCATGAGAAGTCCAAGAACAGCGTTAGTCATGCGTCCTTTCGATTCGCCCATCTGTACGGCGCCAGATTCTGACATCATATAGACAAGTCCACCATAGACGAACTGACTCACTGCGACCACGCCACCGATTGAGATAGACATTTTAAAAATTGCATTCAAGAATGGTCCGATAGAGTCGTACTCTTCATAAATGTTCTGGCCATTAATAATGAGAGAGTCTCCAAGAAGTCCTTTAAATCCACCACCGGCCGCTTGGGCAAGTTGTGTTGTTGCATCAATGAGTGTATGTAGCTGTTCCATATATTATGCTTCATCAGCAAAGGTGAGCATCCACAGTGTACCGCTAGTCTTATCAATAAAGAAGACCCTTTTCCCATCAAGTGAGGTGACCAGATGTGTTGCGTCGAGTCCGTTATCTGCAACGTTGGTCGTATTTATTATTTCCGTGACTGAGCCCGTCACTGTTTCGATAACACTGAATGTATCACTTAATGTTACTTCGCCTCGATACCATACATCAGGCATACCACTCGGCAATACTTTTGGGAATCCGCACACCAACTGTGTAGCCACAAGGTACACACATTTTTCTGGTATCGTCGGAGTTGATACGGTCCGTTCTGTGGAATCAGTAAAGTTTCTTATGCGTACTGTCTGCGCACTCGTGTCACTATTAGAGCCGATAATTGCACTGTTTGAAAATGATGAGTACATAAGTGTCAGCGCCCTAGTATCACCTATCAGTTTTTTTGTCACTCCAGTCTTAGTATCTATGCTATACGCGTATCCAGGAATTTTCGCTGATGCGTTTTGGGTTATCACGAGTATATTTTTTTGAGGCCAGTGTAATTGCCAGCCACTCAGCGGGTTCTTCCAAACTCGTTTTGGTTTACTTCCAGTGAAGTCGGATATGACAATTTGCGTTGTACCATCCTCAGTCGCAGTTGCATACGCGATAGCGTCTCCCGAGACCGCAATATTTTTTATGTTTATAGGCAAATAACTTCCTATGCCAGTTTCAGCAAGAGATGCCGTCGTGTCTGCCGGCTGTTCTTTAAGTTCAGAGATTGGCGAACCGAGCGTTAGAATTGAGTCGTCTTCATCAAGGTAACGTAAAATTACCTGAGTGCCATCTGTGTTGAAATAGCTCTCGAATACTCCTGCTACAGTCGTATTTGTAACACGTGCTGATTTTTTTGTTGCGATGTCTATGTCGATAATGTTTCCTCTGGTGCGTTCAGTAAGGCGTACAGTTCCTGCCGTTCCGTCGTTTAATACAGTAAATCCAGCTACGGGAGCATCGTAAATCCTTTCAAGCATTGGTTTGGTATTCTTTTTTTCAGGTTCCGTTTTTGGTGTTGTGACAGGTGTATCTGTAGGTTTTTCAACTGGAGTTAGACCGGGCGTATCTCCATCTTTAGGAAGGGGTAACACCTCTTCGTTCGCTGATGAGCTCTTATCATTACTAAATGCCCCGCCGCTCCCGCCTGACGAGCCATCAAGTACCAATGGGTCAAATGTTTTGGTTTTTCTACTCTCCGCGTCTGTTTTTGTGAGGTATGCGTAAAATAATGCGAGACCGGTTGCGCCAACCAAGATGAGTAATGCAATAGTTATGTAGAGTGAGTTTTTGTTCATATGCCAAATAGCGAGCGCCCTTCTGAAATACCGACAGATTCTTGTGTGCTCCCCTCTTGTAGAATCTTATTTTTATTACTGATAGTCACACCTACTTTCGGGTTTCCGTTCGCGCCCGAAAGTACCGCTCGACCGCCCGCCCCGGGGACAATAGTCGCACCAAAGGCATTCCAAGTGTACTTTGTTGCTGATTCTGAGATACTACTTATGTCCATGAAGTAAGGTAAGGCGCGTAGCGTGGTCTCCCGATCAATAATTTTTGCGTTCTTTACTGTAGTGTTAGTCCACAATCCAAGAAGTGCCTTTTGTTCATAAATGCCAACAGTCACCGGTGATGGTGTGATACGTACTCCAGCGCCGCCGATATATTCACCCTGGAGTGTTTTTACTTGCACATTGAGAAGTGTGGAATCTCCAAAAAGTGAAGTGTCGAGCGTGAGAGATGACTTACCAAAGCCAGATGAGCGCGGCAAATTTTTCCCATCCTGCGTCCAAGTATATACATAATCCGCGGGAGTTTTTTTGTCTTCAGCATGAGGTAGTGCTGTAACGCGTACTTTTCCTCCATCTGAATACAACGTGCGTCCTTTATACCCCGGAGGTACATATGAAATACCTTCCCAAAGTATATCTACATCAGATGCACGCACTATCTCCGTAATTTTTACACTGTATCCAGTTTGGTCTGTAACTGTGGCAGTTATTTCATGCTTGCGTACATCTTTTAGTGTAAATGATGTTGTGTCTACACCGATGCCCCTGTTTAAAACTGTGGTATCGAGTGTCCAGACGATAAGTGAGCTTTGTAAATCAAGTGCACTCGTGCGTAACGTTGCACTTATTTTTTCACCAACTCCCGCATATGTAGGGCTCATGCCAATGGATGCATCACTTACTACTGTTTCTGCAAACGAAAATTGCGTCATACACAATAGGACAGCAAAAAGATACATCAGGTGCCTCACTCTGTACACTGCTTGCTTACAACCGAAAAACATACCTATATTGTAGCAGGTGAAATGTGGTTGTGAGTAGGATTTCCTCATCTAAATCAAGGTGTGAAATCGTTGGTACCTTAAATTTTCGACGATTCAGCGTCGGCTGACTCCGCGGAGCTTAAGTCTTGCTTGGCCTTTCGTATTGCCAAAATTTGTGATGGGTCAGAGGTAATAATCTGGTCTTCTGTGTATGAAGCAATTACTTTGATGGCAACGTGCTTAAGTCCAGCAAAGAATATGCCCTCACCAACATCTGATTCAAGTAGCAGATACTTTTCTTCATCTGAGAGCTTAAATGTCTCCTGCACCAGGTCAACAGATGTTGGAGACTGTCGAAGTAAAATTTGAATCGATGAGTTAGTGAGCATGGCTTTGCCATATGGGGACTGCAAAAAGTCGCCTACGTCCTGTGTGATAGTTGCTAAACCGAGATAATATTTACGTCCACGTTTTGCAATTCCGTACAAGAATGAAGCCGTGTCCTCAGATTTCATCATCCACCAGGCCTCATCGATAATGAGCATGCGTTTGCGCAAGTCTTTGCGAACCATGTTCCAGATATGATGCGTGACTATATACATAGCAACCGGCTTCAGTTCGTCCTCCATATCACGCACAGAAAAAACGGTGAGGCGTTTATTCATGTCTACGTTTGTCGGTTTGTTTATGAAGCCAGACCACGTACCGTGAGTGTACTTCGAAAGACGTTGGGTCAGTGACTCACTACCTTCCATGCCCGACAAGACAAGTTCAAAGTCTGAGAGGAGCGGTGGTTCAATGTTAGTAAAATCAGAATCTGCACTAATATCTTTAAGGGCATATGTTTCTGAAATTGCTTTATCAATCACTGCATCTTCTTCTGGGTTAAGGCCACCGAGCATAATACGGAATAGTCCGACAAGTGTAATGATGTTTCCTCTTAAAATATCTGCTGGGTTTTCGTCATCACGTGGTACTGGCAAATCGAATGGGTTGATATGGTGCTCTGATGAGAGTGTAATATTGAAATAGCGTCCACCGGTTGTTTCTGCCAAGTATTCATATTCACGTTCAGGGTCGATTACGATTACGTCCGCGTCGAACATGAGTGAGCGAAGAATCTCGAGCTTGGTAAAATATGATTTACCTGAACCAGACTTTGCAAAAAGTACAGAGTTGTAGTTTTCTAGAGAGAAGCGGTCGAAGAGTACGAGACTTGAGTTGTGACGGTTAATACCGTAAAGAATTCCTCGGTCACTGGTGAGGTCGAAAGATACAAACGGAAACGTGCTTGAGAGTGGTTCAGAGTTAAGTTTTGAGTGTACGGCTATTTGATCATCTGCTATGGGCATGACACTTTTAAAACCTTGCTCTTGTTGGAAGAGTGTCGGCTTAATATAGACTAGGCGGGCTTCGAGAATTGAACGTATCTCAGTCTCTGTTTTATCTAATTCATCAGTAGTTTCACCGTAAATGGTGATATACAGCCCTACTTCAAAGAGTTTTTCTTGAGCTTGCTGAAGTCTGTCACGGAGGTATTCAAGGTCAGAATATGCGGTGTCGAGCTGTGGATCGCGCACCAAGCCCTTTTCTTCACGAATTTGGATTTGACTCTCTACTTCCGCAACGCGTCTTTGGAATTGTCTGAGAACCGTTGTTGTATCAATTGGGTGAATATGAATCGCGGCGTCAAACATCTTGTCCAAGTTGATAATTGGCGCGAACCAACCCGTCGTAAGAAAGCGTGGGTACGAAATAACGAAAAACGTACGAGCAATCTTGTCACCAATGTTCAGCTGCCGAGGTGTTATTTCAAGAGCAGAAGGTGCAAGTACGTCTTGTAGTTCCAGAACGCCGCGTGCGTAAATTTCTTGCGGAAGCACAGGCACCGCAGGGCGCTCATCAGTTTTTTGTTTTGAAAAAATATCGAATACTCCCATAAATATCTATTATTGTGAACCAGATTTAATTGGGTTGTCTTGCTCTCCAGGGTTGAAAATTCTGTAGAGTAATTCAATCGCTTCCTCTGTGCCTAATTGTACTGTACGTACACCTGTTCGGACGAGGCCTTGCTGAACAATTCCCACACGTTGCTCAAGCTGAGAAAGACTTTCTTCAAAAGCTGTTTTTGAGCCACTTACTTGTTCACTTGCGCGGCCTTTTTTCGCCCATGGCATGGGGAGGTTTGCGAGCGGTGAGTTTTCGAGGACTGCACCTGCAGGAAGGTACGGCACTACTACAAAGAAGTGCTTGGTCATGATGTTAGCGGCCTCTGTAAAGCTCTTAATGAAGTTAATGTATTCCCGAATCTGAATCTTCATAAGTTCATCAAGTGTATTTTTAAGTGCGTCTTCAAGTGAAGAAATATAGGGACGAATATCGAGTTTGCGGGATTGGATGAATATCTGTACGTGGAAATCTAATGAGTTGAGAAAGTTTTGGTATTGCATCAAGAATGCACTCTGCTCATCGTCAGATTTTAGGGCAAAGTTAAGTGATGAAGCCATAAGAATAGCCTTCATACTGCCATCATTTAATATAATGACACCGTCACGGACCTCTTTCACTGGTACGAATTCTTGTGCGGGCGTTGCTGATTTAATATCTATTGCCATATTATCGTTGTTGCTTTTTTATACCCTTCCCTGCCTCGTCTACATATTCATTGATGTCCAAGCTCCAGGAAATTTGTCTGAGTTTACTATCTGAAAGTGAAGGAAGCTCATTCGCATTTTTAATTTCGCGGCCATCATTTTGTTGCTCAGTGGTGACTTTTGGTGCGCGATGCTTCCACAAAAATAGTTTACCACGGATAGAATAATAGAATGCATGTTCGAGCACACTGAGAAACGGTTGGTCATTCACACGATAAAATGCGAGTGCCAAAGAAAATCCTGCAACCGGGAGCACTCCAATAAGTGCAATCGACTTCGGAAGTAACGCAAAAACAAAATATGAAAGTCCTGCTCCGCCACCCAAGAAAATGAACTGCTTGAACGTAAACGGACCAAATATCTTATCTTCTACGTCAGTAAATTGTGGGACAGCAAACTGCATACGCAAAGTATAGCAGGCGTATGCATGTCAATTATATTTCTATGCACAACTATACGGGGAGTTCGCGGTACATGTCCTCTTTTACTGTGTGGCGCTCAGCAGTGGAATCTCCGGCGTTGTTACTTGTAGGTGCCGTGCCTGTCGTATCGACTTTTTTCTCAGCACGCTCCTGAATGATTTGGAATACTGTTTTCGAGTTTTGTACTTCAGCGCGAGCACCTGTAGGCAGTGACTCACCCATTTCTGCGAGCATTTTCTGTTGATCAACTGGAACAGTTACAGTTCTTTCCGCGGCCCTGCTCGTTGCAACTTCTTGGAGTTGTAATCGTATTGGCTCAAAAATTATTTCAACTGCGTCGTTGTTTATGGCAATTGCCTCTTCCATCGAGATACCGAGCTCTTTTTGGATGCTCCCTACTAAGTTTTCCGGCGGCGTGATACCAAAAAGAGCAAAGGTTATTTCGTCTTCAAGTATTGACCACTTATCTAGATGGAGCTTGTGTTTTTCTGCGAGTTTACGCATTTTTCCCGTGAGATCGGATGAGTTGATGGCGTCCTGTACAATCTTTGGTAGCGCATTAAATGCATCTTTATATATTTCTTCTGTGGTTTGTTCCATAAGATTTTAAATTAATGATGGTCGTCTCCACCTCCGGCTGGGGCTGCAGGAGCTCCACCGCCAGATGGGGCTGCTGGAGCCGCAGGCGGCGCGAAGCTCGATTGTATTCTTGCTGCCTGTTCTGCGTCTCGTTGCGATTGTCGTTTTGACCTCAGTGCATTTTTTACTGTATCCTCATTTACTCCAAATTGCTTGCTCTGCTGCGCCTTCATTGCTGATGCGTATGCATTAAACGAAGGCATTTCCGCGTCTATCTTTTTTGCTGTAGCAGTAAAGTCGCGCATACGTTCTTGGTTTGCTGCGTAGCCTTTCTTGAGTGCTAAATAGTCGCTCGTTTTTCCTGCGTCGCCTGTCGTTGCAACGAATTTATTCAATTCATCATTAGATAGTTCAGCATTAAACGCTGTCGATGCATCTTTAAGGCGAGAAGTAATTTTTCGGATACTTTCATCGTACTCTGAAAGCTTAATTTGCTCAGCTCTTGCACCTGTTCCACCCGCAGCAAGTTTTGTTTGATTATCGTCTGCAAACTTTTTACGCTCTGCCTGTGCCGTGTTAAGTGCGCTTTGTGCTTCGTCATAATTTTTCTTTTCGCCTGGACGTACCTGACCCTTAATTTCTGAGGCGAGGTTATCAAATGATTTTTTAAGTTCAGCTCCTTGCGCGCCTTCTTGTTGGGCGGTGCCAAACTTTTTCGCATCGAGAAGCTTTGCTTTCTCTGCTTCGTACTGTTCTTTAAGCTTCGCTTCTCTATCTGCCCCAGTTCCAACAACCTTATCCATAATTGCCTTACGTGCCAATTGTTCGAGCTTATCTTCGTCCTCATGATGTTTTGAATCTTCCTTCTTTCGTTTTAGATAACCTTTCTCTGCTTCTTTTGGTGTAGTTGCCTTGTTGAGTTTTTGCATTCCATCATTAATACCCTTGAGAGCCTTGCTCAGTTTTCCATCAGCACCTAAGGTTCCAGCAGACTGCCTCCCCTTTGCCGCCATTAGTTTTTTAATATCATTTTCTGATGAATGCAGGCCCATTCCTGCCTCGAGTCCGGCAACTCGCCGAGCATTTATTGCATCAATAAAACCACCTCTTGCATTTTGTCCCAGTGTTCGCGCGCCAGCAACCATGCGTCCACTTGCATTAAGCTTATTAAGCCATCCACCGATACCAAATAGTAAGCTGTCACTTTTTGCTGAAAGTGAACTCGCGAGTTTTATCGCACCAAAGAGGAGCCCGCAAATAACAAAGTAGTTGATAAGTACAGCTCCGGCGCCAGGATCGGTGAGGTCGGTCATAGCCTTCGAAAGTGTCATTGAACGATTTACATTTCCCACGAGTGCATCAGAGATTGCAGTTATCGCCCAGAGCATCATCATCAGTAGCGGTGCGAATATTGCTTGCTGGAAAAGAGCAGAGAGCCACTGCTCTTGGTATGTTTTAAATTTTGGTATCAGAAATGCGACAGTCGCAAGTGAGGAAACAGCCATTAAAATTATAAGCATTACAATGCGGTAAATGAGCTGGAAAACGCCATAGAACAAAATTACGGTTGCGAGTAGCGTAAACGCAAAAAGTCCCATAATAGTAACAAGTACTCCAACAAAATTTGAGCCGACGTTATCCCAGATTTGCTTAGTGCCCGAGCCTGTTGTTGAGCCTGCAAGACCACCCGTCGCACCCACAGAAGTCATGAGTCTACTTGCGATACCAATGCCGGTTTTTTTCTCCGTGCCGTTCGCTTGGAGTTGTACCTGGAGCGACGATGTACCTTTGAAAAACTGATACGCAACAAAGTTCGATACGTCAATAACCGCTTTCGTGAAGAAGAGACTAAAGTTTATAAGGACCGCAACTACGCATATTTTTATCGCGAACTGTTTAATGTTGTACGTGTGGTTTCCTAAGATAGTTGCAAAACCGACAAAAACAAACATACCAATAATGATTATGTTTGAGAGATCGCGAAACACGCTCCACACCATATTTATGGATGTCATAACGTTTCCGTTTAGCGTATCTCCAAAGTTTGTTATTGAATAGTTAATTGCCTGGTCAAAAAGTAGACCCGCCATTGAAAGGAAGAAAGTACTAATTCCATTTATTAACGTACCGAGTATGGCGGCGATGCCCCCAAAGAAATAGCTTGAACCAGTACCAAGTGCCGATCCTGCGACTGAAGAAAATGCCCAAGAAATCCACCCTGGATCATTACTTGGTGTCGCTTGCGCCGATTGTGCGAGTGCAGTAAGTGTGTGTAGTCCATCATGCACACTGAAGACGAGTGGTGACGCAGAAAGAATGAGTGCAACAAAAAAAATCGAGAAATATCTGAATTTCTGCATTGAGAATAGTATACCGTATTCTACAGTACTCTGCGTATGCGTAGTGCACACAAAACGGGTTTAGTTATTTACCTGAAAGTCCGTCCACTTCTCCTCTTTACACCATGACTTTTCCCAGTCAGATTTTGTCTTGTCGTAAAGTAAGTTAAGGGCGTCATTCACTTGTGAACGCTGATCTGTTGCATTAGAGACATCTCCACTGCCGTGCAGTGCCTTCCCTGCAACCATTTGGTCTAACTGTTCAAGAACAAAACGTGTAATTGAAGGATTCTTGTTGTCTGCGAGCATTTGGTTTAATTTTTGGAGTGCAGTCAACGCTTTTTGGCCGTTAGTAATTGATGTGGTGATTGCAGAAAGTAGAGGACGTACTTCTGAGTTTATTATTGCCAATGATTTATCTCGTGTAATGAGTAACTTTACCGTTTCTCTCTCAGTACCTGAACGCGCAACGATAAGGTGATATTTTTTCGGATTTGATTCACTTGAACCAGGGGCATCTGATTCGGTGTCAGTGACTGATGCGCCACAATTGCCATAGTTTTGACCGTCTCCACCACATACTCTGTCTTCAAGTTTCTTTTTAGTATCTTCTTTCGCTTTGTCTATGAGTTTTGTGTAACACACATCTTCCAGGCGAAGCAATTTGGTAACAAAATCTTCAAGAAGTTTCTTCGTTGCCGTGCGAACGCCCACATACTGGGTCTCAAGATCGAGTGCTTTTTTAAGTGCATCCACTCCTACGGTCGTTGTTTCTCCTGTTGCTCGCCCGAATGAATCTTGGACGGTCTTATCTAGATATGAGGGCTGCCCATTTCGACTCTCTGTTGAGCCCTTAAAACCAGTGAAGCTTGAAAGTACTTGGTTCTGAAAGTTTGAAATAAAACCACCCAGTAGTTCGTCAATTTGGTCAGCATTTTCTGTTTGTCTAAATCCTGTCTGTGATACATAACTCGCCATGTCAGAAATAACTTTTCCAGGAGTTACAATGTTACATTGCTCCTCATATTTGCCATTTCCTGAAGGAACTTGTGTACATTCTTTTTGCGATCTAAATCCATTCCCCCACTCAAGTTCACGCAAATCATTTTCTTGGGTTGTTTGTATCGCTCTGTTGAGTGTTTCATTTGCGTAGGTGTATGCGCTCAGTGGGTCATTACCAGACTGAAGTAATGAAAGATATGCGGCAAAACCTCCGCCTTCATCTAGGTTTCCATCAAGGAGTTTCTGTAATTGGTCTGGCGTCCCTGGAAATTTACATGCATAGGTAGATGTTTGCTTACGGGTGCGATTTTGGTAGTTTCGTAGAACGGCTTGTTTTACTGAATCTCGGTATGGCGCACAAATGTTGTTCAGTGATTCGTCTTCAAGAAACTTCTGAGCGACTTCATCTGAGCGTTCCCGCATTTCTTGAGGGACGTTTTGTGAATACTGCGTTCTACCATCTGGACCCTTGTTAATGCCACTTACTGCAGCTCGTAGGAGGCCAGAAACCAAGGCTTCACGCTGTCGCACGTTAAGTCCATCAAGAACACAAAATTTATTGACTAATATAAATGTATTAAGTGCAACCGCTTCTTCTGAGACCGGAACAAATGTTCCAGCTGCATGGCGCTGTCCGACTGGCCCTACCTGCCCAATGCCTTGACACCCGTAGATACCATCTCGAGCAAAGCCGGTGAAGTCGAAGGAGGCGTTTTGATTGGTCGTACCATTAGCATTTTGCGTCCCATCTATAGCTTTCAAAATATCGTCCAAGCTTTTTGTTTGCGCATGCGCACCATGCGCAGGGAGTGCGCAGATTATTACAATTAATATTATTGCGAGTAATTTCATAGATTTTCAACTTTTTTTATGAGGAAATATGTTTGAAATGATTGAAACGCGAGTTCTACTTCTTGCTCGGCTTTTCCAAAGTGACCAACAGCAGCATAGCTTCCTGCAACGTCGTCAAATCCTTTTGACATGCCGTTGAGGCTCGCACTTAAGTAAGAAAGTGCATTTGCTAGCGTAATATGCTGTGCGAGCACGTCATCAGGGACTTCAACCGTGAGTAGTTTTTCCGCTACCCCTGCGTATAGTTTCGCATATTCTCCAAGTTTTCCAAATTCAGCTGGGTCATTTTTATCAACGGCACGCGCATATGTTTGAAGTTCATATTCTGGGATTGTAGACATGGCTTCGATGGCCTTTTTCGTATCATCACGATAACGGGTGACTCGTTCTGTGCTCGTGTCACGAGTACTTTTCTTTATTGAATCAAGTGTGTACTTTGTGTATACAAGTTTTTTTGTTCTATCTAGTGCGTTACCTATGATTTTATCATTATCTTTCGGTTGGTATACTCCAAGCTCCGTTCGGTTGATAAAAGTACCAATAAGGTCTCCTGCAAGCATTTCAGTTTTTGTTGTTGGTTGGACGTCTGCCGGCGCTTCGGTGGTTTCAGCATTTTTGCTCTTTTTTTCTGCGATTTCATCTTTATCACTTACTCCATCATCATCAGTATCTTTCTTGGTGCTATCAGTCCCGTATAACTGTTCTTCCCAGTCTTCAACCCCGTCACTATCGGTATCGCGGATATCCGATACTGGCAATTGTTTTTCCTGACGTCCATCTGTAGTAGTCGTAGCTGTACGTGTTTGCGTAACAATCGCGCTCGTTACTATAACCGCAACACCAATTATCAGTGTGCTGAGTACTTGGGGTGAAGTGGAGATGGGAATCCTAGGAAAAATCACCCTTATAGTATACGTTACAAATATAGAATACCGCGCATGTGCGTACGCCTCCTGTGCATTAATCTTACTAAAAGCCAGTAACTGCCGGAGAAAATATCCCCCCCGGCTCGTCTGGTGAAAATTTTACCCCATAGGCACCAAAAAGTTGTGCAAGTGCGATAAAACTTTCGCCAAAAGTCTCAACTGATCCGTTGTATATCAGAATCTGAGCATAGATTGCTTCGTCCGTGTTTTTGCCGGAAAATGCGAGAAGTTGATTCCCTACGCCAGTGTATCCAAGACTGAGTCTATGGGCGCTTTCGGAAAATCCATGTGGTGCCAGCGTGTCATCAATGTTTTTTGCGAGCTGTATGTAGTTGTCACCAATATTTTTTATATCAGAATATGATTCTGTATTTTTGTTTTTTACAAATACACCAAGCGCTTCATTTTGGTCGCCATTTTTTATTACCATGTCGTGAATCTTTTGTCCGATGGTATTCCCGTACTCATGAATTACTTTCTTGAGCTGATCTTCTTCCGAAAGCACATCTTTCGTGGCGTTGGTGTTTGTATGAGTAATAACTCCTAGGCCGTCGAGGGTGATAAGTTCCGGGTCTGATGAAATTTTTTGTGAGGGCTTATTTGTTGGTGCATCCTCGCTCACTACTTCTTTATTTTTCGGCTCTGCTACTGTAAATATACCTCGGCGTATCGTAGAGCCCCATTCACTGAAGGAATCTTTTTTTGATAACGTTGCTTCGTCAGCACGGGCGGTACGTGGAGTATATGTATCATATTGTGTAGGTGTGCCGATAGTGCCTCCATCAACAAACGTCAAATCTCGAGTATTTTTTCCTGGTGCAATAAATACAACGTATGCTGTAGTCAGTGCCCCCATAAGCACCAGTGCTACTCCTATCATTCCGAACTTTGTTGCCATGGTGGACAGTATACCGTGACAATTTTGGTATGGGTGTAATACTGTACACATTATGAAAAAACTCTTTCACAAGAAAAGCATTGTGACGTTGCTCCTTGTGTTTTCGGTAAGTGTCTCTCTATGGTCCATACCACAACGCTCTGAAGCTATTGTGTATTTTGGTGGGTCAATTGGAAGAATAATCTTTTGCATCAACAACGTTACCTACGCAAATCTCGGTGCACCTCGTGGCGGTCCATATTTATGGTCACCTAAGGTAACTAAGACATATCAGTTTGGTCCTCCGCGACATTCAGGACAGTGGCTTCTTGGAGCGGCCGGACCTTCATATTTTTGTATCGAGTCAGTATTGCCACTCATTGTGCACCCAGGACTCCTCATTTTGTTCATGGGTAGTAGCCAGTAAAGACAGTAGATAGTACTGTTTTTATTATGTACTGAGCCGAGTGTTATCGAGAATTAGTAGTTGTGGTAAGTGCTTTTACTAACTGTACCCACTGAGTTAGTGGAACGTCTTCAGCGCGCGCAGTACGTGATATACGAACGATATCCAAAGATGCCTGAATTGCTTCATCGGTAAACAATGAGCGCAAATTACCAGCGAGCATTTTTCTTCGTGCTTTGAATGCACACTTAACTATCGAAAAAAAATGTTGCTCGTCCACAGAATCAAATCTTTGACGTGAAATTGAGCTTATATGAATAATTGCTGAATCTACATTTGGCGGTGGGCTAAATGCGCCTCGTGGCACCGTCTTTATATATCTAGGTTCGCCGTACACTTTTACTGACAAAGAAAGAATACTTTCCTTTTTTGAGCGTGCGATTCTTTCAGCGACTTCTTTCTGAACAAGTAGTGTAATAGATAGCGGTTGGTGCTTCGCTTCAAAAGCGTCACGAATAATCTCGCCAGTTATGTAATAGGGGATGTTCGCAACAACTTTATATGGTGCACCATGCGCCTGACTTTCTGCAGAAAATGTTCGAATGTCACCGTGGATGAGTTCGAAACGTTTTTCCGATATCTCTTGAGTAAAAAGCGTTGTGAGTAGCGGGATAAGATCGGCATCCTTTTCAATCGCAATCACGTGTGCACCAGTATCAAGTAGTTTTCGTGTAAGCACGCCTGTACCAGGCCCTATTTCGACGACGGTATCCTGCTTCGTTACTTCTGCCGCCCGTACCATCTCATATAACGCTGAAACTGACGTCAGAAAATGTTGCCCGAGGTGCTTTTTTGCTATGGGTCCTTTTTTTCTACTACGAGCGTCAGCATTTTTTTTGTGTGGGCGGTGCATCATGCATAGTATCGCATATATACCACCCTCCGTTAATCACATGAGCTACCTCGGTATATAGTCAGTGTTAAAAGTCTATCAGGTCTACTTTACGCTCAGTCACGTGCTCAGTGTTTATATCCAAACATTCAGGTGGAATGTCCGCGATGAATTCAGATGCGACAGATACTTTTTGCTGTCCAAAAACCGTACGAATCATAGCGTACGACAAGAACAATTTTTTGCGCGCCCGAGTTATTGCCACATACATCAGTCGACGCTCTTCTTCCTCGTCAACGTCGTCGTTGAGCTTTTCGTGAGGGAATATCCCCTGTTCGAGCCCAGCAATAAACACATACTCAAACTCCAAACCTTTCGCTGCATGTACGGTCATGAGTTTGACGGAATTCGTATGTTTTTCGAGTGAATCTTGGTCTGTAGCAAGTGCAGCGTCATCAAGGAGTTTTTCGATGCCAGAAAGTGACTCCATTTCGTCATACTTAGTTGCAAGGGCAATAAGTTCTTTTACGTTTGCGAGACGCTCCTCACCCTCAGAGCCATCTTGTTTAAGTGCATCCTCAATACCGCTACGTTTTATGACGAACGCAATAGTTTCTGATGGTCGCATTGTCCCTGCCGCACGACGAATCTCATCAAGAAGTAACTTAAAGTCGCGTACCTTTTTTTGAAGTGCGGGAGAGAGGGTGTCTTCTTGGTGCAACAACATCTTGGCAAGCGTTGATTTACCAATACCTCGTGGAGGAGTACTTACGGCTCGTGCAATATCACCTGGGGCATCTTCGTTTAGCGATGCTTTAAGGTAACTCATCACATCCTTAACCTCGGCACGTTCAAAAAACCGTGTACCAAGAACTTGATATGGAACATCACTACGCAGACATGCCTCTTCCAGTACCCGCGAGAGAAAGTTCATTCTATAAAGAATCGCAATTGCAGAAGGAGAAACGCCATCAGCAATCAAGGTGCTTATTGTTGCAGCAATAGTACGCGCCTCATCTTCACCTGAATATGCAGTCCCGACAGAAATTAAATCGCCAGAGTCTGCCTTCGTAAAAAGTTGTTTTTCAGTTCTTTTCTTATTTTTCTTTATGACAGTATTTGCCGCAAGGAGAATGTTTTGTGTTGAGCGATAATTTTCTTCAAGTATAACCACTTGCGTTCCGGGAAACTGCTTTTCAAACGAAAGTAGGTTTTCCAATTGGGCACCGCGCCATGAATAAATAAGTTGGTCTGTGTCACCGACAACACAAATATTGTGGCGTGTTCCAGTGAGCAGTTTTGCCATAGAGAATTGCACGGCGTTTGTATCTTGGTACTCATCTATATGTATGTATGTCCAGCGCTCCTGTAGCTTCTCGCGTACTCCAGCGTTGTTCTGTAATAAGCGCACAGTTTTTTCTAGCAAATCATCGAAGTCGAGAGCCCCTTCTTCCTTGAGTGCCATTTCATATCTATGCATTACTTCTCCGACAAAAGTCTTCCAAGGGTTGTGAGTGTTCGCCAATAGTTGTTCGTGTGTGTGCCCAGCTGATTTAGTTTGAGAAATAAGTGAAAGTACGGAGCGCGGTTCGTACTGTTTTGGGTCGTAGCCAAGACTGACAATGATTCCTTTTACGACACGCATGCTGTCGTCTCGGTCATATATTGCAAAATGTCGCTTTAAACCTGCCTCAGTGGCAAATTCTCGAAGAATTGACACACCGAGCGCATGGAACGTAGCCATATACGGCATACTTCCACCCGACGCAAACATAGAAATGGGTCGATTGAGAGTGGGGTCATTCTTAAGTAATGCATATACACGTTCGCGCATCTCTTTAGCTGCTTTGTTTGTAAATGTAATGGCGAGTATGTGCTCCGCTGATACACCTGACTTAATTAAGTGGACAATTCTGTGAGTGAGCGTCTTGGTCTTCCCCGTTCCAGCGCCAGCAATAATGAGTAGCGGCCCATCTCTATGGGCAACGGCCTGTCGCTGTTCGTCATTCAATCCATCTGAAGTGTGCATGTGGGACACAATACCACAGCACACGTCTCTTCTTACGCAGTGTGCATATAATTCAATATTTGAAAAGTATCTCATATATGAGATACTTCAAGTATGAAAAAACCTTCTGAACCTAACCCACATGAAAAAATTGGGTATCTTATAAAAGAGTTGAGACAGCGTAAAAATCTTACTCAGAGCGAGTTTGCTACGCTATTAAAGACTTCGCAAAGCGCTGTTGCTCGTATCGAAAAAGGTGACCAGAACCTTTCGACCGAGCAAATACTTAAGATTAGTGATGTTCTCAATCATCGCATCATGAGTATTAAGGAAGGCACTGATTTTCAAGTAATCGGAGGGAAAAAGCTTCATGGCTCATTTGAGGTAAACACATCTAAGAACGGTGCACTTGGGCTCATGTGTGGGGCGCTTGTAAACAAGGGGACGACAACACTGCACGGTATACCACGAATTGAGGAGATAGCTCGCATGGTTGAAGTGTTGCGAAGTATTGGCGTAACGATTGAATATGTGGGTGAACATACACTTCGTATTACCCCGCCAAAGAAATTCAACTTTAGTGGTATGGCAGTGGCATCGGCGCAAAAAATGCGCTCAATCGTGACCACGATTGGCGCTTTGATTCATACAGAAAAACGCTTTGCGATACCGCATGCGGGTGGATGTAATATGGGCGAAAGAACCATTGAGGCTCACAAGCACGCATTACGCGCACTGGGCGTATCAATTGAAACGAAGCATGATGAGTACGTCATTTCACATACAACACTTGAACCGGCTACTATAATAATGTTTGAAGCAAGCGATACAGCGGCAATTAGCGCACTCCTTGCCTCTGCACGTGTTCCCGGGGTTACTACTATTAAGTATGCACCTCCAAATTATATGGTCCAAGACGTTTGCTTCTTGCTTGAGAGATTGGGAGTTAGTATTGAAGGAATTGGCTCGACAACTTTAAAGGTGCATGGCGTTGCGGACATTGACATGAATGTCGAGCATTACAATAGTGAGGATCCTGTTGAGGCGATGATGTGTCTCTCTGCCGCTGCAACAACTAATTCAAAGTTAACTATCACACGTGCACCGATTGAGTTTCTTGAAGTTGAATTGCTTAAGCTCGAATACATGGGTCTTAAGTTTTCTGTGTCAAAGCCATACATGGCAAAAAATGAAAGAACAACACTTGTAGATATTACAACCCTCCCATCCTCTCTAGTCGCTTCGCCAGTTAAGATTCACCCGCTTCCCTACCCGGGCCTCAATATTGATAACTTGCCTTTTTTTGTACCCATCGCATCTCAGGCAGAAGGAACTACGCTCATTCATGATTGGACATGGGAAAATAGAGCGATTTACTTCACAGAATTGAACCGTTTGGGCGCAGATGTTCGCCTTGCAGACCCGCATCGCGTATTTGTCACCGGACCTCGTGCATTAAAGGGTGCTCAGGTGGTATCTCCTCCCGCTCTTCGGCCGGCGATGATAGTACTTATTGCCATGCTGGCGGCAGAAGGGACTTCAATCCTCAGAAATGTCTATTCTATTGAAAGAGGATATGAGCGTATTGCTGAGAGACTTTCAGCAATTGGTGCTAAAGTTGACGTTATAAAGGATTTGTGACCTAAAATTGCCGAGTCATAGACATTTCATGGTATCCACAGTACCCTTCTTTGGCTATGGTACGTCCTGGTAGACAGGCTACAATAGATGAAGGTCCAATGAAGTCATCCAAAATTTCTGAATGATAGTCACGATTGAAAGAGAGTTTACTCTTAACACATACGTATTTTAAGTTCACAACATAATTTGAAGCCCTCAATAGGAGGAAATCGAAACAAGAATAGCTCATCATGGGTACTTGTTTCTATTACATTACTTATTAGTGTAATTCTTCCACAGAGGTCAGACGCAGCGGTACTAAGCCGTATTTTAGATGTATTAAAGAGCGACCCGATTATCTATAAGTCTGGAAGTGACTATACGTCACAGAATATGCCTATTCTGAAGCCTTCACGAAATATTGACCCACTCGCTGTTGGCGGCGGCGATGTAACCATAGTAAGCGACTCCGCGCTCGTGTCTGAGGTGGGTCCCGCTGGAACAATTGCTGACATTACTGAAGGCAACAAGCATGGCGAGATAAGTACCTATACAGTAGAGAAAGGAGATACTATCCAAGGAATTGCCAAAGAATTCGATGTTTCAGTAAATACTATTAAGTGGGCAAACGACCTTAAGTCGGACAAGCTCAAGGTAGGGCAAGAATTGGTCATCCTCCCTATCACTGGCGTGCGGTACACTATTAAGAGAGGTGGCACGATACGAGATATTGTTAAGAAGTATGGTGGTGATGTAGAAGAGGTTGCGCTATATAACGGTGTTGACGCTGATGAGGAGTTAAGTGCTGGTACAGAGGTTATCGTACCTCATGGAGAAGTTATTGTACCAATTGTCGCTCCTAAGGTTAAAAAAGTTTCGTTGACTAGTAAGCCTCATAATGTTGGCGGACCAAATTACTTAGGTTATTTCGTTCACCCGCTCAACTATATGGGAGTAAAAACTCAAGGTGTTCACGGGTGGAACGCTGTGGATCTAGGTGCGCCAGTAGGAACTCCAATTATAGCTGCCGCAGCCGGTACTGTAGTTATCTCAAAACAGCCAGGCTGGAATGGCGGGTACGGAGCCTATGTTGTCATTAGACATGGTAATGGTACGCAGACACTCTATGCACACATGTCATCAAATTTGAGCAGTGTTGGCCAAGACGTCTATCAAGGACAAACAATTGGATATGTAGGAAACACAGGAAAGTCTACAGGACCACATCTTCACTTTGAGGTGCGTGGTGCCTCTAACCCGTTTTAGGAAGGTATAGTAGTGTATTATAGTCGGCTAAAATTTAGCTCTATATTGGAGTGCTTCAAGGATATGTGCATCTTCTATACTTTTACTTCCGTCAAGATCTGCAATGGTTCGTGCAAGTCGTAATACGCGGTGCGTACCACGTGGCGAGAGATTTAGGGTAGTTGCCGCTTGTTTCAAGATGCCCTTTTGTGCATCAGTCACTGATATGTATGACAGTAGTCGCTTGGCGCCGAGGGCGCTATTTGTTTTAAATGATTCTTTCGAAAATCGCTTCTGTTGCGACTGACGAGCTCCGTGAATAATTTTACGTGCACTAGCAGTCTCTGCTGTACTCACTTTCCTATTCTCGAATAATGCGTCGTGTGGTGTAGCAGTTACTTCAATCCACATATCAATTCTATCGAGAATCGGCCCAGATATTTTTTGCTTATACTTTTGTGTTGCAAGTGGAGAACAGGTACAGTGAGGCCCCTCACCGTATCCGCAGGGGCATGGGTTCATTGCTGCAACCAAAATGAATCGTGACGGAAACGTCACTGAACCCTTCGCGCGGGCGATGGATATGACCCCGTCTTCAAGTGGTTGACGTAAGGAGTTTATAACTCGCTTATCAAATTCAGGAAATTCATCAAGGAAAAGTACGCCATGGTGCGCGAGGGTAATTTCACCTGGCTTAGGTATTGTTCCTCCCCCGACGAGTGCAACATATGAACTGGTGTGGTGAGGGGAGCGTATTGGGGGCAAGACATCTGTACAAGCACGTTCAACGCCTGCAACAGAGTGTATGCTGTGCACACGGAGCATTTCTTCAAAAGTAAGTTCGGGAATGATAGATGCAAGAGCTGATGCGAGCATGGTTTTACCTGTTCCTGGTGGACCATAAAATGCAATATTGTGCCCGCCAGCAGCGGCAATCATCAGACCGCGCTTCGCATGTTCTTGGCCGCGAATATCATCTAAATTAGCATCAGTTTTTGTAACGTCTTTTTTCTGCTGGACTTTTTTCGCTTGAATGAGGGGCCGCTTTTCCTTGTGTATCGGCGTATCATTTGGGAGTACGTTAATGTGATCAACGAGTTCTGAAAGGTTACTATATCCATATACAGCAATTCCTTCAATAAGCGCTCCCTCTTCGGCGTTTTCCATCGGTACATATACTTCCTTTATTCCTGCCTGCAACGCAGTCTTTACAATCGGAAGGACTCCGTGCACTGGTCGCACGGCACCGTCTAGCCCAAGTTCTCCCACAAAAAGTTTATCTGAAGTTTCAAAAGATATTTCCTCCGATGCGAGTAGGTACGCTAATGCAATGGGTGTATCAAAGAGTGCACCCTCTTTTTTTATATGTGCTGGAGCAAGAGAAATGACAACTTTTTTATTTGAATGTTTTGGAGACGAAAAGCCACTATTTTTTAACGCTGATCCCACACGATCACGTGCTTCTTCAACTGCCTTGTCTGGAAGTCCTACTATTGAGAATGCATGAAGCCCGTGAGAGTAATCAGCTTCGACTGTAATAAGATGCGCATCAAGTAGTTTTGGTTGAGCACTGAGTACTTTTCCAAAATGTTTCATATCTATATACTAACTATGCTCAATACATGTCCGCGCTGCAATATTCGCATGCAAACGTTTTTCTGAGATTTTCTTGTTACAGACAACGCACATTCCATACGTGCCATTCTCGAGCGCCTTAAGAGCCTCTTCTAAATCTTTATACCGAGCTTTCAGTTCAATAATTACTGCCTTGTTATTTTCTTGTGCGGTATCAAAATCCCCCATTTCGTTCATATCAGCAGGTTCTGGTGTGATGTCTGTTGGTGCTGATGCAATCCAAATACCATGTTCTGTCGGGTACAGATGCCCGATGTCGGTGAGCTCAAGTTCTACCACATGCAATTCCTGAAGAAGTATTCGGTGCGTATGTGCGTAATAATCATTCATATATGTATTCTACCTTAAATTTAAGGAACCGTAGTAGATTCTGTGGACGAGTGGCAAAAATTACATTTGTGAACCAACTGCATTACTCGTCCGTGCATGTAAGCGGAGCGCAATTTCCTTTATTGTAAAAATATTATTTGTAATCACGATAACGTTTTGCTCAAGTACCGCATACACTATTCGTACTTTTTTGTTTTGTGTACGCAATACCCGTGCGTCAATATTATCTAGTGAGATATCGCTGAATTGAGGTACTTCTGACTGTGCAGCGGTTCCTCCTCGAGAAGGGAAAAATGGTGAAAGGTCTTGCGGTAGTGCGCCTTCCCATGCAAGCATCCCGGCGAGCGCACCCTCATACGATGTACCAAGCAGTAAGATGAATGGCGCATTTTCATCGGTTGTATGTACGCCTACCATATATCCGCTTGACATATTTCTGGTCAGCTCTTTAGGGAGGCGAGGTTTTGCAATCTTAAAAAAGTCTTCGAGAGTTGCGAGTCGAGATACAAATCCTTGGCTTTCAGCGCTAAAATCTCTGGTAATGAGTAGAATATTAGTAATTGAACCTATTGTTGCAGGAACCGTTTCTCGTATCCGCGCCAATCCTCCGAGAAGTTCGTATGACTCAAGATCATGCACGTCAAATTTCTGTTCGTGCTCATAAAAAATAAGAGCGTTGTTTTTCTTTACTTGTTCAACGCCCACTTGACGCTCCGCCTCCTTTATTGATTGTGCGTAAAAGACTGCGCCGAGCGCAATTGCGCCAAGTGCAAAAAAAAGAAAACTCACTAAATATATCCCCGCATTCGATGTGTTGTGTGCGGCCGTGATTGCACCCCGCTTGTTGATGGTTTCTGCTGTCGCATTTTTATCGCTCTCAAGTGCTACGGCTCTAATGAGAGATACTTTCCTATCTTTGACTAAATCTTGCACATCATATTTTAATGAATGCATAATTGAGCCTTTCGGTGCTTCGTGTGTCGCGTCAGATGTGGTTTTGCCAGGAATTGGTGTAGTTTCAACACTAAGTCCGGTACCTTCTACAACTTTCTCGCGATATCCAATATATTGTTCCTGAAGAGAGGGTGTATGTTCAAGTGGGGCCGCTTCAATATGCACGGTTGCAGCTATATCATCCTTTCCCGTGTTTAGGTCTGCGACTGCGTCAGCAAGAGATCGTTGTGGGTGTATTTCTTGCGCACTGTCTTGCACAGTTTGCATAGTGCGTGAAATATCTGCACTCATGCTGTGCACATAACTCTTCGGCTTTGTTTTAGCCAGCATATCTGCTGCCTTTGCCTCTTCAGATTTAGTAAGACTTACGCCAGTTGTAGCAAGAATCTCTTCAGAAAGTCGTTTGGCACGAGCTTCATCACTCGTAAACGTTGAAGAAAAATTTTGTTTATTGTCGTCCTGTTGATCCACCATGCTCGGTTCGTGGCGCTGGGTTTAGGCCTTTTTTAAGTGCAAATTCTGGGTCTGCAGCTTTAATTGAAAGACGAATTCTTTTACGCTCATCGATATCTACAATCATAACAGGTACCTTCTCTCCAAGCGATAGCGCCTTGTTAACTTGGTCAATCCTAAATGGAGCAATTTCTGAAATGTGGACCATACCTTCAGTCTTTCCGGCGAGTCGGACGAATGCACCAAAATCTTCAATACGAGTTACTTCACCTACAAACTTATCACCGACGGCGTACTCTCGTGTGAGTGCCTCTACCATCTCACGTGCACGCTGCGCCGATCCATTAGTTCCCGTAATAAATATAGTACCGTCCTCTTCAATCGTAATATCAGAAACCTTAGATTCATCGCGGATACCATTAATACTCTTCCCTCCAGGACCAATGACAAGACCAATTTGCTCCACCTTAATTTTCATAGTAAGTATTTCCGGTGCTCTGCCACTTATAGCTTGTCGTGGTTGTGGAATTGCTGTAGTTATCGCCTCAAGTATTTGCAATCTTGCTTTTTTTGCTTGAACAAATGCTTCACTGAGCACCTTAAGTGGGATGCCATCTACTTTTACGTCCATCTGTACGCCGGTGACACCCTCTGTTGTACCAGCCACTTTAAAGTCCATATCACCATGGTGATCTTCAGGTCCTTGGATATCAGTGAGAACCTTGTATCGTGCGCCAGGATTATTCAGAAATGATTCACTCATTAATCCCATTGCAATTCCGGCAACGGGACGAGAGATTGGCACGCCCGCATCCATGAGTGCGATTGTTGATGCGCACACGCTTCCCATTGAGGTAGATCCATTTGATGCAACACACTCTGACACAATGCGTATCGTGTAGGGGAAAATCTCCTTTGCTGGAAGAACTGCAGAGAGTGATTTTTCCGCAAGCGCACCATGACCAATCATTCGTCTGTTTGTGCCACCAACACGCCCTGCTTCTCCGACAGAGTATGGAGGGAAATTATAGTGATGCATAAATCTTTTCTTCTTGCCACGTGATTCCATGCTATCTATCAGCTGCGCATCTCCGGGGCCTCCAAGTGTTAGTACGGAAAGTACGTGTGTTGCGCCTCGATAAAAAATACCGGTCCCATGGAGTACTGGTGATATGCCACCAGCCCGACCAAAAAGCGGGCGAACCTCTTCGAATCCACGGCCATCAGCACGTCTATTATTCGACATAGCTTCTTCGTGGATGTATGCGTCAACAACGTGTTCGTAGTAATGGTCAGCAAGCTTGATTGCATCAGGATTTTGTTCAGAAACAATTTTTAAAAATTCTTTCTTTAATATACCGATACGCTTCTTCCCCAGTGTACCGTCTGTTACGCCGAATACCGCGTCTTCAAGCTTTGGTTTAATCTCGCTAGTGAATAGTTGTATAACTTCCTCTGGCGTAGACTTTTCTTCAATAACAATTTTCTGTTTTCCGATTTCTCTGATGATTGCCTCCTGCCATTTTTGAAGTGTTGTGTGTATTTCTGCTGACTGCGAAAGTCCCTGCATGAGTATGTCTTCACCCACTTCTCTACTACCTACTTCAATCATGTTTATCATCCCGTCCTTTCCACAAGCGAGCAAATCAAGATTAGATACGTCGTCTGATTTTTCATCATATGTGGGATTTACAATGAGTGTCGAAGTACCGATTTTTTGTCCGATACGTACAGCGCCTACAGGTCCATTCCACGGGATTGGAGAAACAGAGAGTGCAAGAGATGCACCAATGATGCCAAGCACATCAGCATCATCTGCGCCTAGTGCCAGAACTGTAATAATAACTTGTACTTCACGTCGCAGTGATTGGTTGAAAAGAGGACGTATTGTTCTGTCAACGACGCGTCCTGAGAGGATGCCCTCATCTGAGGGTCGTCCTTCGCGACGAATAAATTGACTGCCAAGTATTGCGCCTGCTGCATAAAATCGCTCCTCAAACTCTACTGAAAGTGGAAAGTAGTCTAATCCTTGCTTCTCCTCACCCATCACAGCTGTCGCAAGTACCACTGATTCCCCATATGTAAGCATCACTGAGCCATGTGCCTGGTCTGCTAGATCATTAAATTCTGCGGTAAGAGTGCGACCACCAATGTCTACGGTATACTTTTTTTGTTCCATAATCACAAATTTATAAGCACTTTTGTGATAAAAGTGCCCTTGTGATCTTCAAGTTTCAGATTGAGTTATTTCTCAAGCTGCCTACCTAAAGATCACTGAATAATGAATCTACTCTAGCGCAGAAACAATTTTATGCAACGGGGTATGTACGCACTTTCTGCACGAGAGTGTCGTACGGAAGTGGTAGAAGCAATTCTTGGTCCTGCTTGGGCAGTCTTTTGTGAAGAAATAAACGGCGCGTATTGTTTTGATAGAATGCGTCTGTCTGCGACGGGTCTGTTTTTGGCCCCTGTATTACCGAAGGTTTAAAGCCTAATTTTCGAGTAAGATGGTTGCCGATGATGCTGATACTCTCAATATAATCATCTTTTTGAGTCGCTACGTTTTGCGGTTTTGCATCTGGCGTTGTTCGCACGCCAGGCTTATTAAATATATTTCCGCCAAAAAATACACAATCGATTGTCTTCGGGGCGGCATATTTAATGAGTGCGCCCAGTCGAACTTGTAGCGCTCGCATGAAAATATCATGGTGTGTTTGGTCAAAGAGGGTATATGGGTTTACATGAAACGTGAAGGATATGTTCTCTCCTGTCTCAGTTGATGCTGATATCACACATCCAATACAATTCAGCAGGTACGGCATTTCAATATTGTGTGAACCAACCCCAGTTATAATAAATGCTCCATTCTGACTAGTAGTTTTCTCCGCACTACTTAAAGTATCGGGAAAGTTTGAGGGAGCATTTTTCCAATCAATGTGCTCGTACACGCCTCCTTTGCGAAGATCTGCAACCGCAAGCGCGTATGCAATATCAGCAGTAGCCTCTCTATCGTTTGCCTCATACGTATACGAGCATAACTGTATCGGCTTAACTTCTGGGCGCATTGGTGGCTCTGAAAGTATTCCCTCCTTCATAATGCTTAGATATATTCCTATTGTCGCTCGTTCTCACGCTCAGTGGGTGTAGTGCGACGGGTCCTATCTGTAGGACCATGAGCGGGCCGCTTTTTTGGAACTTCGCGCTTCCCGTTCCACGTATGCGCATGTCCCAAAAGGTATCTTCGCGGATCTGCGTCCATATCAATAAAATCATCAGCAACCTCCTTTAATTTTTGTGATGTGGAGCGACCAAAAGATATAACTTCTACCTGACAGCCTTCGTGAATCTGAAGATATTCCACTAGTGGTATAAAATCTCCGTCCCCCGTCGCAAGTATCACGGTGTCGACTTTCGGTGATGCTGCAATTGCATCAACAGCCATACCAACATCCCAGTCAGCCTTTTTGGATCCGCTAGAAAATATTTGCAAATCTTTCGTCTTGATTTCGATGCCTACTTTCTCCAGTGCTTCAAAGAATGGCCGCTCTTCCCCACTTTCTGTGTTAACCACGTATGCTCGCGCACGAATGAGCTGACGTCCTGCAACGGCATCTGTGAGTACGGCGCCAAAATTTATCTTTGCATTATGTAGGTTTCGTGCGGTGTGGTAAAGGTTTTGAGTATCAATGAATACAGCAACTCGCTGACTCGTGTGTTTAATGACTGACATAAAATAAATATGTATTTAGAATAAAATTGTGTATGAAAAAAGAGTAGCTCACTAAAGTGTACCACACAGTGGCACAGTATATGTTTAAAAAGTATCGTAATTGCTATTTCTTGAGCGCAAGCTTCTTAACCAAAGAGTTATGAGCTTTCATGTCAGTGTTCTTCAAATATGCAAGGTGGCGTCTGCGGTCAGCTACCATCTGGAGGAGTCCTCGGCGTGAGTGAGCGTCCTTCTTGTTTTTCTTTAAGTGTGTTGCAAGTGCGTCAATCTGTTTTGAAAGCATTGCTACTTGAGCCTCAGGAGATCCTGTATCAGTGTCATGACGCTGAACTGGCTTTATTGCTATAGTTTTCTGTCTCTTGGTTAACATGGGGGGATACTAGCATGACTTGACTCACTTTGCAAGTTGTAGTCTAGGCTATTGGCTCTATATGGCCGAGAGTGCATATGGTTCGGCTTGATACCCAAGGATTTTGAATCATTACCAACCAAACCAAGAAAGGATCTTCCCAATGATTGATTTTTGGACTGGTGCGTTTGCCGGAGGTGTTACTTCCGTTGTCCCAGGCATATTTTTTGTTGGTGTCGGACTGCCCCGTATTCCTTCAGGGTTTGTTTGCGGCGCACTATCAGTAGTATCGCGTACCTCTTCGCTTTCCGCGACGTCACTTCCTGTTTCTGGAAGTGATAATTTTGTGTTTCGTTCAAGTGCACCAGCGAGTGAAATTTTGGTCTTTGCCTCTGCTAAATCTGCCTCCGAGTTCCAGTATGTTTGGTTACTTTTTTTAAATAATTCTGCGGTGTTTAGACGACTTAACGCGTCACGGTACAATTTTATTGCGGTCGGGTTCTTACTCGCGTCAAGTGCATCGGCCACTTCTTTTTTGTATGCCTCAAAATATGCAGGGGTCCAGTCAGAGAACTTTTTTGGTTCAGGTCCAGCATATGTGCTTTTTTTGAGAGCTGCTTGTTCAAGTGATAGTTCTCCGTACGCAACCTTTAGAGAATTAAGGAGTGTCGCAGGGGGAGTGTTGCCTGCCATGTCAGTTGCGGCTAATTCTAGTTGACGTGACACAGTGTTCATCGTTTCTGCGGTTGTTGGGTCAGCTCCAAAGGTATTACCACTTAAATATTCGGAGAGGGACAATAGCTGACTTGCAAGCGTGTCACGTTCCGCACGGCTCAAATCTTGTTTCGGAGCAGTAGGTATCTTTTTAATTGCTGACTGTAATTGAGTATAAGCAATCTGCAATACTGTTTCTGGTTTCTCTGAGGTAACTCTTCGTTGTGAATTTTGTGCGAGATTGTTTTTGCTTAAAGCAAAATCTGGATTTTGAATTTCTTGTGCAAATAAATTCTGGAGGACAGTTCGCTCAGACCCCTCAGGCTCAACTACTGGCGGCTTGTTAAGTTTTGGGTCAGCAGTGGCGAGAATAGGCTCTGCCGGTGCAATTTTTTGTTGTGGTGGAGTCTTCTTTACCGTAAGGACCTCATCAGGTACCTTTTCCTGTTCTTCCGACTTTTTATCTGGTGCAACGTTTTTAATCTCTGTAACTTTTTTTGCTGAGTCGTTTACAACTTTTTGATAGTCGTATCCACCGCGCTCCATAACCTCTTCAATTGATGGTGCGTTCAAAATTGCTTTGAGTAAGCGCGATTGCTCTGTCTCGGCCTCTTCCTTCTCTGGTAGCGGTTTTGTTGTTGAGTCGAGTTTCACCGGTGCATCTATCTTTTTGGTCGTGTCTTTTGGAGTTATTTTTTCAGGCGTTGATTTTTGTGGTAGTTGACCATTCAGTAAATTTTGTGGGTAATTCTGAGCTACATAAATGTTTTGAATGATTGGGGTACTCTTTTGCGTAGGCTCAGGTTGTCTGTTAAATAATGTATCAAAAAATGATGTGCTACTGCTCGGCGTATACGCTTTTGGCGCTGTCCCGGTTGGGTTTGCTGGTGCGTAGTTTGAAAGGTTCGAGTTGTATGCATATTTATTCGGATTTTGAGTGTCAGGTGTTTTTCCGGGTTGAGTCACGGGAGCAACTTGTGCGATAGGTGCTTGTTGTACGGGTGCCTGTTGAGCTATGGGAGCTTGGGGTACTGTTTGCTGTTGAGTACCTTGTGTAGGTGTCGGTTGTTGTGTTGCGGGAGTACCCGGGTTTGTTGTGACGAAGGGCTCTCGGGCGGCCGCTTGAGGCTGTTGTGTTGCTGGCTGCGTTGCCGCAGGTACTTTCTCTTTGGTAACTGCTTGAGGCTGTTGTGTTGCTGGCTGTGTCGCTGCCTGTTGAGCAAGCCTATCTGATTCTCTTGCAGATGCAATCGGATATTTATCCTGATCCGTAACACATATGACTGCGTCACCCTCATCTTTCGGCGTGGTTGCTTTCACAGTTTGCGCAACAAGTATCTGTGGCTTGAAAAGGTTTACCTTCCTAATGGGCTCGTCTTTAAATGGACCTCTGTGTATTATGCACGTGACTCCAAGTGCCTCTAGTTCCTTTTTTTTAGATTCAAACTCCTTTTTTGTTGGATGCCATCCATGCACTATTTCTCTAGAAGGACACATGCCTCTCTTCTTAAAAGCTTCAGCAAGTGTTACCCCTTCTTCATTTGCGCAATCTTTTCCAAATTCTTTGCCTATTTCTGCCTCCGTCTTACATTCGTCAATTTTTTTTCTGTCGGGCATATCTGATTTTAAGTTTTCAGGTTTGATTGTTCCGCCCTTTTCACAAAGATATCCACTTTTAGTACTCCCACCTTGTGGCATTCTTTTACATTCAGCTATTGCTTGCTTATTATTTTCCTGGCATTTCGCATAGCCTTTATCTTTTGCAGTTGCTGCTAGCGCAGCCTCATCGGTTTGATTTCCCGTTGTTACCGGGATTTCGGCGGGCTTCGGAGACATGGGCGCTGCTGCCTTCGGAGGGGTGGACATGTTTTGCGCAAAAGCAATATTCTGGGAGATTAAAAGTAGAACAAAAAAAGCGAATACTTTTTTTGTATGTAATTGGTTTAGTGACATTAACTAATCGTAGCATTATTGCTTAGTGTCACGACGCTCTTTTCAACATAATGATTCAGTGACAAGTGCACAAATATGTGGTAGCGTTTATGTTGTAGCAGTCTTGGTTTGTACACGCATAATCGGGTGTGTAAACCTAGTCTGCCCACGCAAGTGTTCAGGCTACGCCGGCTGGGGTGCACCCAGTAACTCGAACAAGGAGTGCAGAAATGCGCCACCTGATCGTGGGCCTTGCGGCAGCCGGAATAGCCGCACTTGTGACTCCCTCAGCGAAAGCTCAGGAGATGCCTCAAGCAGTTAGAGTAGCAGTCATTACTTGTATGCTCCAGTCAGACGCACCGCGACCCTTCAAGGTCACGGACGCAAGCAGCTGGAACGACTACCGTTTCGACGGTGACGAGGTCGTCTTCTTCAATGAAGCAGCGGTAGCTTACTACCGCGCAAAATGCAAGGCGATGACCCTCGCTCTCGCTGCGTCGATGCAGACAAAGTGACAAGGTCGGGCGTGTCGTTGTTCACTCAGCGATGCGCCCCTCAATTTAATTTTTAAATACACAGCGCATATTGGTATATACTGGAGTGATGGAAAGTGCTATTGAATGTAAGCGACAATTTTTGGAATACATAGAAATTGAAAAAGGGCGTGCGGTAAAAACAATAGAAAATTACGACCATTATTTGAGTCGGTTTTTAGCTGAACAAAATATTACGACTCCCCAAGATATCACCGATGTATCAGTGCGCGAGTTTCGATTGAAGTTAAATAGAACAAATTTAAAGAAGAAAACGCAGAACTACTATCTTATCGCACTTAGAGCGTTCTTGAAGTTCTTACGGAAAAGAAATGTTACCTCACTGCAACCAGAGCAAATTGAACTTGCAAAAACGGCCATGCGTGACTTGGACCTCATGACCGAGATTGAATTACGGCGCTTACTTGATGCTCCAAAAGGAGATGGCCTCCCAGCACTCCGAGACAGGGCTTTGTTGCAACTCCTTTTTTCTACCGGGCTCCGTGTTTCTGAATTGTGTAACTTGGACAGAGACGTTGATTTAGAGCGCGGTGAATTTTCTGTGCGCGGTAAAGGAGAGAAGGTCAGAGTTGTATTTGTGTCATCTGATGCGTACACGGCAGTAAAAGCATATCTCGATAAGCGCACTGATATTGATTCAGCGCTGTTTATTCGTTTACCTAAAAACATTCCTACAAGTAAGCTTGCACACTTACGCCTTACTCCTCGTTCAGTCGAACGCACTGTGAAAAAACTTGCTGTAAGTGTTGGCATCACAAAGAAAGTTACGCCGCACGTCGTGCGTCACTCGTTTGCCACCGATTTATTGAGGAACGGTGCTGACCTCCGCTCAGTACAAGCACTCCTTGGGCATGCGAACATTGCTACGACTCAGGTGTATACACACGTAACTGACAAGCACTTAAAAGATATACACTCAAAGTTTCACGGGAAACAATCAGAGGCATAGGTGTTCAGTATTACTGACGTGCTACTATGCGTGTATGAAAATTTTCTCGTGGAACGTGAATGGTATTCGTTCTGTGCACAGAAAAGGAGACTTATTAAAATGTATTGAAAAGTACCAACCCGATATTTTGTGTGTTCAAGAGACAAAAGCTGAGCGCGGACAGTGTGAAGTAGATTTGTCAGCGTACGAGGAGTACTGGAATTCTGCGAAACGTAAAGGGTATAGCGGTACTGCAATTTTTACAAAAATTAAACCGATAACAATCGCACTAGATTTTCCTGAGGATATTGTTAAAAAATACGAACTTGTTGACGGGTATGGCGACCTGAATAATGAAGGACGTGTGCTCGCTCTAGAGTTTTCTCACTGTCATTTGGTTACTGTGTACACGCCAAATTCAAAGGGTGACCTTACTCGCCTACCAATGCGGTATTCACATTGGGACCCCGCATTTAGAGAGTATCTTCAGCGCCTTGAAAAAAAGAAGCCGGTTATTGTTTGCGGGGATTTAAATGTTGCGCACACAGCGCTCGACTTAACACACCCAAAACCCAATGAAGGTGAAGCAGGCTATACCCCAGAAGAGCGTGAAGGAATTACTAAGTACATCGATGATGGGTATGTCGATTCTTTTAGACTGTTCACGCAGGATGGCGGTCACTACACGTGGTGGAGCAATTTTTCACATGCGCGCGAAAGAAATGTCGGGTGGAGAATTGATTACTTTCTTGTTTCAAAAAAAATAATAGATGTTCTTCATGCTGCGCATATCCACCCTGATGTGTACGGCTCTGATCATTGTCCCGTCTCAATAACACTTAAGGACAAAAAAATATTTAGTTAACGTGGTATTTGTCCTTTATTTTTCCTATGGCCTCTGCCTCAAGTGTGTCACGTGTAACCTTGCCACTACTACCCAGTAATTCTAGTTCGGTATCGGATAGCCCTTGCATTTCCGTGGCTTTTAACATGAGTATTTTTGTAGTATTAAGTTCTGGATTTTCGAGAACTAACTCAAGTAATGCGTACAGCGTCCAGCCAAGTCTCGGCCCGGCAGCGATACCAACTTCTTTCATGAGTATGGTGCCATCAATTTTTAATTGAGCTACAGATATTGGATCGCGTAATGCTTGCTCAACCATAGCTATGTATTTTCGTAATCTAAATGGGTGTGCCTTTGGTCTACCTGTGCCTATACGATCACAGACACGCAAATTCAGTAGATCCCAAATATATTCTTTCCCGATGTTTGTGATTACTCGTCGAACCGCTGAAAGTGTAATTGCGTCCGGGTCTGAAAAAAACATATGCCAACGAACAAGTCGCTCAATAATCTCTGATTGCTGCTTAGGGAGACGTAGGTCGACACATATTTTTTTGGTCATTCGAGCACCAATAACTTCGTGACCATAAAAGGTCCAATCCTGTTTCTCCTCTGACCACCTCCGTGACGCTGGCTTACCAATATCATGTAGTAGTGCCGCAAGTCGTATCTCAAGTGACCAATTACTATCCGCGGCATGTTGCAGTGATCTGAGTAAGTGCTCAAATACATCAAAGCTATGGGCTTGGTTCTGACGACACCCAATCCCCTCTTCTAGTTCTGGGATAATATAATGTAGCAGGCCCAACTTTTGGGCTATAAAGAGTGCTGGCATCGGTTTCCCAGAATTCAAAATTTTGAGGAATTCATCACGGATGCGTTCCCTCGATATTTTATCCAATAAGTGAGAACAGGTACTGATTGCTGTCATGGTCTCAAGTTCGAGAGAAAAGTCTAGCTCTGCTGACAATCGTATGCCACGGAGAATACGGAGCGCATCCTCGCTAAATCGTTGCTCTGGGTTCCCTACTGCCTTCAATCTCTTGCTGGCGATATCTTCCTTTCCATTAAATAGATCGATAAGCTCATCAGTAGCAGAGCGATACGCAAGTGCATTTATGGTGAAGTCTCGTCTATGCAAGTCATCCTCGATATTTGAAACGAATGATACTGATTGCGGGTGACGACCATTATCGTAAGTACCCTCTGTTCGAAACGGAGTAACTTCGAGAACTTTTAGTTTTGGATCGGTTGATTCAGTAACTACGCCAACTGTTCCAAACGTATTTTCATAGAAAGTTTCGGGAAAGAGGCCTTGTATTTGCTCCGGGGATGCATTTGTAGTGATGTCCCAATCCTTAGGTTTCGCGTGTAACATAAGATCGCGCACGCAACCACCAACAAAATATGCTTTAAAGCCAGCATTTTCTAGCGTTTCAGCTACCTGCAGTGCTTCCTTTGGAATATGTGCTTTCACGTGAAACGATTATAGCAAGTAAAATGCTCGGCACTAGTGGATTATGTGTGTGACAAGGCAAATTTTAAGTGGTAGAGGCCACATAAAATTCCTAACAAATTATACGCATGTGTGCTCCCGGAGGGATTCGAACCCCCAACGACGGTTCCGAAGACCGTTGTGATATCCATTTCACCACGAGAGCGATAGCGCTATCATACGCAGTTATTTACTTTGGGCAATGGGTTGAAATTAAAATGTCTAAAAACACCACCCCTTCCCCTCATCGCCTTTCGAATCTCTACATACATAAAAAGACGCGTAGGCGTCTTTTTATGTATATGGTGCGGGTGGGGAGAATCGAACTCCCGTCTCATCCTTGGCAAGGACGTGTCATACCACTAAACTACACCCGCAAGTGGAGGGCATTATACAAAACATTTGAGTAATCGCAATTCCCTGGAAGGCACAACTCAGAGGTGGCTAAGAGACGAATTCCTTCACTCACGTTGCACATGTCCTTAACAAAATAATACACTTTCTTCCACGTCAAGTACTGTTGGATAAGGGTGGCTTAAAATAAGAATATTGTGGACAAGTATGTTGATATGTGGATTACTCGGACATAAAATTAGTCCTTATTGTCTCTCAAAGTATGAAAAATATGGCTTATAATATAACTATTATGTCGTTGAGGAGCAAATCACCTCTCAAACGTGAAATATGTTTCATACGAAACATATTTCACGTGCAACATGCATTTCATATATGAAAACTTCACATATAGCAGTAGGCGTTCTCGGTGAAGCTATCGCAGTCAAATACTTAAGAGGTAAAGGGTATACAATAGTTTCGACCAACTGGAATTGCCATGGGGTTGGTGAGATTGATATCATTGCAACATGCGATGAGGTTCTGCACTTCATTGAAGTTAAGAGTGTTACACGTGAAAACTTTGCTGAAAAAACTACTAAAAACCCACTTGAAAACGTAACCGATGCGAAATTGCGTTGCTTAAGAAAATGCGCAGAGGTGTACCTTATGTCTCATCGTAACATTTCACGTGTAACATTTTCTGCTGTATCGGTAGTTCTGGATCTCGAGAATGTAACGGCGCAGTGTGTGCTTTATGCCGACATACCGCTCGGATAGTTTCTTAAGGACATGTCCTTAAGAAACTATCCGAGGTATACGTATAGTACTAAACTCGTACTTGTATTTCATGAGAATTACGTGCTGGTGTTTTTGTATATCAATGTTAGTATGCGCATATTCGGGGCATAGTATAGCGGTAGTATGCATGCTTTGGGAGCATGAGACCACGGTTCGATTCCGTGTGCCCCGACAAGAATTTGGGTATATTTAGGTAAGAGCAACATGGTTGTTCTGTTATACTTATTTTTATATGACTGATTGGTATTATGCTTTATTGAAGAGCTATTTTCTCGGGTTTACGCCTTTCGCGTATGCGTTCATCGCATTTCTACCGTGGCTTTTTCTTACTATGTTTGTTGCCCCTCGGGTGTTCATAGATGCGCTTCAGATGGTCTTCTATACGATGCCTCTCTGGGTTCTGTACATTACACCACATACGGTGAAGCATTATTGGATGCACTATATTCAGCATCAGTTTATAGATGATCCTGCTCAAAAGCCGATTCTCCTTGAATTGCTGATACCAAAGGATGAAATGAAATCACCGCGCGCCATGGAAGTAGTGTTTGAATCGTTGCACTACAGCTTGCAAATGAATCCTATTTTCCAGACTCAATTTAAGGGCCATGTGCGACCATGGTTTACGCTCGAAATTGCCTCAACGGAAGGGAAGTTGCGCTTCTATTTGTGGACATGGGAGAAATTGCGCGACCGTGTGGAAGCAGCATTTTACGGACAATACCCAAACCTTCAAATAATTGAAGCTGATCATGACTACTCAAAGCGCTATGATTTTGACCTGGATAAACCTGAAATGTGGGGATGTAGTTTTAAGCTCGAGAAAGGCGATGCGTACCCGATTAAGACATACTATGAGTTTGAGCTCGAGAAGGACCCAAAGGCAGAGCACAGAGTTGATCCTTTTATAACGATGCTTGAAATGATGTCAACAATGGGGAAGCATGAACATATGTGGTTTCAGTTTTTATTTCAGATGGAGCATACTGATGCGTGGAAGGATGATGTTATGAAGGAGATTGATAGAATATACGAAAGTGCAACCCCAGAACATCCGGGAGCAAAACCCGGAGATAAGGTGAAAGGGTTTCCGCAATTACGACCACTTCAGTACGAACTCATAAAAGGTATGGAGCGATGCGTCACGAAGCATGCATTTAGGGTTGGCATACGGGGCATGGTCATTACCGATGCAGGTCACTTCAACTTTGGGCACTCTCAGACGACGCAGCGCATGTTTGGGCAGAACAACGCTCATGAGGGGAGTGAATACTATAACGTCCTCAAGCTTGATCCAGAGCAGCACCTTGCAGGGTTCGACTGGCCATGGGAAGACTATAAGGGTATTCGACGTAGTGCGCGTGCACGTAAACTTTTGGATTCGTATCAAAAGCGTTCATATTTTCATCCACCGTACATTATGGACCCTATTATTCTTACAACTGAGGAGCTGGCGACACTGTTTCACATTCCTGGGGGCGAAAGTCAGGTGCTGGGACTCACCAAGACCGAATCAAAGCGGGGAGCGCCACCACCTAATTTACCTTCATAGCTATGTCAGCATCTGCCAACAAAGGTTTTGTTTTCAAAAATCCATTTCAGTGGTTAAAGGATTTTTTGTACAAGTTTCAATTACTTGAAATAACCGCAACAGCACTTACCGGTGTTGCGGGCATGCTCACTGTTCTTTTTGTTAACTGGCAATTACTTCGTGATGGATTCATCATGTTGTTCTACACATCTCCTTTATGGATTTTGTACCTTTCCCGCAGGGTCGCGTGGCACTATTGGATACACATGCGCAGGCATGAGTTTATAGATGGTGACAGACAAAAGGGTGCCGTGTATGAAATTCGCATTCCTAAGGATGTACAAAAGTCACCATTTGCTATGGAGGTTGTATTTAATGCACTCTATATAAAGCCAAGTCTTACAACTGCATTCCAAAGAGATTGGCGTGGTCATGTGCGTCCTTGGTGGTCATTCGAAATTGTTTCTGATGGAGGAGAACTTAAATTCTATATTTGGTGCTGGAAGCGTTTTCAGTTTCGTATTGAAGCTGCGATGTATGCACAATACCCAGGTGTGCAGCTTGTTGAAGTCGAAGATTATGCTGCACAAGTAAAATATGTTCCTGGTGTTAATTTGGTAACGGGTACTAACTTTGTTTTAAAAAAGCCTGATACGTATCCTTTGAAAACATATTTCGACTTTGATTTACATAAGGATCCTAAGGCTGAATATCGCATTGACCCATTTGCAGCAATGATTGAATCTATGTGCGTCACTAAGCCAGGAGAAAAGCTGTGGCTACAAATCCTTGTGCAGTATTCAGAGGATGAAAAGTGGAAGTCGCGTGTTAAAAAAGCAATCGACGAAATTTACACCAGTAGACAAGTCGAGGTTCCATCAATAGCAAATCCTGATGAATCTACTTTTATGCGACTTGGCTTGAAGCCACTGCAGTATGAAATGGTAAAATCAATGGAAAGAAGTACAACAAAGAATCACTTTGACGTTGGTTTACGTGCCGTGTATTCTGCGCCTCAAGATATATTTAGACGTATTCCGTTCGATAGTATTATGCACGCATTTAAATACTACTCTTCAAGTGGTCCGTACTACAACGCGATTGGTCCATTCGGTGAGTCATGGCTCGCGAACTTCGATTTTCCTTGGGAAGATTTTAACAATATTCGTGCAAATAGATTGCGTCATCGCCTCCTCGACGCCTACACGAAGCGTTCCATCTTTCATCCTCCGTACAAACAGATGACTTCAATTATGACCAGTGAAGAGTTGGCAACTATATTTCACATTCCGGGCGAAGACTCAAAAACTTTGAATCTCACTCGACTCGAATCGAAGCGTGGAAATCCACCACCAAATTTGCCATTTTAAAAAAATTAGCGCCAGGTATTGCTCCTGGCGCCGTAGATCAGAGTGGCCTGATGAGCTCCTGTTCGAGAAGCCACACCAGATCGCTCGTATCAAGAGGAACGGGTCCGTCGGAGGTTCTGCCTCCATCGGCGTCAATCCAAAGTTGTCGTTGCCTTCGAAGGTCAAAGCTCCGAGGTGAGTTATCCTCACTCGTCACACTAACCCAAAAAGGAACTACTACTTCGAACCGTTGTGCGCCCTGCGTCTGCATAGCGTGTCTCCCGTTTGTGCGTTGTATGAGCTCGCAACAAAAAGCCCCCTGTCGCTCGACAGGGGGCTGGTGTGTTATTTTTTGATATGCACAACAATCCTCTACCGAGCAGGGGTTCTAAGTAGAAGTAGTAGTGTTGCGAATGAATGCATAAAAACACTATATACAATCGTCTTATATTTTGCAAGTATGCTCCTTTGACATGGCGTTTGTCTTCGGTATACTCGTACGATACTTATGCAGTACGAACGCACAATACAAAATATCGCCATTATTATTACGTCAGCCTGATGGAGGTTTCTTTTGTGTCTGTCCTAAAATAGATACGCAAGAGCCCTCCTGAGGGCTCTTTTTATACACTAAAAAGTTTATATATGAATCAAAGTATTGTGCCTAAAGTAATGGGTCCATATTCGCCATGTGTTATTGCTGGGAACTTGGTTTTTTGCTCAGGTCAGTTGGGAGTTACTGATATGTGTGATGAAAATATTACGAAACAGACAAGGACTGCCTTAATGAGGGTACAACAAGTACTATCAACAGTAGGATTTTCTTTAGAAAACGTTGTGAAGGTTGAGGTGTACCTTAAAAATATGGATGATTTCATGACGATGAATGATGTGTACGCTAGTTTTTTTTCAGGTAGTGTACTGCCTGCGCGTGTCACTGTTGAAGTTGCACGACTACCTAAAGGTGCACTTGTTGAAATTGCGTGCGTTGCCTTTAAAGCATAATGTATGAAAAAGATTACATTTGTTTCGGCGGCATTAGTTAGAGAGGCACACGAACGTATTCATGCCTTCGTAAAAGAAACCCCACTGCAGTATTCAGAGCGATTATCTCAGATGTATGGCGCACGTGTCTACCTGAAACGAGAAGATATGCAGTCTGTGCGTTCGTATAAAATTAGAGGCGCATACAATCGCATGTCGTTGTTGCTACCGTCAGAAAAAAAGCGTGGCGTGGTCTGTGCAAGTGCCGGTAATCATGCGCAAGGTGTTGCACTCAGTTGTAGTGTACTCGCAGTGCATGGCGATGTGTTTATGCCGAGGAATACCCCTCGTCAAAAAATTGAGCGAGTACGTGCATTTGGGAAAAAGTATATACAGGTACATCTTGTCGGCGATACTTTTGACGATGCTTCACGGGAGGCGCAGCAGTTTTGTATTGAACGGAATGCAGTCTTCATACATCCGTTCAATGACCCACATGTGTCTGCTGGGCAAGGAACTGTTGCCGTAGAATTGCTCGCTCAATCCAATGAAAAAATTGATGTACTCATCGCACCGGTAGGTGGCGGTGGGCTCATTGCTGGTGTGTCGGCATATCTTGCAGATGCATCTCCCACGACAAGTATTTTCGGTGTTGAGCCGCAGGGCGCTGCGTCCATGACGGAAGCCATTTTACAGGATGCGGTAGTTACACTTGAAAAACTCGATACGTTTGTTGATGGTGCAGCTGTGAGGACTGTGGGAGATACAACATTCCCGGTTGCAAAAAAATATGTATCTCAGATGGTAACGGTAGCTGAAGGTCATGTGTGTGCTGAGATGATTGATTTGTACCAAAATGAAGGAATAATTGTAGAGCCAGCTGGTGCACTGAGTGTTGCGGCGCTCTCGCTTCTTGGCTCCCGCATACAGGGGAAGACGGTCGTATGTGTAGTGAGTGGAGGCAATAATGATATAAGTCGATATCCAGAAATTGTCGAACGAAGCCTCCGTTTTAAAGGTTTGAAGCATTACTTTATTATTCAATTTGCCCAACGGCCGGGAGCCCTCAAGGAATTTTTGTGCACTGCGCTAGGGCCTCATGACGACATTACGCGATTTGAGTATTTGAAAAAGAATAATCGGGAAAATGGACCTGCATTGGTAGGTATTGAATTGCGTCACAAAGATGAATTAGCATCCCTGGAGTCCCGTATGCAGGCGCTCGGACTCGTCGTTGAAAGGTTGTCACCTCAAAATCCAATTTCTCAGTTCCTACTGTAAGATTCCTCTAGGCTGTTCGTCTTGTATACTATACTGCATGAAAGATTCAGATTTTGAGGCGGTTTTTGAAGAGTACGCCGATAGTCTCTTTCGTCATGCATATTTTAGAGTTGGCTCTCGAGAAAAAGCTCGTGATATGGCACAGGATACATTCATAAAGGCATGGGATTATGCGAACACACATGACGATGCGGTGCGTGAGTGGAAGCCGTTGTTGTACCGAATACTCAACAATTTAATTATTGATGAATATCGAAAAAAGAAGTCAGTGTCACTTGATGCTATCGAGGAGGCACACCAAGAAGAGGGTGCGCATCTGCCACTCGCATTGCAAGAGGGAGGTCTAGAAGAGGCAGTCGCTCAAGTTGATCTGGGGTATGATGCACAAGTGTTGCAAAAGGCACTCGTGGATGTCTCAATGGTTGATAGGCAAGTGCTTACCTATAAATTTATTGACGAGCGCACGAATTCTGAAATTGCAGACCTACTTTCAATTTCCCCAGATGCGGTATATGTGCGAGTACACAGGGCAATAAAAAATCTTCGTAGCATTCTTGTAACAAAGTATGGGTTTGATAGTATCGTAAAATAAGTATGAAAAATAAAATCACACAAGTAAGCAAGGAAATTCATCTGACATCGGGTGAGCGTTCTGTTATGCGTGCTCACATACAGCAGCATATTTCTCATACAAAAAATTCACACTTAGTTAAGTCGCCGTTTGGGAGTGTCTATTTTATTTTGAATAAGCGAGTGCTTGCCGGTGCGTTGGTGTGTGTACTTACCATAGGTAGCTCTGCACAAGTAACTCGCGCTGCTCAATATGCGCTTCCTGGAGATTCGCTCTATGGCATGAAGCGAGTTACTGAACAAGTGCACACTGCAACTACATTTTCTGAATCAGGGAAAATTAAGCGTGCTGGGGAGCACGCTGTTCGTCGCCTCCACGAACGTGCGGTTTTGCAAAAGGAAGGTGGACTTACTGATGCGATAGTTACTGATTTGTCTACATCACTCGCACTGCAAGTAAAAACGCTTGCCGCTCATGCTGATGCTGAAATTTCGTCACCTGAGTCAGTTACTGAAAGTGCGCGCGCACTGGCGAGCATTGCAGGCTATGCGAATGCAATATCTGCATCAGAAGACATTCCTGGGGATGAAGAGGCTTCTGCGGAGCAAATCACTCGTACGGTATCCGAAAAGGAGGAGTCAGTTGATGCGATGACAGAGAGCATCCACTCATTTGTAGCATCTGAGGAATATGTTCTTGCTGCAAAATTGGAATACTTACCTAAAGAGTCAGTTGATGCGTTAGTGCGAGTAGAGTCATCAAAAGCTATTACGAAAGCCGAAACCTCTCAAGATACAATTACTGCAGTAATTGTGGAAGCATACAGTACAGCACGTGGAGAATCCGCAGATGAACCACTTGATGGGTCGCTCAGAGCCTTGGGGACACTGACACATATTGCCGAGGCGAATGCCCTCCGCGAAGTATCAGAAGATGTAGCGTTGCGCGAAGCGAGGGAAGATTAATATCCACTGCGGTTGCTATTGCAAATTGGTCAATCTCTGTGTATGTTTCTCGGGGGAGCCGTATGTTATTTGTACGGCACTCATTACTAATATTTCATATACCTTAGAAGTTATGGCATATACAGATGAAGAAAAAGATGACAAAGGAGACGAAACGGTCAGCGATTCGCTACTAGACGCGCTCAGTGATGATGATGAAGTCTTTGTGCGCGATGAAGACGAGGATGCGGACCCGCTTGAGGATGACGACGAAGAAGACGATGAAGACACAGATGAGCCAGATTACGACAAGATGTAATTTCGCTGATAGTTTGCTATAGTAGCAAAACTCTTTTAAAAGAGTTTTGCGGGTGTAATTTAGTGGTAGAATGACTGCCTTCCAAGCAGTATACGGGAGTTCGATTCTCCCCACCCGCACTAATCACAACAGCGTCAAAAATGTCCTCTGAGATTATAGTCTATTGCATAGGTGATGCAGGAGGCATCTCTATATACTTGATTTCCATAGCTGCGAGAATAACAAGTGCCGCATAAAAAATAAGTCCATACGCGCACGTCGGGAGCCCGAGAGTATACGTTGCTCCAGAGATGAACGCGTACACCTCAGGAATAGTGAAATACCCAGCAAAGAGCACCCCGAGTAAGCCCAAAGTAATGCATATTTTTGTCGCAGTACCCGTAGATAAAACTTTTTTCAGTGTCAAAACCGAAGTGACGAAGAGCACGGAAAATAATGCGAATCCATACCAGCAGGCTGGATATCCAAGAAAGTACGGACATGGTTCATTGAGCGGACAGGTGCCGGTAATAAACCGAGAAAAGGTAATGTACCCAGAGAAACAGACACCCATGCTCGTAATTGCCGTTATGTACAATGAGAAATTTTTCATATAGTAAGTATACATCCGTAATTTAAAGTTTACAGGTGGGCGGTGCACAAAAAATGCCACCGATAGGTGGCATTTCGTATTCGCAGCGCTCAGTTGCGAATCATTTATTTTACTGAGTCCTTCAATGCTTTTGCTGCGCGGAATTTTGGTACGCGCATCGCAGGCACCTTGATAGTTTCACCAGTGCGAGGGTTTCGTCCAGTGCGACCTGCACGCATTTTTGCTTGGAAAATACCAAGTCCCGCGATAGATACTTCATCACCTTTTTTAAGTGACTTTGTGATACTTGCAATAATAGTTTCAACTGCGCGCTCAGCATCTGCACGTGTTGTGTTTAATACATCGCGCACTGCGTCAATTATGTCTGCTTTGTTCATACAAATAATTTATTAGTAATAAATAAATGGCGTCTCAAGAAATTCTTGAGTGTCATGCGCCAGGCGACCCACCAAAACCATTATATAAAGCCATATTTTTAATGCAAGGCGTGGAATATATGGTGTGGATTGTGTTTTCTGAGTCTGCGCTTGCCGTCGTAGATCTACTTTGCAGCAACTTAATAATATTCTTTATTTAAGCCATATTATTGATGTGTAATACATATTACCCACAAGAGTGGGTAATATTAACTTAGATACTTTTATCCAATTATCGTGCGAATTCTATTGCGCGTACCTCACGAATGACGTTAACACGTATCTCCCCAGGGTATTTCATTTCATTTTCTACTGCCGTAGCTATCTCGCGTGCAAGATGGTGCGCCTCGAGGTCGCCAACTTCATTTGCTCGTACTAATATACGGAGTTCGCGTCCTCCCTGGATGGCAAAAGTCTTTTCAACGCCAGGGTATCTGTTTGCAATTGCTTCCAAATCTTCAAGTCTCTTGATGTATTGTTCAATTGAATCACGTCGTGCACCTGGGCGCCCGCCAGAAATTGCATCTGCAACTTGCACAATGTAGGCCTCTGGAGTTGAGTATGGGTATTCCTCATGGTGTGACTCCATTGCGCGAATGATGCGCTCGTCAGCATTAAACTTTTGTAAAATGCGTCGTCCGATTTCAACATGAGTTCCAACTACCTCATGGTCAACCGCTTTACCAATATCATGCACTAATGCGCCTGCGCGTGCGATGTCAGCATTTGCACCAACCTCTGTAGCAATCATTCCTGCAAGGTGGGCAGCCTCTACAGAGTGTGCAAGAACATTCTGCCCATAACTTGTTCTGAAGTGCAGTCGTCCGAGGACCTGTAGAATACGTGGATCAAGGCCAGTTACTTTCGAGTCGTATGCTGCCTGCTCTCCCTTTTCCTTTATGATTCGGTTAATCTCACCTTCAGCCTTTTTGTACATCTCCTCAATCTTTACGGGCTGTATGCGTCCATCCATAATAAGATTTTCAAGCGCAATTCGTGCAACCTGTCTTCGCACTGGGTCAAAGCTCGATATGGTGATAGTCCCAGGAGTGTCATCGACGATCACATCTACTCCCGTGATTCTCTCAAATGCGCGGATATTTCTCCCTTCCTTGCCAATGATTTTTCCTTTTATTTCTTCGTTAGGCAACTCTACTGTGGTTGAGAGTACATCGGTCGGCATTGCGTTTCCAATGCGGTGAATTGCGGTTACCAAAATTTCTCGTGCACGGTTATCGTATTTCTCCTTTCCGGAAATCTCTAGTTTTTGCAAACGAACAAGTACATCTTGTTCTGATTCTTTTTCGACTGCAGCAAGGAGTTCCTTCTTTGCCTCTTCGTTCGTTAACTGTGCAACTTTTTCAAGTGCAACTTTGCGTTCTGATACCAAGCCTTCCGCTCTCTCTCTGATTGCGCGGACTTCTTGAGCCTTATTCTTTAACTGTTCGATTTCTTGGTCCAAGTCACTCTGTTTTTTCTCAATTGATTCTTCTTTTCTAATGAGGCGTTCATCAGCCTTCTTTAAATCAACCTCCTTCTCCTTTATCTCTCTCGTCTTCGTTTCTGTGTACTCCGTAGCTTTTTTTTCTGCAGTGTCGATTATTTTCTGAGCTTCCTCCTTTGAGTCTAGAAGCATTTTTTTAATCTCCACTTCTGCAGAACCACGCTTGCCCATAGTGATGAGCGAGCGAAGGAGGTACCCAAATGCGACACCTATCAGTGCCGAGATGAGTGCAATAAGTATAAATGTTATCATGGCGCGGTCTTTAGCCACGCATCAAATCGCTAATGTACGGCTTTGTTCAAATGTATTTTTGAAATAGTCATACTATTTTAAGTTTTGAGTGCGTAGAGATGTAATTAAATGTATATCTCAAGTTGAGATATACACAAAACTATACCACTATGTACTGGCATTGCAAAAAGCTGCCGCAGAAACTATTTGAGTATCTGGTCAACTATACCGTATTTTACTGACTCTTCTGCATCCATAAAGAAGTCTCTGTCCACATCGTTTGCTATCTTATCGAGTTTTTGTCCTGTGTTTTTAGCAAGGATTTTGTTGAGTCGCTCACGCGCCTTCAATATGTGTCGTGCAGTAATTTCGATATCACTTGCTTGACCCTGCACTCCACCCCATGGCTGGTGAATCATTACTTCAGAGTTTGGAAGCGTAAAGCGCTTGCCTTTTGCGCCAGCTGAAAGAAGTACAGAACCCATCGATGCCGCCATGCCAACACAAATTGTCGATACGTCAGGCTTAATGTGATTCATTGTGTCCAAAATAGCGAGTCCGGCGGTTATGACACCCCCAGGTGAGTTTATGTAGAGCGAGATGTCCTTTTTAGGATCTTCTGATTGCAGGAAGAGTAACTGAGCAACGACGGTGTTTGCGACCGCGTCATCAATTGCACCCGTTAAAAATATGATACGCTCCTTTAAGAGGCGTGAGTAAATGTCGTACGCTCGTTCACCAAACTGCCCCTTATCAATTACCATTGGTATAAGATTATTTTGCATGTCTTGAGTATACGGCAGAATGATAAAAAAATGAAATGAGCGTATTTCTAGCAGACTCGTTTGTTATCTGATACTCTGAGTACGTTGAAACCTGTAAGCGAGGTGCGTTATGTATATAACCGCGAGTGAAGCAGACTTCAAGCGTTGGGAAGCAGGGTTGGCAGAATACCAGAAGGAGTACGGGGTCTACCTACCCCTACTTTGCTTTTACTCTTTCTGGCTAGGCCCACTCGGAGCCTTCCCCGCGCACTATCATGCCCAAATGCTCAAACAGAAATGAATGAGTATCTGGGAAACTACAGCGCCGCTCGAATTGGGTACTCGAACGGCGTTTTTTAATACTTATTCAAGAACTATTGGGATTCGAATTGATTCGTCAAACTGAGGTTCGCCAGATGGGTTGTCTTTCTTTAGTTCTATAAAAAAATTTCCACGCAAGTCTTGCGCATTTATTTCACCTACGAAGGGTACAAAATCCTCAGTCATCCAGTCACTCGTTGCTTCGGCGATACCGTAGGCAACAGGGTTATTTTTTTCACCGATGAGTGTTATAGGGAAAGAAGCCTCGAAAAACCATGAACCCCGAGCGGTTCCTGTAACGGTAATAGGGTTCCTCACTCGCATAGCAGGTGTTGGAGTGGTCACGCGTATTGAGGTTTCGGCAGATGGGGATGGGGATGTACCTGGTGTTGCAGCCGGTATTCGTGGCGAAAATATCTGAAACAGAACTATTGCTGTCACAAAAACGCAGATGCCAAGTATCATATAAAGTGGTCTCATATGGTAAGTGTATCAGGGGTGCGCCTGGAATCTACTGCGCTCTCCACTGTACTTACTGTTGTTCGAGAAAACGCAGCACCTTCTCATTTCTGAGAATGACACTAAAATGTGAACGTACAGCAACTGGATCTGCGCCTTTGTTTCTCTCAAGAGCTGAATCAACTAAGTTCGTGAGCTCTGTCTCATCTTCAATGAGGTTCTCTCGCTTCGATATTTCTATGAGTGCAAGTTGTGTTTTTGCGCGTGCGTGTGACTCGTCGTGCCATTCAGTGTGCAAATCTGCGCGAGTTTTCTTTATATGCTCAAGATATGCATCAAGTGTTGCGCCTTGTTGCATGAGGTATTCAGTAAGTCCAGACTCCATTTTGGCGATTTCGTATTCTGCAAGTGGCTCCGGCGTATCTGCGTCAGTCAAATCAGTAATATCTTTTAATATTTTTGCGCGGCGTTCAGATTTTGTATGGTCTTCCTTTGATGTTAGGAGATTTTTACGAACATTCTCTTCAAAAAGTGCCACGGTTTCAAATCCAATCTGAGCCACAAAGGCATCATCAAGCTGAGGTAAATCTGCAACGGCAATCTCCTCACCCTTTTTATATGCCTCTTCTGGAGGAGTACCTGCTTCGAGTGCCTCTACACGCACGCGCTCGCGTTTAAAATGAATGAGAGCGTTGGCTACATCTTCCTCAGTCACTGTAACTGGTTCTACTGCCTGCATCTCATCATGAGCAATTTTTTTGTAGTCAGGTAGTGTAACAACAGGATATACAGCAACTCGCACTTCAATCTCCGCACCACCGTCAGCTTTAGGTGTTATTGCAACGCTCGGTGTAATGATTGGTACTAACTGTTGTTGGATGAGGGTTTCTGGCAATATTTCTCGTATTGCAATTTCTGCAGCTCGATCTTTGAGTAAATCTTCGCCGACTTGACCATCGATAAGGGCATCTGGAACTTTTCCATCACGAAATCCATCAAGTTTCAGATGTCCCTGGATGTCTTTTCGAGCCTTGGGGAGGTACTTTGCAATCGTGTCTTTATTAATGGTGCCTGTGAGAACTACGACTGAGTGTGGTTCTGTTGTTTTTTTAATATCATGCATTGCGCGAGTGTATCAGAAAATGACACCCAGTAAAGCGTGTCATTTATAATATAGACAGCGCGAGAATGCTTACTCTACAGGGCTAAGCTCTTCTTCTGATTGAGTTGCAGGAGGTAGTGCGTCAAGTTGCTGCATGACATCAACTTCTTCGTCAGTAAGATTCCTCTCGGTGACGACTGAAGAGGTAACCTGGAAAGAAGGATTGTCTTCCACAGTAAGATTTGATGAGTCAATTGATTTCCCCCAAATATACAATGCGCCAAATATGAGTACAGCAAAAATAACTATCGCGCCTATTACGATTCCAAATGATTTTGTGGGTACTGTATGTGTCTCCATAGTGGTTACTGCTTATTGAGTAAGTATGCTCCATCATACCTCCGAAATGGTTTTGTTCATGCGCACTGTCCACATGGGGTCTAGTGACGCGGGAGCACTTTACTTAAAGCGTCCACCGACGAGCGTGCCTTGTTAAATTGGACAAGTGTGTCACGTAGTGATTGGGCAGCGTTTTTTGAATCCTCCGGCCGGGCACTCTCTATAGCTTTTGTAATCTGAAGCTCAGTTTCAAGAATGGCCGCATTTGATGTATGCACGGCTCGCGCAGACTTCTGAAATTGGTTGTACAGATCTCGCATACCAGGATTATTTTCAGGAAGTCGGTCTAAAATTATTTGCTTCTGAGTAAGGGTCTCGTTTAATTCATCTGACGCAACCACTACTGACTGAAATGCCTGCTCGAGTTTGTGGGAGGCAGCATCACGTAGTTGTTTTTTTGCCACTTCCTTCTTTTTGTTAGCAAGTTTTCGCCCCGTACTATTTGTTTCTTGAGTGCGCTTCATCTCTTCATCAAGAGATGCAATTTGTTCGAGCTTCGTCGAGCGTATTTTTTGCAATTCTTGCAATTTGACGCGAGCCTCACTTTTGATTGAAGGTGTATCTTTTATACGGTCATCAACCCCATCCTTTGCTTCTGCGGTACCGGTAATAGAAAATGCCATGATACTAAGTAACAGTAGGGCTGTTTTCGCAATACGTTTTGAGTTTGGGCGAGTTTTTTTCATAAGTATTGAGTATAGTGTGTATGACGAACGAGAACAAGAAATCTTACGTACCTAGAATGTGGCCATGTCTGTATGCTAGTATATGCTTACTATGAGTCATATTAAAGTATTTGGTCACAAGTCGCCTGACACGGACACAACGTGTTGCGCAATTATTTGGGCGTGGTATTTAAATACGCACGCATCAGAAAAGGCGGTTCCGTATATTCTCGGCGAGCTCAATAAGGAGACTCAATTCGTACTCCGCACGTGGGGGATAGCGCAACCTGATGTTCTTGATTCTGTGACTTCAGGGGATTTGGTAGTCATTGTTGATACCAATAATCCTCAGGAGCTTTTTGAAAATATCAATGACACTACGATTTTGCACATCATTGATCACCACAAATTAGTAGGAGGGCTCATGACTAATGGACCACAGATGGTCACCTTAAGACCGCTCGCTTCGACCGCAACGGTCATGTATGACCTTATGGGTGCTCATGTCGAGACCTTGCCAAAAGACATCGCCGGATTAATGCTTTCATGTATTTTGTCAGATACACTTGCGTTTCGTTCTCCAACAACGACTGCGCATGATACTGCTGTGGCCCAAAAGTTGGCGGCACATGTAGGCGTTGAGGTCCCCATATATGCAGGACAGATGTTTGCGGCAAAGTCCGACGTGTCAGACTTTAGTGATTCAGGGCTGCTCCATATCGATAGTAAAAAGTTTGCCGTTGGTTCTAAAAACTTTAGAGTTTCTGTAGTTGAGACAACTACGCCAGAAACTGTAGTAGCGCGAAAAGAGGGAATTGTGACAGCAATACAGCAATTACTGAAAGATGAAAAGGATGTGGATGACGTGCTCTTCTTTGTGATTGATATTCTTAAGGAGGAGGCAACAGTATTTACCTATAACGCATCTACAAGCTCAGTGATAGCACAGTCGTTCGAGGTGCCAGTTGCGGGTGACACGACGCTCTTGCCAGGAGTAGTTTCACGTAAAAAGCAAATAATACCCGTTCTTAAGGTATAGAAATTTCTTTCATATAAAAAACCCGCTCAGGCGGGTTTTTTATATGAGGGCAAATACGAGCTTACTCAGTTGTCTCTGGCGCTACATCTGTAGTGACGTCATCAGCCGGCGCGACTGGACGGGCAAGTGCAATGATATCAATCTTCCACGTTGTAAGTTTTGCTGCGAGTCGGACGTTTTGACCGCCACGACCAATAGCAAGAGATTGCTGATCGTCTTGCACAGTAACTTTCACAGATTTTTCTGCATGGTTGAGTTCAACAGATTGAACCTGTGCTGGGGAAAGTGCATCCTCGATGAAGTGCTCGATATTTTCTGACCACTCAATTACATCAATTTTTTCGCCACCAAGTTCACTCATAACTGTAGATACGCGTACGCCTCGCTGTCCCACAAGTGCGCCTACAGGGTCTATGTGTGAATCCTTCGAGAAAGCAGCAATTTTTGAGCGTGAACCGGCCTCACGAGCAACTGCTTTAATTTCAACAATACCATTTTTCAGCTCTGGAACTTCTGTTGCAAAAAGTGCAGTTAAAAATTGTGGGTGTGAGCGAGAAAGACGAAGAAATGATCCACGTGCATTTTCATCAACTTGTATTAAGAGTGCGCGTACACGCTCTCCTTGCCGGTAACGTTCTCCTGGAATTTGGTCTTCATAGGGCATAACCGCAGTCGCGCGACCGAGGTCAACATAGAGGCTACCACGCTCGAAGCGCTGTACATGCCCAGTCACAATCTCACCTTGTCTCTCACCGTATTCTTCAATAATTGAAGATCGTTCTGCTTCGCGAATTTTTTGAATTATTACTTGCTTTGCGGTTTGTGCTGCGATACGACCAAAGTCTTCGCGTGTTTCCAGAGGGAATGTAATTTCTTCATCTACTTGTACGTCACGCTTCATGAGCTTTGCGTTGTCGAAAAGCATGTGGTGCTCATCATTGAATCGAGCGCGGTCATCGTCGGCCGCGACTTCTTCACCCTCCATGTAGACAAGTGATTTGTCCACGACGATTTTTATTTGGTAGAACTCAACATCTCCCGTTTGTGGATTAAAATGTGAGCGAACAATTTGCCCTTTTTCACCGTATTCCTTTTTGTATGCAGCGCCAAGTGCATTCTCTATAGCACTGATTACCTTTACGCGGGGGATACCTCGCTCTTGCTCGAGCTCATCGAGCGCAATGTTGAGAGATTTGATATCAAGTAATGACATAAATATAAAATTAAATAATAAACCTAAGCTAAGCCGTCAATTTGCTCTTAGCGGTGTATATACAAAATAAGTCCCCGCTTGGGGACCGCATATCTGTAACATTTCGACTATATCACACTCGCATACCTTTCTGCAACATCGACGGCAAGGGTTCATGTCTTGGTGGTATACTTTTTGTATTACTAAATATCTATTTTTATGTCTCTATCAAAAAAACCAACCGCAATACATACCGCTTCACTCACGATTACTATGGATGATGGTGCTTTAAAGAAATTTGATGCATACCGAGTACAGTACAGTATGGCATTGGGTCCTACAAAAGGAGGTGTGAGGTATCACCCGGAAGTCACACTTGCAGAAGTAACTGAATTGGCACGACTTATGTCATTAAAATGTTCTCTCGCTGGGCTACCGTATGGGGGCGCAAAAGGAGGCATTACCGTTGACCCAGCGCAACTCTCAAAATCAGAACTTGAGAAATTGACACGTGCCTATGTGCGTGCATTTCAACATGTCTTCGGACCTAAAAAAGATATTCCTGCGCCAGACGTGAACACGAGCGCAGAGACCATGGGATGGTTTGTCGACGAGTGGAATACTATTGTTGGTTTTGATGATAGAGCGGTTGTGACAGGAAAGCCACTTATTTTAGGTGGGTCTCTTGGTCGTGATGAAGCAACCGGGCTCGGTGGAGTGTATGTACTTGAGGCATTACGAAAAACATTAGGAAAAGAAGCTTCAGAAATGCGGATTGCAATACAAGGCTTTGGAAATGTTGGGAGTTTTTTTGCTCAGCGTGCAGTTGAAAAGGGATATGTCGTCGTTGCAGTGTCCGATGCTTCTGGTGGCGTGTACTCAGCATCGGGAGTACCTGTTTCTCGCATGAGGGCGCATGATAAAAAAGATAAGTTCTCGGCGTGTGATACATGCACTAAAATAACAAATGATGAACTCCTCGCTCTTGATGTTGATGCACTTATACCTGCAGCGCTATCCCATGTTATCAATGAAAAAAATATCTCAACAATTAAAACAAAATATATTGTAGAGATGGCAAACGGCCCGATAGATTTATCTATCGATGCCGAGCTCCACGCGAGAGGAGTTACTGTTGTTCCTGATGTGCTAGCAAATGCTGGTGGCGTTATCGTCAGTTACTTTGAATGGGTACAAAACAATACTGGTGAGTACTGGGACCTAGATACAGTGCGTGTGAAGCTCGCGCGATATATGGAGTCAATGTTTACTCGTGTACATACGCATGCGCAAGAGCGTCGTACTTCGCTCCGTGAGTCAGCGTATGCTTTTGCAGAAGAGCGAATACATGCAGCAGAGCAGGCGCGCACCAGTGCACATCTTTAAGGCAATCTGTGCATATCTTTCGGACCTCTGCTGATATACTGTGGTCATGCATGTTCCAATAGACACCCTTCGACAGTTTTTAACTGATGGAGGTTTGGTACAAAAGAAAAACTTTGACACCGTCGCTGATGAAGCGGTACAAAAGAATCGCCCTATCGGCGAGTTACTTGTTGAGCACGGTGAAATTTCTGATACAGACTTGCGCAAGGCGTACTCACACATTACTGGAGTAACTTTTGTTTCACTACTTGATAAAAAAATTACGTACGAGACACTCTCGATGATTCCTGAGCCAGTTGCGCGACATAGTAATGTTATCGCAATTGAACAGAATAAGGAGGAGCTTGTTGTCGCGATGCTTGATACTGACGATTTACGTGCAATTGATTTCATTAAGAAAAAAACAGGCCTTAAAATTATCACTCGCCTTACTGATACAAACTCCATAAAAGAAGCACTCAAGCAGTATCAGCGCTCTCTGAAGGCAGACTTGGGTGATTTAATTAACCAAGAAGCATCGCAAATAACCACGAGTGTTTCTAAGGAAGGTACTTCTGAAGAAGACCAAGCGCGGGCACTCGCAGACCAAATTCCTGCAGTTAAAGTTGTCGATGCATTGTTGAAACACGCGGTTACACAAGGTGCGTCTGATATACATATTGAACACCATGAAGAAATGTTGCTTGTTCGGTATCGTATCGACGGTATTTTGCATGATGCGATGACCCTTCCTAAGGTTACAGGACCGTCAGTGGTTGCTCGTATAAAGGTCTTATCAAATATGCGTCTCGATGAGAAACGTCTTCCTCAAGATGGTCGCTTTAAAATTGATACGGGCGGTGAGAAAGTCGCGTTTCGTGTTTCAACACTTCCGACGCACTATGGAGAAAAGATTGTTATGCGTCTCTTGCGTGAAGGTGGTGGTGGGTACACTCTCGAAGGCTTGGGGTTTCATGGTATTTCGCTTGAACGCGTGCACGATGCGCTTAAAAAAAGTACAGGCATTATTTTGATTACAGGACCTACAGGTTCAGGAAAGACTACGACACTCTATACATTGATAGATATATTAAATACCCCAGAAGTAAATATTTCGACCATTGAAGATCCGGTTGAATATCAAATGGCGCGCATTAATCAGACACAAGTACGCCCAGAAATTGGTCTTACGTTTTCTGCAGGATTACGCACATTGATGCGTCAAGACCCAGATGTAATTATGATTGGAGAAATTCGCGATACAGAAACTGCATCGCTTGCGATAAACGCAGCGCTTACGGGGCACTTAGTTCTTGCGACACTACACACAAACTCTGCTGCAGGTGCGGTGCCTCGACTCATAGATATGGGTGTTGAACCGTTTCTTCTTGTTTCAACATTGCAGGTGGTGATTGCGCAACGCTTGGTGCGCACACTCCATAAGGAACATGATCGTGCGACAGTACCACTCTCAGAAATCACATCGCTTGAAAAGCAGGCAGATCTCGGACTCGTGCTCCGAACACTTAAAGATGAAAAAATCGTACCACCAAATATGACGATGAAAGATATTGAGTTTGGTGTCGCTAAAAAATCAAATGCGTCAGAGACCGGCTTTTCCGGACGTAAATCAATCATTGAAGTGTTATCACTGAGTCCATCACTGAAAGATTTAATTGCAAAATCTACGTCTGCAGATGCAATTCATGAGCAGTCACGAAAGGAGGGGATGCTCACGATGATGGAAGATGGTATCTACAAAGCAGCTGCGGGGCAAACGACACTGGAAGAAGTGCTTCGTGTTATCAGTGAGTAATAATTTCCTCGTTGAGTATTAGTAGCTCACAGCTACTGGTATTCGCTACTCAATAAAATCAAAACACGCGCTATACTAGTGTTGTCATGAAGTTTACGTACACCGCAGAAAAAGATGGCGCAAAATATTCTGGCACCATGGATGCCGATGACCGCTATGCTATATATCAAAAAGTTCGTGATGAAGGCGGGAAAGTCCTCACTATTTCCTCAGAAGGTGGCGGATTCGGTGCAAAATTCAAGGAGTTTTCTGAACGCTTTTCAACAGTTGGTGCTTACGATAAAGTTATCTTTGCTAGAACATTATCTGCCATGCTTACCGCAGGACTTCCATTGTCGCGTGCGCTTGCAATATCAGAAAAGCAGGCGCAAAACGACAAGTTAAAAAAGGTGCTTAAAATAGTGAGTGAAGATATTCGTAAGGGGCAAGGATTTTATGTCGGGCTTTCAAAATTTCCAGCAGTTTTCCCACCACTCTTCGTTGCAATGGCGAAAGCGGGAGAAGAAAGTGGTAACTTGCCGGGCGCACTCCAAAATATCGCCGAACAGTTGGATAGAGCATATAAGATTCATAAACAGGTGAAAGGAGCGCTTACCTACCCCTCTGTCGTTGTGGTAGCGATGATAGGTGTGGGAGTTCTTATGATTACCCAAGTGGTGCCGAGTCTTAAACAGACATTTGAAGAGGTCGGGGCAAAGCTCCCTTCTAGTACCAGAGCTATTATGAATGTCAGTGATTTCCTCATCGGGCATACGCTCAGTGCGATTCTTATTACTGTAGGGACGGTTGTGTCAGCTGTGATGCTTGCACGTACTGCACGCGGGAAAAGAACACTCGACTATATTTTTGTACACATGCCAGTGATTTCTGCCATGGTAAAAGAGGTAAATACTGCGCGTGCATCTCGCACGCTTGCGTCACTCGTTGCGTCTGGAGTTGATGTAATCCGCGCGCTTTCAATTACAGAGGAGGTGGTCCAAAACTCACTTTTTAAGGCAGATTTAAAGAAGGCAGAGGAAATGGTAACAAAAGGAGAGCCACTTTCACGTGCGTTCGAGGAGGGGCATACTATTTTTCCCTTACTGTTTGGAGAAATGATTGCTGTAGGAGAAGAGACTGGCGCTATGTCTGACATGCTTAACAAGCTTGCGCTATTTTATGAGGCAGAGGTTGAACAGAAGACCAAAAACCTTTCTACCATCATTGAGCCGCTCCTCATGCTCTTCATCGGTGGTGGTGTCGGCTTCTTTGCCATTGCTATCATTTCACCAATTTACGGTATTACACAAAACGTTTAGTCCTCCCGTCAATTCCTCGGTGAAAGATGTAGCAGTCTCTTGAGGGTCTGGCAGATACTAAAAACTCCGCTGTCGCGGAGTTTTTAGTATTCATAATTTTCTTCCTAGCTTTCTTCGTACGAGATTACCTTGTACTCAGGTGCAAGAGATGGCATGCCTGGTGGAGGTGTAGTTGTCAGATTACCATCGTAGTAAATTGATTGTGTCTGAAAGCCAGTACCGTCAGTTTTCTTCAGAGAGAAACCATCCTTTGCAGCTATCATACCCCATGTAGTTATTGCGGTTCGTGAGTGGTATGGAGAACATCGGTTATTACCTCCTTCCGGTGCGCGGTATCCTAAGCGTGTTACTGACCCTTCCTTTGCAATCAATGCGCCATCAATGCGAAGTGTTGATGGGGCTGTCATTGCGACAAGTACGTTATCTTGAGCAATCAAGGCCAGAGCATCTGTGCCTGTGTACGTGGTGTAGTTAAGGTTGTTTCCAATGATTATGTTCTTGTAGTTTGACTCACTTACACCAACTTCGGCTGCGACAATGGTAAGTCGGGCAGAGTTTATCGTGCCATCTACCCATGTGTTATCCTCAAAATAGAGTGTGTTATTTGTTGGGAACGGATAGTTACCAAGAAGTGTCTGTGTACCTACGCTCCATGTGCCCCAGAGTGAGCCGTCACCCGAGCATCCGCTCGGTGCGTTTGTGAGTGAGGTTACTTTGTAGAGATCAAAGGTGTCGTTATTCTTTAAGACTACGTGGTAGCCATCATCGCCAGAACTCGCTCTGTAAAATCCAGATGCTTGCGCGTCACTCTTTAATGTTGAAAGAGATTGTGTCAAAGAGTCGAGGTCAACACTTGCAACAGGGAATTGTCGTCCAGCAAGAAATACATCCGCGCGCGTGGTGAGTGCCGCTGGAGGGAGAGAGTCGGTTGAAGTCTTGTGTGTGTGTACAGCGTACTCATAGCCGTTACCGCTTTCGTGGTCGTCATCTTCACCGTCACCATCGTCATCGTTGTCGTCACCGCCATCATGGTGGTCTTCATTTTCATTGTCATTGTCATAGCCATCACCGTCATCATCATGATCATCATTGTCGTTATCGCATGATCCTGTGTGATCACCGTGACCGAGGTGTGCCGCAACTGCACCATTTCCTACGTGAATAGTGTTTCTGTTACCAGGATTTCCAGGTGGAATGTGACAAATTGTATTTCCTCCCTCGTCATCTCCATCTTCATCTTCATCATCCTCATCGTCTTCGTCTTGATCATCATCCTCATCATCATCATAGCTACCATGAGTGCCGTCTCTGTATGTTGATTGTGCGCTTGTGACTACGTTATGTGCAAGTCCGTCAAAACGGATACCACCATTACTGTGCACTGCACCAAAAATCTCAGTCCCTGTAGGGAAAAAGAGTGATGATTGCGAAAGAACGGCATAATGAGCCACAGATTCGCGTGACAACTGTATCGTAATGGTCTTTTTTGCTGTTGGGTCAGTTGCTGAAACGCCCTCAGATTTCACAGTCACGATATCACTACCAGTTACAGGAGGGGTGATAGTAAGTGTGTAGGTACCAATAGTATTCCCATCTTTATCTTTGTACGGGATGACGTATGGTCCAGGATTCCCCGTACCATTCGTATAGTCAGTCGGTGCATGTGCAAGATGCCATTTGTAGTATTCAATACCTGCATCTGAAATACGCGCTGCCTCCTCTTGGTAGAGTGTATGGTTTACCACGCGTAGGTAGCGAGAGCCCCAAGTTGCGAAACCGCCAAGTGCAAGGGCGATGATGCTACCGAAAACTAATGTATAAATAAGAATGTATCCACGATGAGTATGATGTGACATGTTATTAATTATCTTTTAAATTGCGCAGTGACACTTGTGTCACCACCGATGTAGGTGTTGGTGACGATGAAGCGTATGGGTCAATTATAATATTGATTTTGACTAATCGAACATCAGGAATGACGATAGGTGTGGAGAGTGCTGCTTCTGTGCCAGTGTAATTTCTATCGTAGTATGAGAATATTGGCGTCAGACCATTTGCAATATTATGAATAACCTCGGTTACTACTTCGGTTCCTGTGTCATACGTGAGGGGGCTTCCTGCAGCTTGTGTAATTCCTTTTTTTAGAATTGTCCCATCAAGAAAATAACGCACTCGTTCTCGCTGTGTGTCAGAGTCAATGTTACTATAGAATGTAAAGGTAAAATTTCCAGCAGTCTCAATAGGGTATGTGCCGGTACTTGAATCACTTGCGTCGCGTATTTCTCCTGCCATCGGTTTTAACACTTTTCGTGCTTCATTTTGTGCCTGGATACTTGCGCTCAGAATACGATTCATACTCGACACCCCTTTCATGAATGTGTAAATCCCAGCCATAATCATTGCTGAAACAGCAGCGCTCACGAGCACCTCTATTACTGTAAAACCGCTCTCGTTAGTTTTTTTTCTAGTGTACATTTTTCTAGTGTACCATTTGCGCAAGACTGAGTTGTATACAGTGCGTTAGTTCGGAACTAAGGTTACTGTTTGCGTTTTTTCGTTTACTGACATAGCGACAGTAATAGTTTGAGATGCATAGCCTGTTTTTGAAACTGTGAGTGTATGGTTTCCGCTGCCACGGCCGGTAAACAGTACTTGCCCTGGAGGGATGCACGACGAAGTATACGTGAAGGAGATATCAGAAATAGTTGGTGTGTACGCAGAGTTACTTGTTTGTAACAATACTTTATAACGTAAGTACTGGTCACCATCATGGACACTTGCAATACTTGTCCCAGGAGTTGTGTAGTATGTGCCTGAAGTACCGTCAGGACCCTTAAAATCCCATGTTGCATTGTCGTTATTCGTTGCGATTTGAAAACGGACAGGGTTTGTTCCCGTTTGAGCCGGTTGTGTTGAGGGAGACCATGAGAGCGTCTGGTAATCATTTGCAGAGCCGGTGTCAAAGGTAGAAGACGTTAAATCTCCAGAGGCAACATAGCTCCCTGAGACGCTTAGTAATTTTAAATCACCGGCAGGGTTGTTAATAGCAATATTATTGTCCTGAGAAAAATATTTTGTGATGTCAGTAAACGTCGCTTGTCCCGAGCCTCCTGACCAGCTTGTCTGGTTCGTTGTGCCGAGGCCAGTCGTCTTTGTTACATCATACCCTCCTTTTCTAAGCCTCACTGATGCATCAGAAAGAGGGAGGCCTGTAGTACCTGAAACGACGGTTACTAATAAGTTTCTATCTACGCGAGGAGCAAGTATGACACGAAGATCGGTACTTGTATTAGGGCTTACGAGAGTTCCCATAAGTGGGATAGTGCCTGCTATGGTGTAACTGGTGTCCGCAAGTGTCGCAGTGTACGTGTCCCATTCTATGGGCGTCAGAGTATTGAGGCCACTTCCTCCAGAGTTTAAATTTTGGTTGTATTTGTATACGGTTGGCGTGGTGCCAATAATTTTTGCGCCCTTGAGGTTGTACGCAATGGAAGGAATCGCAATACACGCAGAGTCACTGGTGCGTACATTAAGCGTACTCGTGCGATCAATTGCGAAACTTACCTGCGTTGTGTTTGACGAGGTAATCGTTGAGTGCGGTTTTACTGGGTTCGGGTTACCGGCTGCGCCCACGGTAAGTGTTTGGTCAGTCGAGTAGCCACTTTTCGTGACAGATACTTGGTAGAGCTGTGTCGCAGGGGGAAGGCCAAGAATTCTGAGTTCACCCAGTGAATCTGTCGTGTCGTCTACAGTTATAGTTGGGCCTGTTGCAGCATTTTGCATATGCACATTCGCACCTGCCAATGCAGTGCCTGTAGCGTCAAATGCACGAATGAGGAGTAAGCCGTTTGTGGTCGCGGTTTCAATTTCAGGAGGGGCGATACGAGCGGTGCTCGAGATTAAGTAGGGGTTGCTGCACGATGTGCACGTAACTTGGACCTCAACAAGCTTATAATCAATTGGTGCGAGGTCATCAGGAGCGCCATCAATGACACCATCAAAAGGATCGTCAATATTTCGCACGATTGTATTAATTGTGTAAGTTGAGCCACCGCGAGAGATACTTTCTGTACCAAGAATAAGACCTGCGGGTACACCGCTTACAATCCCAACACTGTCATACGGTAAATTATTTATAATTTCAATTTTTTCGTTAGCGAGTGCAGATTGAGTCAATCGTGAGCGTGATACGGCTATCGCCTTCATCATAACGGTGTACCCACTAAAGAGTGTCATGAACATGCCAAGTAATGCCATGGCAATAAGGGACTCTACCAGAGAAAAGCCGTTTTCGCGGTGCGTACTATTTTTCACATCTCTAGTGTACTTCTTTTTTCGATACCAAAAGCACGCTGGTATGCATACTTGTGTACAACCAGTTAATTTTTGTGCTTTGTTAAATAGTAGACAATAAACCTTCGCTTGTTTGGTTTGCCGTGTGAAAAGTGCTTGTGTGACTTTTGTTTGTATTCAATATCAAAATGCTCACCGTAAAACGCATTAAGTTCCACTTCTGTACCTGCATGTTCGAGATACCCGATGCGTGGATGGAGGTAACTGCCTTCTTCGCCTGCAGGAAAATCACGAATCATGCGCTCTGCGTTTACATCACCGTCACGAAGGAATGTTTTGACAAAAAACCATCCACCAGGCTTTAAAACTCTGAGCACTTCGTTCAGAAACTTCACTCTCTCGCTTGCATTCAATATGTGACTCGACATCATATCAAGTACGATATCTTGGCTCTCGTCAGTGACCGGCAGTGGATTTTTTAAATCACCAACAGAGAGATTGAGGCGTAGCCGTTTTCCAGCTGCAAGTTTCATGCCCTGCGCGATAGCTTCCTTGGAGATATCAAACCCGGTTACATGTGCAGTAAAGTGTTCAGCTAGAAAGATACCATTTCGTGCATTACCGCAGGCGACATCAAGGACATTCCAGTGCCTTGGAAATCCGTTATGATTTCGCTCTATAAAGCGTACAAATTTCTCTAAATCCTCACTTGCCTCAGTAGAAAGAGCAAAGTGCTCCTTTGTTTGGTATTCATCATTCCAAAACTCAGCCGGGGTCTTTTTCTTAGCCGCTTTGCCTTGTCGAACAAAGTTTTTCTTTTTGCTTATTTTTGCGCGTGGGCGTACAGACTTCATCTTCGGTACTCTATACTGTATATGCGTATAAGTCTATTATATTCTCCGTTGAGGGTACATTTTGTAGAATCTGTATATAAATTGATGCTACACTATTTATATGATAAAAAAACGACAAGTACTTATTGTGGGCAACTGGAAAATGTTTCCAAAAACAATAGATGAGGCACGCAGTATTATCCGCATGATGGAGCGTGTACTTAAGAATACAAAAAAAATTGCCATGGTTGTGTGTCCACCTGCATTATTTGTTGCAGATATCGCACGGCATGCGCATAAGAAGAAATCGGTATCAATCGGTGTACAGAATATTCATCAGGAGGTAGAAGGAGCACACACTGGAGACATTTCTGCGCGTCAGTCGATGTCAGTCGGAGCAAAGTACGTCATTATTGGTCATGCAGAGCGGCGCGCCATAGGAGAGACCGATATTGCCGTACAGCAAAAAACATTTCTTGCGGTAACTACAGGTCTGACGCCAATAGTATGTGTTGGTGAAAAGGAGCGAGATGCTCAGGGTGCGTATCTTGATTTTGTAAACTCTCAAATTACTTCAGCAATGGCGCTCGTGCCACAGCATATGCGCTCGCGCATCATTTTCGCCTACGAGCCACTCTACGCAATTGGTGCACCCAAGCCACCAGCAGAGCACGACATTCATCAAATGATTTTAAGTATTAGAAAAATGTTGCACGCAGCACATGGACCCTCAATTGGAAGGACTGTGCGTGTACTGTATGGGGGCGCAGTTGACACCAGTAACGCGCAAAAACTCTTTGAAGCTATTCCTGAACTGTCCGGGTTCCTTATTGGTAGAGCAAGTGTAGACCCAGAAAAATGTGAACCACTACTTCGCTCATTTCTTGCATAGAAAATTGGTGTGAACATATACGTAGGTCAATACTGAGTCTCTTGGTACGATGTTGTAATGAAACTACTTACAGAAATTGCGCCGGCAACTTTAGAAGGGGTAACAGTTATTGTACGAAGCGGACTTAACATTCCTCTTGATGGTGAAGGCCACATTACTGATGACTTGCGTTTGCGTCGTGCACTGCCAACATTGATGTATTTGCAGAACGTTGGTGCGCGAGTGGTGGTAGTTGCGCATATTGGCAGAAAGCCGGACGAGACACTTCGGCCTATATTTGAGCGACTTGCAACAGTAATCCAGAAGTGTACGTTTTCGAATATGCGTATCGGGTCCCAGGAGCTTACGAAACTTGTTTCCGGAATGGGAAATGGAGAAGTATTAATGTTAGAAAATATACGTAGAGAAAGCCGTGAAACAGAGAATGATATGTCGCTTGCGCGTGATATCGCAGGGCTCGGACAACTGTTTGTGAGTGATGCATTCCCCGACTCTCATCGTGCACAACCCTCTATAGTTGGTGTGCCACCGTTACTTCCTCACTGTGCTGGTCTTGCGCTTGCAGATGAGGTACACAATTTACGTAATGCGTTCACGCCGAAGCATCCATCAATTGCGTTTGTTGCTGGTTCAAAATTTGAAACGAAGGAGCCACTTATCCGGACATTACTGACAAAATACGACGAAGTGTTTGTGGGTGGCGCTCTCGCAAATGATATTTTAGTTGCACGCGGGCACGCAGTCGGTAAGTCTGTCGTCGGTGATTCAAAAATACCTGATGAAATTCGCGATAATCCGAAACTTATAATTCCACGAGATGTGATTGTGGAACGCGCATCAGGCGTCTCTATTGTTTCTGTAAGCGAGATTGGTGCAGATGATATCGTGGTTGATATTGGACCAGAAACAATTATTGAACTTACGCCAAAAATTCAGCAGGCACAATTCATTGTATGGAATGGTCCTATGGGTTGGTATGAAAAAGGCTATACCGATGGATCACGGGCGCTTGGTGACGCCATTGCATTAAGTTCAGCAACTTCTGTGTTAGGTGGTGGTGACACAGTTGCATCTATTGAGCGTCCAGAATTTAGGCCTGAAGAACAATTTGATTTCGTATCTGCCGGAGGTGGTGCAATGCTTGAATTCTTACTTGATGGCAATCTGCCTGGAATCGCGGTCCTTGAATCGTAACAGTACCTACGTATGCAGTTTATACACACATCTACACTTTCTCGTCTCACACTCGGCACTTTTCTTGGTGTCTGTGTTTCGCTATTGTGCTACTCGTACAGTAGTGCGGAGAGTACGTGCCCCAAGACAACTCGCACTCTTTCCTTGGGCATGAAGGGCGCCGATGTAACTAGTGTGCAACAATTCCTTGCAACTCAAGGAATAAGTGGTGACGCAGTACTGGGCACATATGGTCAAAAAACGAGAGATGCAGTTCGGTTCTTTCAAAATAGTATGTCTCTCCCAGATTCTGGGGTGGTGGATAGTGTTACGTATAAGGCGATGCTCGACGCATGTGCAGAAGAGGAACAGACAGCATTTAAGGACGACCTAGCGGTTGCCCCAACTGCTGGGAAAGCCCCACATGCAATAAAAGCTACGGCAACTATCACTGAATCTGCCGATACGACGTTTCTTCTTGATTTTGGCGACGGAACAAATCCGACAGTGCTTCCTTGCGCAGGAGCAAATGCCTGTACGAAAGGTATTGATTACAAGTACGTTTTCAAAAAAAGTGGTAATTACCCTGTAGCTCTGTTCCGCTCATACTCATCCGGAAGCGCTGGAGTTGCAGGCGGCTCAGGAAGTTCAAAAACATTAGTAAAGCAAATTATGGTGCAGGTAGATGATGCAATTCCTATAGTCCCGCCTCGATTGTGCAAGGAGTGGTTCAATGGGTGCACCACATGTACTCGCGCAGACGCTGACGAAGATTTTGCGTGCCCAAAAAAAGCTTGTATCGGAGCGTTTAAAGCGAAAGAATGCAAGGTACTTTTTGCGGTAAACCAACCACCAGAAATAACTGTGTATGGTCCTAACAACGTAGAAAGAAATGTACGAAGACTCTGGACTGTCGAAGGATATGATCCAGAGGGTACGAGGCTTTCATATGCGTTTGATTGGGGTGATTCCGTAAAGACTGTTGATCAGCTACTTTTTACCAATAAGGCCTCAGCTTCATATGCGTATAAAACAAAAGGAGTGTACACGCTCACCGTCTATGCGAAAGACGCAAAGGATGGCGTTGGCGCAACTTCTATGACGGTACGTGTGCGTGACTCGTTAAAGGATGCACAATGTGGGCGAGAATATCAGCCGGTGTGTGCTCGAAAAAAAGTATGTGAACGTGATGGCACTAAGTGTAAAAGCATCTACAAGAATTATATAAATACCTGTCTCATGAAGAAAGATGAAGGAGTGCTCATGTTTGTTGGTCTGTGTACATAAGTGCATACGCGTAGAGCATGCTAGGCAAAACTGGATAGGAGTGGTTTACTTAATGAGTCTTCATTAATAAATAGTAATCACTTATGTACATATCTCGTTTTATTACGCTCGCTCTAGTCGCAGTCGTTGCCTTCGGGTCACTCGCTGACGCTGCGCAGGTGCAAACACCACCTACTGATGACACTGATGTTACTGGACAGAATTATTGTCCTAGTCTTTCACAAACATTGCGACGAGGTATGCGGGATGCAAATACTGGCGGGCAAGTAACTGAACTGCAAAGTTTTCTTGCGGACTATTACGATTTAGGTGCAAGCGAAATTTCAGGAGGTTTTTTTGGCCGACTTACACAAGGGTATGTGATTAAGTTTCAGAATGAACAATCACTTCCTGCGTATGGCATCGTCGGATCGCTCACCCGTGCACGTATTGCTGATGTCTGCGCTTCAACCGGGCCAGTTATATCGTGCCCAGTGTATAACAGGGTCTTGTGCACTAGTGACCAGATATACGTTGATGGTGTCCGCGATTCTCGTGGTTGCCTTAGTCAAGGGTACTGTAAAACAAAGCCAGCCGTTACCCCGAATGAGCCTGATGCGAAATGTAAGGTGTGGTTTGATGGGTGTAACACCTGTTCACGTGCATATGTCGGCGGACAGTTAATGTGTACTCAAATGTCATGCGTACAAGGATGGGATTCATCAACAACCGGCCCAGTAAGATACTGTAAGGAATATTTTACGAACACGTCTGATATCATTCCTCCATCAATCACCGGTTTTTCTGGACCAACACAACTCTCTGTAAGCGAGCAGGGTACGTGGCGAGTTCAGGCAAGTGACAATGGAAATGGTACCTTAAAATACTCAATTGATTGGGGTGATCAGCTTGCATACCCAACGAGTTCTTCAGGCGCAGCTGCACTCCGATGGGAAACTGTTACGCAGCAAACAACATTTACACATACATATACATCAGGTGGTTTTTATACCGTAAACATTACGGTACGCGATGAGGCCGGTAATTCTGTGAACTCAAGCACAACGGTAAGTGTAGGAGGCGCAGTGGGGAGCTGTACGACACAGTACGCACCGGTGTGCGGTGAGCGACAAGTATGCGCAGCAAATAACGGCTATGGACTCACGGGATCAGGATGCTGGGGCGAAAAAAAGACATACGGAAATAAGTGTCAGATGGCATTAGAAAATGCATCCTTTGTATCTGAAGGAGAGTGCCAAGGAACTATTGGTGGCTATACACCGCCTTCAAATTGTAAGTCATGGTATGACGGGTGTAATACGTGTGGTCGCTCTTCAGAGGGTGGTGCAGGATTTTGTACACTGAAGGCATGTCAGACAGTTACCGCTGGGTACTGTACTTCATATTTTGGAGGTGAATACGTTGGTGATCTTTCTATAACTCCAACAGCAGGGAAAGTGCCAGTAACTGTAACTGTGACTGGCCCGACTGCTCTTCTCAATAAGATCAATGCAGGTGGCACAAACACCGGATTTGGTGGGTGCGGTTACACGCTTACGTGGGGCGATGGCACTACATCACCAAGTGCTGGGCAGGCATGTTCTGCAGGTTTAACCCACACATACTCAGTTGTCGGAACAAAAACAGTCCAGGCGACGTTATGGCATCCAGGACCAACTGATGGACCAATTACAGACTGGAAAGGTTCAACTCATGTCACCCTAACTTCTGGTGGATGCACCAAGGAATACGCGCCTTATTGCGGACAACCGCCTATGCCTGCGTGTCCAGCCGGTATGTCTTGTGTGATGGCATTTCCTGCTCCAGTCACATACGGAAACAAATGTTTACTCACAGAAGCTGGCGCAACGGTTATTTCTGCGGGTGTCTGTTCAGGTTCGCAAACATGTACTGACAATGGCCAGACATATTCAGAAGGGCAAACAATTACCTGTCTGCACACTGCCGGTGGAGGAGTGCAGTGTATTGCTGACGCCGTATACATCTGTAAAGCTGGGACATGGAAAACACAAGGAACTTCTTGGGGTGTAGGCGCTTTTGTTAAGCCACAATGGCAATTAGGGAACGTTTTGCAGCCGCTTGAGTTCTTTATTAATTCACTCGCACGATAGTGAGTCACTAAAAAAGACAATTCAAAATAAAACCCCGTCTGGGGTTTTATTTTTACAAACTATATATTTTTAATATGTGCCGAACGGATTTTCTCGAGTATCGTTTCTTGCGTATGTATCATTTCTTCGTACGAAGAAACACGCTCTGGCATGGTAGAAATGCCATCGCCCTCAAATCGCGGAATAATATGGATGTGCGGGTGGAATACCTCTTGTCCCGCAGCGCCCTCGTTGTTCATAATAAGATTGATACCATCAGCACCAACCGCCTCCTTTACTGACACAGCGAGTGATCGAACTACCTCCGCAGTATGTTGCCAATTTTCTTTCGAGATATCAAAAATATTACGAGAATGCTCTTTAGGTATTACCAGTGTGTGTCCTGAGTGGATTGGTTTTACATCGAGGAACGCAAGGACGTTTTCATCCTCATACACAATATGTGAAGGGATTGATTTATCAGCTATTTTACAAAAAACACAGTCATGCATATATGCTAGTATACGGTACAAAAGAGAAAAAAAAAGACCTCAATCATGATGAACCAGTTCCAGCTAGATATTATTGAGAAATTACTCGAAAACAGAGGCGTCACTGCGGACACACGAGAGACATTCTTTAACCCACTTTATGAACAATTGCACAGCCCGCTTCTGTTGAATGATTGTGCCTCTGCAGTAGAAAGAATTTTATTGGCGGTTGAAAAAAAGGAGCGTATCGCAGTGTATGCAGATTTTGACTGCGACGGCATTCCTGGAGCTGTGGTGCTCCATGATTTTTTTAAAAAAATTAATTATTCTGAATTTGTACACATATATATACCGCATCGAGATGAAGAGGGATATGGCTTTCACATATCTGCAGTCGATACACTGAAAAAAAGTGGCGTCTCTCTCATTATTACTGTAGATGTAGGGTGCACTTCGCATGACACCGTTGCATACGCAGGAACGCTTGGTATTGATACTATCATTACCGACCATCATGAATGTACTGATAATTTGCCAAAGGCATACGCCATCATGAACCCAAAGCTTGGACAGTACCCATATGCAGACCTCTGTGGTGCGGCGGTTGCTTTTAAATTGGTACAGGCGCTTATCATTGTCGGGAAACAAGAGAGTAATCCGTTGTTTGCGGATATTACACCTGGTTGGGAAAAATGGTTACTGGATATGGTTGGACTTGCGACGGTTGCTGACATCGTCCCACTCACTGGAGAAAATAGAATTTTAGCTAAATTCGGACTCATTGTGCTCCGCAAGTCACGACGATTTGGGGTTGTAGCCCTGTGTAAGAAAGCCCGAGTGATGCAGTCGCGTATAACTGAAGATGATATTGCATTTTCACTTGCACCAAGAATAAACTCAGCCTCACGTGTTGGTGATCCAGACGTCGCATTTCAACTGTTTGCGACTACTGATGTAACAATCGCAGAAGCTTCAGCAAAGCAAATAGAGCAATGGAACACTCAAAGAAAGGCAGCGTCCGGTGTAGTGACAAAGGCAGCAAAAGAGCGTATTAAACAGTTTGAATCATTGCCTGATGTCATTGTCCTTGGTAGTCATGAGTGGAAAACGTCTCTGCTCGGCTCTGTCGCGTCGTCGCTCGTAGGAACGTACAATAGGCCAGTGTGTCTCTGGGGAAGAGAAGCCACTGGAAACATAAAGGGGTCAGCACGTTCAGATGGGAGTGTCAGTATGGTTTTGCTATTGGCTGGTGCTCGACCTGCGATTATGCAGTCAGGGGGTCACACTGGCGCAGGTGGCTATGTCGTAGATCCGGCACGGGTGCATGAGCTCGGCGCATGTATTCTTGCCTCATATGCAACACACAAGCACTCAAATAAAATCGCCTTTGTTCCAGATAGTGAACTACTTTTAGAACAAGTTGCGCAACCACTGTTAAGTGCTCTTGATGCACTCCGCCCATACGGAGAAGGAAACAGGCATCCAATTTTTTCTTTACATGATATTTTTATTACCCACACCAAACAATTCGGGAAGAATGACGAACATCTTGAGGTAACGATAGCCTCATCGCGTGGTCACACGGTTCGCGGGTTTGCCTTTTTTTCAAACAGGGAGAGTATGTTGGGTTCAATTACGCCTGAAACATCGATACGCGTCATTGGTACTGTTGAACGCGACACATTTCGAGGCGGGGTTCCCACCATTAAGCTACTTTCTGTTGAGTCGCTCTAGTCCTTTTTTGGCAATTTTTTGCGTGCTATACTCCTCGCCATGTCATTAATGGAAGTAATACTTACCAGTCCGAAGGAAACAAGGAGGTTTCCAGAACAGTTTTCTGTAAGAGAGATGCTTTTAAAGGGTACTGCACTGTGTGCACGTGAGTGGCGAACGCTGCTTGCGATACAGCTCGTTGTGTTCATTGTGCTGTCTATCTCAGGGATGCTCGTCTCGGGTACGTTTCCAGGATCATTTGCACGATTTGTTGCGTTTGCATTAAATGCGTCTTTGCAAATGATAATCGGACTTGGACTTCTATCGATTTATGTAAAATATGTAGACGGAGATACCGTCAAGGTGCTCGACGTGTTTGAGCCAATCGAACTGTTTTGGAATTATGCTGGTGTGATTATTCTGTATTGTATTTTGGTTGGCGCAGGATTACTTGCGCTCGTCGTACCAGGAATTGTCGTCGCCTGCGGACTTTCACTTGCCCAATACTTAGCAATTGATAAAAACATGACGCCCGTCACTGCTTTGAAAGCAAGCTGGAAGATTACAGAAGGTCATAAGGGAACTATTGCGCTTTTTCTCGCATCACTTGTGGTTATTAACGGAATTGGCTTAGTGAGTATCGTCGGCATTATTGTAACTGCACCAATTTCTGGTCTGGCGTATGCATCCGTGTACAGGTATTTCTTTCCCAAGGTTCAGGTATCAGAGTAAAAGTCATGATAACTATTTTTACAGATGGTGGGTCCCGCGGTAATCCTGGCCTTGCAGGTATTGGTGTTCAAGCACTTCGGGATGGTGCTGTATTTTTTGAAATTGCTGCATGCATTGGTACACAAACAAATAACTATGCAGAGTACACTGCGGTTATTCGTGCCCTTGAAACATGTCTCGCAAAGAAGGTCCAAGAACCAATTGCTTTCCTTTTAGACAGTAAGCTTGTAGTTGAGCAAGTGCAGGGTAATTGGAAGGTTAAAGAAGTAACGCTCCAGCCACTCGTTGCACGCGTACGTGAACTTGCCGCGCAGATGCCTCAAGTTACCTACACACATATTCCTCGAGAAAAAAATAAAGAAGCCGACAGACTTGCAAATGAAGCGATGGATGCTGGCACGTAATTTATTTTTTTAATTCGCGTACACTCAGACCCCACGGGGATGACCCTTCAAGTCGTTCTCGTTTTGAAACTCCAAATTGCAGTAAACCAAAAATAAAAATACCAATAGTTGAAACAAGTCGGAAGAGTGTCCATGCGTTTTCATCATGAGTCATTTCCCAAAAGACCTGGTTCATTATTCCAGTTATTAAAAATACTAACCCCCACCGGAAAGTAAGAAGCATCCAGCCCTTCTCGCTCATGAGGAACATATGTCCAAATAAATCTTTGAGTACTGGTCTGTTGTAGTACCAGCCGACAAGCGTTACACCCGCAAAGGCAAGATTGCTCACTGTGTACTCTATAACAATCCATCGTGGGTCGTGGAAATAGACGGTTGCTGAACCACAAATTAAAATAAAACTACTAACTGAAAAAGTAAATAACGCAAATCTCTTATAGCGAACATAAGACGCAAGTAGTGCAAGACATGTTGCAATTACCAAACCAAGTGCCGCAGAGTAAAAATCTGTTAAAAAAGATAGTACAAAAAATAAGGTAAGCGGGCCAAACTCTATGAGCGTATGTATAAAAAACTCAAGTGACATGGTCACGATGGTATCACAAGAGAGAGACTTGTTCTCTGATTTTGGCACGATATACTAGTAGCTTAGTAGTTATAAGTAATCATATGAACCCAGAAGCAGCAAAAGGAGCCCTCGAAGGCTTCATGACATTTATTCGCGAGCAAGGAGTTGTTGGTCTCGCAACGGCGGTTATCCTCGGTGGAGCAGTTGGTAAGGTAGTATCTTCACTTGTTGCAGATATTGTTATGCCTGTAGTTGCACTTACACTTGGTTCCGCAGACGGTGTTAAGTCTCTATCAATGTACGGAGTAATGTACGGAAACTTTGTCTCTACGATAATTGATTTCGCTATCATTGCCGCGGTGGTATATTTTGGAATCAAAGGACTCGGTCTTGATAAGATGGACAAAAAGAAAGCATAATTTCTTTACATATAGGTATACTTATAACCTCGGGGCAACTCGGGGTTTTTGTATGGCAACACATTCATTTGGACAGCAGGCACTGTATGTAGGAAGCGCAGGATATCTGTGGGGAATATTTTGGGCTGAATTTTTCTATGCGGACATATATTTTTTTGTGTGCGTTTCAGGTATTGCGGTTGGTGCATCCCTTACATTTTTTGCCCGCAAGAAAAACAATATATGGATATTTCTTTCAGTTTTTTTATCTGCCTTTGCTATTTCTCTCGGTATATTTTTACACTATGCGAATAGGTATGCGCACATACAAAATCAGCTTTCCCTTTGTGTTGAAGTCGCATGTACCATTATCGCAGAAGTGGCAGCTGACCCTCAGGTTGAAGTTTCTAAAATTAACATCCGCGCACGAGTGCGAAGTATTAATGCAACGCCATTTACAGAGAAGGCAGTGATATTCGTTACACTGCCAAGTACTGAACGTGTTGCATATGGAGATGTGATTACGTTCAGTAAAAAAATTTCATTACCAAAATCTTTTCTTGACGAATCTTCTGGAAAAGTTGTTGATTACTATCGCATCATGCGCGCAAAGGGAATACATGCGATTGCGCAGTTTCCCAGCGACGTGCACACGGCTCCCGCTGAACGTTTCACTGGCTTCACTGTATTGTATTCGTTGCGGAGATTATATGAAACAGCATTACAAAAAAATTTGCATGAACCAAGTGCATCTTTAGGTATCGGCATTACTATTGGTGGCGCTGATGGACTACCTGCAGATATACAAGATGACTTTCGCGCCAGTGGGCTTTCGCATGTTGTTGTCCTCTCTGGATACAACATTGCAATTCTGATTGCTGCAGTTGGATTTTTCATCTCACGGTTTTCTCTACGTGTACGCAGTGTTTCTTTGTTTGTATTTGTTGTGCTATTCGTACTCATGACAGGTGCCACAGCCCCTGCCGTTCGTGCGGGTGCAATGGGACTCATTGTTGCATGGGCAACGCTCTATCAGAGACAAAAGAATGGGCTACGCATATTACTTTTTGTTTGTGTTCTCATGCTTTTTGTACAGCCGTTCAGCTTAATTGGGGATGTATCATTCCAGCTTTCCGTACTCGCAACATTTGGTGTGTTAGTAGGATCAGGGTTAGTAGCAGCGCGTATGCGCTTGGTGCCACAGGTGATGAGAGAAATCGTGGGCACAACAGTATCCGCGCTCATTATTGTGGCACCACTTATCCTGTATACGTTTGGAACATTTTCAAATATTGCGCTTGTTGCAAACATAGTAGTGCTCCCACTCATCCCATATGCAATGCTCACCACTTTCCTAGTTGGGTGTATCGGTGCAATTTCTGACGTGCTTGTGTTTCCATTTGCACTTATAGCACAAGCAACACTTGATGCGATACTTATTCTTGTAGAATACTTAGCGCGCGTTCCTTTTGCTTCTATGACTGTGGCACCTATTGGGCTAGGTACTCTCTGTATGATGTACGGCGGTATTGGAATACTGTTCTATATACTTTCATTAAAGAAATAAAAATCACCCGATGCGGGTGATTTTCTACATATGTTTGGTTGCTAGGTGCGTGTAACTTCTTCAAATCTTTTTTCAACCACGCTCCAATTTGTGTTTCGCATATAGGCGTCGAGATGTTTTGCCTTTTCTGCCGGGACATAGTCAACCATAAATGCATGCTCCCACATATCAACTGCATACAGTACGTGCACATCTGCAAGGGTGCCGAGCTCATGGTCACTCGTCCATGAAACATGAGGTGTATTACCAGCGACATCCCAAGAAAGGACTGCCCAGCCTGGTCCGCGAGAGAGAGCAACTTTTTTAAAGTGCATCATACATGCATCCCAGCTTCCATACTTTTCCGAGAGTGCAACATCGAGTGCAGATCCACGAGGCTCTGGAGTCTTAAATCCTTCAAGTTGAGGAAAATAAAACTCATGCATTCGCATACCGTTGAATTCAAATCCTAATCGTCTGCGTGTAGATTCAATCGCAAATGCATATTTTTCTGGGTCAGTATCGGTTAGATCTTTTATCTGTTCGCGGAGGAGATTTACATGTTTCACATATCCTTGGTACAAACCAAGGTGTACATCGATTTGTTTTTGCGAGATGCCTTCAAGTGCCCCTATTGTAAATGTGCGTGCGATGTATGTGTGCATATGTTACTCATTATTACTAGTAGTACTTCTAGTATATCGTAAAAAAAGTATACTGTGAGATATGAAACATATGGTTGCGTCAGGCGTCGTCATCCTACTTCTTGTTGCGACGGTCAGTTTATTTTTTGCAAGCACTGGCGTAAAAAATAATGCAATGACTGTTTCATTTCTCGATGTGGGGCAAGGTGACGCAATATACATTGAGTCGCCAACAGGTGTGCAAGTACTCGTTGATGGCGGTAAAGATGCTGTCGTACTTTCGCGCATCTCTCGTGTGATGCCGTGGCACGACAGGTCTCTAGATATGATCATTGGTACGCATCCGGATGGTGATCATGTGTCAGGGCTCGTGCATATACTGAGGAGGTTTTTCGTTGAAGAAATTATGTATTCGGAGCTTTCACACAATGCGCCAGGTGCTGAAGCATTCGATGTTGAAATTGCGAAAATAAAAAAGATTGGGCGAGAGATACATCATCCTGTTTCTGGTGATGTGTACGCTCTTGGCGGAGGAGCTTACTTGCGCATATATTTTCCATATAGTGAGGGTGTGCAGGTCACTGACACGAATGATAGTTCTACCGTCATACAAATAATTTACGGAGATGTACAATTTTTACTTACGGGCGACGCACCGCAGTACGTGGAAGATGCCTTGGTATATCGCTTTGGGAAACAATTGCAAAGTACAGTTCTAAAGTTGGGTCATCACGGTTCACGGACTTCGAGCAGCGAGCTATTTCTAAAAACTGTTTCACCCAAGCACTCAATTATTTCGCGTGGGTGCGACAATACCTATGGACACCCGCATGCAGAAGTTATTTCTTTATTGAATGAAAATTTGTACGACTATCTAGATACTTGTATTGAAGGAACTATTACGTTTTCCACTGATGGTGTGACTCTCTCGCGAGAGTGAGGAATGATATACTATTCAGCATGACGCAGAAGAAAGAAAAGAAACTAACAAAAACTCAAGAACGATTTGTTGCTCGTGTAACTAAAAAAAATTTTGATAAGAAAGAAAAAAAACATACAACAGTATCAGGAAGAAATAGACGACACGCTGTCTCAAAAGTACATAGTCAGAACGAAAGAGAAATAGTTCTTGATGGATTAGTGCGTGATGCACAGCAGCATATTCTTGAAGCGGTTCTCGCCGTTGCGGAAGATGTGGCAATTCAAAACGAAACAGTTGTTATTGCAGAAGACGATGTTGATGTAGATGCACATAGTGTGTCTACAAAAAAACCGGCAACTCATGAACGTGCGCACCAAACTACCACTTCGGAAATAACTACAAAAAGGAAAGTTCGCGTACCAACACCAATCGACGGTATCGCGGTGTCAGATGCAGTGCTACATATGTCTGAAGAAGATTTCTCAGTACTCGATATTCTGTGCACAATTACGTGTAGAGAATTTGGAGTTCAGTTTACAGAAGAAATGAGAAACGAAATTCATCTCGGACTTAAGACTCGTGCATGGAGTATTGCCGCTCAGATCCCACAATCAGATTTTGGAAAAGCTTCGCTCGAAGAGATAGTCTCATCATGGTCGTCTGATTTTATTCGGTTACGCGGAGTGTGTCGTGAGGTATTAATTGGTGACATCATTAGGCTCAATCGGCTCTATCCTTCTCAGGCCACAAAGGAGCAAACATACACTGCGTTAAGCACATTGTTTAAGAACCGTACACGTGTAAGCACAGTGAGCGCTCCGCTCGAAAAATTATTAATGGCAGTACAAGATACGTACCTCACCGTTTCAGAAGAAAAGCGTACCACTTTGTTTAACGAAGAAGTTATTCGCAAGGTATGTAGCGAACGCGGGCTCTTATGTGAGGAAGCAATTTTTGCTAAGAAGAGTAGTGGCGAGAAAAAAAGAAGGAATGGAATGTTACGTGCGATTTTTTCCCAGAAAACAAAGCGGTCTCATGTATCGCATGTATACGATTTCCCGGCACACATAGAATTACCGTTGCTCTAAAGATAAGAACTGATATGTGTCACGTATAAAAAAATCCCCAATGGGGATTTTTATTTGACGATTCCTGCTTTCTTCAATGTAGCGTATGCACCGTTTTTTCGCATGGTGCGAATTGCATTTGTAGACACGTTTACCTTTACTGTCTTTCCAATTTCTGGAAGGAAGATACGGCGCTTTTGAAGATTTACTCGACGCTTGCGTAGACCTGTAGGGTTAAATTGTGTCGCACGAGTACGGTTAGAGTATCCGCCTCCGACGATTGTTTTTTTTCCTGTAACTTCACATATACGTGACATAGTGGGCGTACCTTACCATAGGGATAAAATATTATCAATAGCTACGACACAGTGCTACTCTCCGCTCTTGGGTATGAATAAAAGCGTACACTGTACTCTTGGTGCCCAACTTTGACTTCATGCATCAGTTGCAATCCTAGTTTCGAGACTATTTCAGGGCTTGGGTGGTATATTGCTGTTACAAACATGCCACCTGGTTTCAGAGTTCTACACATTTCTGAACAGACTTTCTCGATGTCTATAGTATAAAACCGGGTATCAAAAAGGTATCCAGCATAGGCAATATCTACAGAATGCCCCCGTATAGGCAATGCCTCTGCGTCAGCGATGACTTTATTAAGCGCATCGTGTTCACCTTTTCTAATATCAATCTGAATAGGGAAACCACCTTGTTCATGCACAAAAGCACTTATTTTTCCCAGTCCAGCACCTACATCAAGAAACACCTTACCTTTCAATGCGAGGGTATCTTTTAAGCTTTTGAGTATTGTGTCGAATACAGCGTCCGTATGCGACTCTTCCCAAGATGTATTGTGGTAGCCCATAGCTTCACCCATACGCGTGAGTACTTTTTTATATCTTCTATCCATAGGAAAAGTATACTATATGTCAGGGTAGGGCTCGTATTTCACTCAACAGAGCGCGCGTCGCTGGAAAGCAGTATGGTACACTAGTAACATACTTACGAATAATATATTTCTATGGAATTAGCAGTACTTTCAATAATAATACTTATCTTTTCTGTGATTTTGCACGAAGTTGCGCACGGGTATATGGCCGATAAGCTTGGCGACCCAACGGCGCGCTTTGCAGGGAGACTTACACTCAATCCTATTGTGCATATTGATTTGTTCGGTTCGATTATTTTGCCGGCCGCTCTTTTTCTTTCTGGTTCACCAATTATGTTTGGGTGGGCGAAACCAGTTCCTTACAACCCGCATAATATTCGTGGGCGAATGGGCGAGGCACTGGTAGCTCTGGCAGGACCTGCCACAAACTTATTACTCGCTATTGTATTTGGCCTCCTGTTGCGAGTTGGTCTTGGTGCGGGAGATCCAGATATTCCATCAATACTCTATATGATAGTACATATGAACGTGCTTCTTGCCATTTTTAACCTACTCCCAATCCCGCCACTTGATGGCTCAAAAATTATGAGCGCACTACTACCAAGAGATTTAGCTATTCGGTATGAATCTCTAAGGAATCAACTTGAGCAAAACGTTGCCCTCGGCATGGGAGCGCTCATTGTGTTCGTACTTCTTTTCGGAAGTGTACTGAATGCAGTAGTACGCTTTGTTTCATTTCTGATTGTAGGTGTATAGTAGTGGCATATGCCACGTAATGGTGAAGATCCTGGACGACGAGCACCCGGAAGACGTCAGCCACCACGAAGACCTGGTGGTAGTGGTCCGCGCGCACCTCATGACCGGAACGATAGAAACCGTGCACCACGGCAACGTGATGATACTCAACGAAATGAAGATCCTTTTAAGAAAGCATTACGTGAGCAAGAAAAATTTGTTGAAAGAGAACGACCGTCACCAACACTGGATGCGCAAGACGCAGCAGATGTTGAACGATTGCAGACTATTTTTGACGATAATCGTGCACGGATGGATGAGGTGGATAGGAAAAAACTTGATACTGCAGAAGAGCATTCTCGTATTTTGGAAGCGGCGCTCACTGAATCTGCAAAACGACTTTTCGGTACTCACGCAGAAGTAGTCTTGCCTACAAAATTTGATGACTTTAAGAATGCCACTGACGCAGTGTTAATTTTTAAGAATGCAGAAGGTAGCGTTCATGTCGCCATTGCTATAGATTTTGCAACGCAACAAGATGTTGATGGATATGTAAATCAAGAAGGTGTTCATACAAAAGGGCTAGAGAAAAAATGGAAACGCTCATTGCAAGGAATTGCTGATGAACGTCAGCAACTAACTAAGTTGAAATATCTTACCATTACGAATAGTGTCACAGGAACAAAAGAAACAAAAGAAAGATCAGGCATACCTCGCGTCCTTCTTGGGTTGTCAGATGCGGAAATCAAGCGCGTTGGTGCTCTGTGGGGTGCAGGTGCCCGCGAGCGCGGTCTCGATTTGAGTAAAGACCCCGCATTAGTACAGTTGGCTCAGTCACTTTATAGACAACTCCTTGCGCAATTATTAATTGCACGGTCTGAAGGTGAAAAGAGAGGTGCCGCACGCGGAAGTACAGTGGCCGAAAAATCTATACAAAAAGCGATAGACGCACTTAAAAAAGTTAAGGAATCTCGCGCACCAGGTGCTTCTTCAAGGCCAGTGAGTCACACGCTTACGCCTACCGACCCAGTATTAAAACGAATACATGAAATAACACGACCGCCAGCACTCAAGACATTATATGGCGATGCGGTACATGATGCTGCTGAGCAAAAACACAAATTTGATGCAGGAGAATTTCATCGCCCTCCTGTCGGTACCCCAATGTCACCTGCTGATTGGGTGAAATTTGACGCAAGTCTTGCTGAGAGAAAGGTTCCTGTAGAAGTGGAGGCACATGTTGAGGCATTTCTGCAAAATACAAGTAAACCATTTTTCTCATGGTATTTGCCCATGGTTGCCGCCGCTGTGCCCGTGCGTGTGTGGACAGAGCTAAAGAAGGGCGCTGAAAAGTCTGCTCGTCCTGGAACTCCAGAATTTGAAGCGTCAAAAAAATACTTTGGGGAAAAAGTGCTCGCAAAAATTGACTCAACCCCACGAGAGCATGTAGCAACCGCACGCGCACTGTATCTCAGTCATTATGCAGTAAAATTTCCTGAAATTGCTCGGGCACGAACTCATGCGCAAATAGAAAAAATATTTACCGCATGCGGTTCTGGTCCTGCACACGCAGCTGTGCAAGAGTCTATTTTGTTTGTAAAAGGTTTTGGTGTGTTACCTAAAATTCCGGTACTTCCTGTGCCTCCGACCATCCCACCGATAGTGCCACTAGGAGGAGGGGTTCCACCACACGGTCCTACACCGCCCTCAGCAGCAGGTGAATCGCATGGACATGAGCGCGGAGTGCATGCAGAAGCTGGGAAGCTCACCTTTGCGCAACATCTTGAGGTGATTAAGACTCAGGTGAAGATGGATAAAGATACGTACGCGAAATACGATACAAAATCAAAACGTATTAAGTCGTGGATAGGAGAAAAATTGGGCACGCTATTTGGCGCACAATCCGGTGCAATTGTTGGTGGCATGCTTGCATGGTGTGCAGGTGCGCTTGCAATACCAGTAACTATTGGTGGTGCGGTATTGGGCGCGTATCTTATCAATAGATATATGCGTCATAAGGGCATGGACCCAGATTCACGCATGCGTGTCGCTGCAATTCAAAAGCTCGCACTCAAGGCTCAGAATGAACCGTATACATACAAGAAAATAATGGCAGATCCACACGGCGCAGAAAATTTTATCAAGCGCGATATGCTCTATAGAAAATTAGGCAGTGCTGCACTCATGGTAGGTATTGGTGGTCTCGCCTCAGCATCTATGTTGCACTACCGTACCGGTGGCGCTATTTGGGGAGAGGTTGGTAAATCTGTGAATACTGGTAATTGGAGTAATGTATGGGCACTCTTTTATTGTGCTCCAAACGGACGAGGTGCACGCGCAGTTGCTGGGCACATGCCACAAGGGCGCGGTGGTGCGCTTGCACAACATATGCCACAGCGCATGCAAACGCCACGATTGAATTATGGACAACATATGAATGTGTTGAGCAGATGTCAGTCACCATATGGCATGGGACAATTTAATGCCGCGTTCGGTCCAGGTGGTAATCGATATGTACCTACAACTGTACGCACCTTCGGCAGTGGCAGATGGAATGGGTAGTATTTCTTTCAGTCCAAGAGAAATGTTTGTTACTATAGTCGTACCAATATGATACGTGAAAATCCAACAGTAGTACCCGCAAGTGTTTTAGACAGAGAAGTTAAGCGTGGCTATTCTGCTGAAGAAGTGCTTGCTGCATTTAAGAGACAGCGCGCAGAAATAAGCACTGCGCAGGAAGTATCAGGAAGGCTTGCACAATTTAAACGCGTATTGTTTGCAACGAGGCCCCTGTCTGCTTATTTAGCAGAGATACGACAAGAGGGCCCCGCTATAAATACAGATAACACGAGTGAATCAGGTGCTAGCAAGGCGCATGCTGGGACGTCCGGTGAGTTACCAGAAGACTCTGCTGTAGCAGGCGATACTCATACTTCTGAAAAAGGTGTCGTGGACGATAAACCGTTTGATCTCGGGCCGATGAATTCGTTACCATCGTTCGCGGGGCTACAAAAATTAGTACATGCTGATAAATTAGATAGTGTGTTTACTCACATGCCTGGCCTCTTGGTGGCTGCATTTAGTGCAGACTCAGTTGCACGAAAAGGAGGAGCTATTAATTCTAAGTGGTCACCAAGAGCAACTCCACTTGAAGAACTTGGGTCTCGTGCGCGCAAGTACAAATTTATTGGAATTGGTGCCGATAATACGGTTCACACAAGTGAACAAGAGATAGTCATTGGTTCGCCAGAAGATTTTGTGATGAATCTCGGCAATTTCTTAAGAAGTAACGGTACAGTACTGCCAGCAGTGTCGTGGCAACAGGCGATAGAGACAGAATATGCAGATGCATATAAAATTCATACTGACGGTCCGCCAGAAACTCCTGAGCAGTTAGCACAGCGTGCGACTTTAGAAAAATTTGGCATGGTGCATGCAGATATTAAGGCGTTTTTTGTTGCCGTTTCAAAAAATGAACATACACGTACTTCAGCAGATACTGCACTTTTGCAACGAGGGTACATTGTATTAGGTAAATCGACACTGAAGCCTGATGAGCTGACTGCACTTCAAGGGGCTGTCGACGACGCACTTCTTACGCAAAGGCAATTCGATGCTTTTATGCTCTTACGGAGCGGTGAAAAAAAATTATCATTCTTCAATTTTCGTCACGCAGACACTATTGGGAAAGCGGCAAACTTTATATATAAACTCGCGCCACTCTCAGAAAAAATTCGCACAGTTAATACGGAGGCAGTACTTTTCGGCAAAGATGGTGCATGGCTTGAACGTTACCGGAAGGCAGTTTCCCAGAAAGCGTTAGGAAAATTCAGAGTAGACGAAAAGATTTTGAGAGAAGGTGAAGGCTTCATTCGGGTGGCACCTCTGCTTGCTGGGTGGTACGAGACACAGGCACCGGGATGCGCTCCAGTACTGAGAACAGCTATAAATGTGGGTCAGATATCTATTGATGACGTAGTGAAGTTTGCGAATGGGAAATCAGGAGTTCTCAATAAAAGAAAAAATAGAATAGAAGCCGTTCTTACAAAATTTAAAAAAGATACCGAAGCGCGGGTCGCTGAGACAGCACGAGCAAATGAAAGTGCGGACCGGCTTGCAGATACATTTTTTCCAGTCGCTCAACTGCCCGCAGGTAACGTATTTACAAACGCCGAAAGAAGACGAGAAAATGCACGTATACTTAAGAACGTATTTGAAACACAAGGGGGTGAGCGTGTAGTTATGGAGCGCCTCGCCACTGCAGATGAAACAGTGAACGGGTACGCAACTACATTTGGACAATCTTTAGGTTCATCATATGGCAATACGACACTTCAATTATGGCGAGTCGCTGAGTTGGCCAAGTCCTCACGAGGAGATACCGCTACATTAGAAGCAATCGCAATAGCATTCGAAAATATTTCTATCGGTTCGCATATCACTACAAAATACAAAAATGATCCTGGAGCAGTACGCAATATTATTGCGCTTCTTACATCTAATAACAGGACACCGGCTGGTGTCGCTGCGGTAACTGCAGTTCGTAGGTATCTCGAAGCAGGGGAGTTTAGTAAACCAGGCATGCTCGGGAAAAATATTAAAATCGCATTTACAACACTCGGTTAGTGCACAGTAACGGATAGAGGAAAGAGTAATGCGATGCGCCTCGTGATACTATTTATCTATATACATTAATCATATGGACACTATGAGATTCAACTATGAAATTGCAACAGTAGCGGAAATACGTGATGCGGCAACATGCAAGAAGTATTTCGACGGCATACAGAGAAAAATAAAAATTCTCGAAGACGCTTCTAAGACAGATGCAGGTGGGCCAGTATTGTCAGTTGGTGTGAGAAATATATTTTCCCATATCGCACAAGAGTCAGTTAAATCAGTTCAGTCTGCAAGCGATGCTGCGGCACTTGCTTCTGCGGTTCGTGCGATACAAAGTAACGCTGATTTGCAAGCAATAGTTTCAACAATTGATGATGCCGCCACGATTCAATCTATGCCATACGCATCAGGTCCTGCGGGCGCGCTTGTTCGTGCTAACTTGGGAAAACTGAACGATGCACAATTCATAGCTCTTGTTGCTGACAGGTCCTTACCTGCGGCAGAAAAAACAAGCGCACTCTCATCTCGCTATGATCAGGCGCAGGAATTAAGCATGCTCGCACGATGGGAAGCTATCACTAAGACTGAAACACCTACGAGTATGACTTTTACATCTCCGCACGGAACTGTAGTCATTACAACCGAAAATCGTGCAGGTGTTATGTGTCATGTGGTAAAGAGAACCCGTCCCAACCCTGAGGAGCGTACATTTCCTACGACTGCACCAGATGCATTTAAAAACATGCTGGAGCATGCCGTTTTTCTCGCGACAGATACGCCAGCGCCGACCGCCGGAGAAATGCAGACAAAAATTACCTCAATACTGAGCGCTACGAACGTCGCACCTACTGCGCTCCCATCAGAAAAAAGTAGAGTCCTCGGGCAGCGTGTAAAAGATTTGAAAGGATATATGCGTGAGTTGCAGAAGAAAGGAGTTCTCGAGTTTAGAGAAGTTTTTGACGCCTTGACTACCGCCGAGCAATTACGTTTTAATCTCCCCAAACTAACTCCGCGTGATAAAGCGAGTTTTGACGCCATAATTGCACGGACTCCAGAAACAGGCGACAATGCAACTAAATTACGTAATCTGGGGATTCGTAGAGACGAGCTCATGTTGATGCTGACACCAGTCGCTCCCGCACCTCTTCCTGTAGCGTCAGAATTAATTCGCGAGGAGTACGACAAGACAGTGGTTAAGTTTACTACTCTGCAAGCAGAGATTGCACGACTCGCAAACGAGCCGAAGGTAACAAAAATGAAGGCAGATATAGATAAAATACTGAATGATACAAAATTTGATGGTAAGACAGGTGCAGAATTGGAGAAGGCACAAGATGCGCGAATTAAGGCGCTCGAGAAATTAAAAACAGATTACGACGCATCACCATCACCAGTTCCTGAGGCACAAGCTTTGGTCCGTGCTGAGATTAAAAAGTTTAATGACGCACATCCGGGTTTTAAATATACGGTGAGCCCACTTACCGGCGTTGGCAGTGGCGGATTGCCTGGTGGGGGAGAAGGTGGACGAGATGTCGCAGAGTCGTGGGACAGACGTAGTGAAGTAAAAGAGAACGTCGTCTTTAAAGATGAGGCAACATTGCGAGAAGCGGTACTCGCACGATTTGTGAAGGAAAAGACTGCGCACCTTAACGTGCCGATTACTCCCGAATTAATTGGCAAGGCAAAGCAGACTCTTGAAAAATTCGAAAGTAAGGGGAGAAGAATGTTGTGCTGGGGTGCTATCGCACTTGCGGCTGGTTTTACTGGAGGTCTTGCAGGTTCGTTTGTGGCGAGTGCCCTCCTTGCGAAGGGTGCGGGACTTTTCTTCGCTGGAGCAACGGGATTACTCTCTGGTATCGGTGCAGGCTTACTTGCGCGCCAAGGAATACTAAATTATGCAGGTAAGAAAGCTGGTAGTGATGTGTTTGGTATGACATACCAAGAGCATATGCGCTCAGCAGCTGCATTGAATCGCGCATCAAAGGAATTTCACCCAAGCGCTTCTTGGGTACCGAGTTTCTGGAAAAAAATGTTTGGCATGAACACAACTCGAGATGAGTATGATCACTATGCACATAGTCGTGCTGCTCTAGGTTCAAGTACCGAGCCCATGACCGTTTCATTTAAGCGGGCGATGGAGGCTTGGGAGCAAGGTCATCGAAACGAAGGTAAACGTCAAATCGTCGCGGGTCTCTTAGGTGGATCAGTCGGCGCGTTGGGTACTCTGCTAATAGTTGACCATGGCCTGGGCCAATTTGGATTTAAACGGCCAGGGTCCATGATTGCTGGAACCGTCGGTGGCTGGTGGAATGGCACAGGTGTAGGTAAACAAACAATCGTTGACGGTGTACCTCGCCCTAAAACAGGTGCACCAATTGATTCTGCCGGTCCTAAAGCTGGACCTCGCCCTCCGCAGAAATGGATATGCTTCGACACTGATGGAAGAATGCGCGTCGTAACACCGGAAACTGTTCGAGGTAACACCGGCGGATTACGCGCGATGATACAGGACCCACAGTGGGAACTCAGTAGAAAAAACATCACAGGCTTCGGAGGGTGCGATAAAGTAAGTGGTTCTCGTGGTGGCTTTGAAGCATTTGTAAAGCGTAGCGTGCCCGGAGTAAATTGGGACTGCCTCGGTTTTGGTGCTGGTGTGAAAAGTCCATTTACCGATTTGTTTATGGGTTCACTTGCACGTGATGAGTATCTCTCAAGAACTTTCTTTAGTTGGCCGGATGGCATGAAGGTGCCAAAGTTATCAAATGGCATGATAGATGTCTCTGCAATGGAATCAAATGCGCGCCGTTGTAGTCGTGGGTTGGATTTCAGAGTATTGAATGAGGTGGGGAATGGTAATAAAAGAATGATTAACCTCATGATGGAGCGTGCAGGAGGAGGTGAACGAGGAGAGCTCATGCGCCAGACACTGAAAGTTCTTAATCAAGGAGTAATGGCTAACCCACGAGCGAATATGTGGGTGAATATTGCCCGCTAGGCTTGGGGATTTAAGTGAGATACATTAATTTTTCTACGATATAATTTAAAATACTTATGAACCCACAAACAACTCCAACATTTATTGATCCAGCTGAGGCTCGAAAAAAACTAATTGATTCTCTCGGCATGCAAGGGTTCTCAATCGATGAACAAGACAGTGTACTTGAGCGTGTGCTCGAAGTTATCATGGATCAGATAATGATTGTCGTCCTTACACAAATTCCGGCCGAAGAGCACGAAAAATTTGAGAAGATGCTTGATGCACAACAGATGGGCGCAGCGCAAGCATACATACAAAAAAATGTCCCAAACCTTAATGAGATAATCAACGATGTTTTTGAAATTGGTGTTGATGAGTACAAACGTCTCATAGAAGCAGAAAAAGCAAAAGACGTAGCGTAGTATCTTCACGAAGTGAGAAAAAACTGCCCAGATGGGTAGTTTTTTGTATGTGGATTGTCGCGCATCGCTGGAGCCATTGTCCTATATACTACAGTATATGAACCAAACGTCAGTTACGGGACAAGATGCATCAAGTGCAGTAAATGTGCGCGCAATGATGATAGCTGAACTTCAGATTGACCACCTTTCACCAGATGAGCAGGATACAATAATTAATGCACTCGGTGAGATGCTCCTTGAGCGCGCAACATATGCCGTAATGAGTATGGTGCCTGATAGTGAGTATGCTCTTCTCGACACCTATGCTGAACAAGGTGATGATACGTCGCTCCAAGCACACATAAGTAAATTTGTTCCCAACGTTGAGCAAGTGGTTGCAAGTGCAGTTCGTGATGGTATTGCCGAGCACAAGCGTCTGGTCGCTGAAGAAGTTGCAAAGCAAACTAAGTAACTGGTATGAATGAGTTGCGAGGAACGCCACGCATCTTTAAGCCACAAGAAGGACCCACTCCGGCAGAAATTCGCGATGCACAATCGCGACGACGCGGACAAGAGTTAGCGCGTGTAGTTACAGAAGGTGGGTACGTTGTAACGTTTGTCAGTGCACTTGCGTTTTTGGCGCATATATATAGTGAGACAAAGACAGCGCCGCAACCTACACAAGAAAGAGTGCCCATCGCCGGACCACAAGTTGCGGGGGAGCAGGTAAAAAAAGCTGATGTTCTGCCGGAGATATCTGTACCTGAGGTAGCGGAAAGGGTGCCTCCATCAATTGAGCAGGTAACGACACCAGTCGTAGAAGATACACAATTTATTCAGCATGTGGGCGAATCTGAACAGGTGCTTCGCGCACTCAAAACTGTCGGTGGTACATTGCGACAGCAGTCGCCCGCATTACAAAAAGGTGCGAGTGCAACGACGCTCTGTACCTTTGCAGATACCTGGTATGAAAAACAGAAATCTGAGCTGAACACTCTTTGGACATATGTTGGTGAAAAGAAGGAATACTGGGGAGCGGATATGCACGCGGCAATGAAAACGGGGTACGAGATTGCACTGAAAGCGAGTAAAAAAGAAAAGGCGCCCAAGAGCCCTGCTGATTTTGAAGCAAAATTAGGTGACGCGCTCGCAAAACCGGCAAATACAGAAACGAATTGTGGCAAACTGTTCAGTCTTGCCGTCGCAGGACTCAAAGGTTTTTCTATGCTTGGCGGGACAGACTATATAGGAGCTGGCCAAGCTATGGCAGAGCAAACACTCGTAGGGAGTATTGAGGTTATAAGAAAGGATATTGCCGAAGCGATACTAGAAAAGGACAAAGATAGATTGGTGCGCGCAACAGCAATGGCAGGAATTCTTGGTAAATTGGTTGAGACAGCAAAAAAGTAGCTGGCGAGAACAAGATTGGTCCCGTGTTTGACTCTTAACTCGTGCCGACTTAGGGTATGCAAAGACGTGCGTGCGATGCGCTCGGTTGGCGTTGTGATGAACGCAGGCGAAACTCAAACGGCAGGAGTGCCGAATGAATATGCTTAAAATCGAAATCGCTTTGGCATTTGCGACCCTTAGCTCAGTTGTCTTCACTGCTACGTTTACGAGTAAGACCATTCCGAAAGAGTGGATTATTTGGGGACGTGTCTTTGGAATCATAGGGCTGGTTGCGAGTCTGCCAGGGCTCATTGAGGCTATAAAATATTTTCTCGCGCACCTGCCAGAATCTGAAATGGTTCAGGCGTTTAAGCGAGAAAATCCAGTTGCCTACGCGGGGAAAATGAAAGAGCCAGAATTCAGGCGCTTAGGTGGACCTGCAGTACTTTTCTTAATGTTAAGTACAGTAGGTTTGCGTGTAGTTCTTGGGTATTTTGGAGCGAAAGTGTCACCAGTGTGGAATTTTGCTTGCGGTGTATTTACCGCAAGTGCAATTCTGCTTGGATTGTTATGGTCGCTTTTGTTGCTCTCTCACTACCATGTCTGGTGGCCCTTCTCGCCTCAGTGATTACAGGAGCAATCCTGCCCGTCGGTGCGCAAGCGACGACGGGAATTTTTATAACTTTTACCGCGGGACCTCTCTGAGAAGTCGTGCGAAGACAAATGTGTTCTATTGCCAAAAGCGACAATCTACTGTATTGTACGCGCACCTCAAACGAGGGGGTTCTTCTTAGAGAATGTGAGTGAGTAGCTGCTCTCCATTCACCAATTGTTAATTGATAAACATATTTAGAAACTAATTTACCTATGGCAACATTTTCACAACTCGTACGAAAAGGACGCGTCAAGCGTGAGTACAAATCGAAGACAAACGCGTTAAAGCGTGGACTCAACCGATTAAAAAACCGCCCAGCGTTCTACCCGTCACCATTTAAGCGTGGTGTCTGTACAAAAGTCACAACGAAGACCCCTCGTAAACCTAACTCAGCTATTCGTAAAATTGCACGTGTTCGCCTTACTAATGGTATGGAAGTCACTGCGTACATCCCAGGAGAAGGACACAACCTCCAAGAACACTCAGTGGTTATGCTCCGCGGTGGACGTACTAAGGACATCGGTACTCGGTACCAGGTAGTTCGTGGACGACTTGATGCAGCAGGCTTGGAAAAACGCCGACGTGGCCGATCACGATACGGTGCAAAGCGCCCAAAGGCAGTCAAGGCTAAATAATCTACTTACATTAATTTGAATCTAGTATGCGACGACCAATAAAAAAACGACCACCAACAAAGAAAGACCCAATCTATGGTACTGAGAATACAACACGTCTCATTAACTATGTGATGGAGGAAGGAAAGAAGGCAACAGCACGTGCTGTAG
>JBAQUX010000025.1:0-188996 GCA_049297775.1 Minisyncoccia bacterium
CCCACGTTGCTTGGTCATCAGACCTTGCCCGATTATTCCTCACGCGACTCGCGGAGATGGTCACGGATACCGAACAGGCGACTGAGAAGGTGCCAGATGGCGACACCAGCCAGAACGACAGATCCTAGCGGGTCAGATGCAAACGTTGCCACTCCTTCGAGGAAGCGACGTACTTCCATCACGTAGGGAAAGTTTGCACCACTGGCGTACTGCGAGTACACGTTTGCAAGGCAAACAATGCACACGAGCCACGCAAGTGCGAGTAATGCTCGCTGACTTCCAGTGCTGTGTTCGGTTTCTGTGCGCGCCTCCTTGTAGCGCGTGCGGAAATTGGGTTTTGTGTCTGATTGTGACTCTGCAGTCATGGCTTTCGCCTCCAAACAGGCCCTCTACTTAAGTCGGGGCCGCGAAAGCAAACTACAATATAAAATGTACTTATGCAATATTTGTTGTATAAGCAGATATTAAGTAATGGCAATAAGAAAACCGTGCAAATATGCGTGCAAATGATATAGTATTAAAAGTTAATAATATAAAAATTACATATGGCAACAGCTATCGTAGGATATTGCATGAAGTGCAAAGCAAAGCAGGAAATGGCAGAGACAACAAAAGTTGAGATGAAGCCGGGACGTTTTGCAATGAAGGGCAAGTGCTCAAAGTGCAGTACAGGAATGTACAAAATTCTTGGAAAGGCAGACGCACAATAATATTGTTATGTCTTAAAAAACCCACATTTGTGGGTTTTTTATTTGCACGGATATGTATTTCTAAGTTTTTTTGTTTGTCTTCTGTGTTGCGGGCAATCGAGTCTTTTCAATATAACTAATGATTTTCTCCTTGCGTTCTCCAGCCTTTAGTGGGTTTGCGATAAAGCTGATCCGTACAAGTACGTCACCATCATCGTCGTAATCATAAGTAACTTTAAATTTTTTACCGGCAAAGCCTCTGTAGTGTCCGACATCACCAATCTTTCGGAGGGGTAATGTTTCTGATAGAAACTCCTTAAGTTGCGTAAGCCAAGTATCAAACGAATCTGAGAACTTGTCTGCTATGTAGACTGCATTCACGGTAACACGTCTAAAGTTATCAGACTTCAGTTCCTGAACCTCAACTATGTTTTGTAAAATTTTATAGTTTGGTATTTGAAAAAGTTTTCCATTGTAGTCACCAGAATCATCTTTACCTGCAAGTGCCAGTGAGAGTGGGCGAATGCGAATAATTTCACCAAGATTACCATCAATCTTTACGTCGTCGCCGACGTCATAATGTGAAAGAATATAAAAGTACGCTGCAATAGAGTTTACATTTTCCTTCATGACGATAATGAGTGCACCCAACGCTACTACGATGTAACTGAATGCTTGTACGTCATAGATAAGGAATCCTCCAAGGATGGCAAGTATATATGCACCCATGCGTAAGAGGTCAAACATTTGCATCTGCTTAAAGTATCGAATTGTCAAAAGCTCGAGCTCATGATTATCAGAAACCTCAGTTGTTGCAGCCTCAAAAGTATTCTTAACTTTTGATTTTGTGGTACGGAGTGCTGTCTCTACGATAATAAGTATCAGCACGAGAACTGCACCACTCACGAGTGTAGGGGTTATGTCTAGATTCATGCAATGATTTTAGCATGTAATCAAGTTTTTTGATGTCCACATATCACGACGCGATGTGTCCTTTATAAGAGTAAGTTTTTCAATATAAATTCAGCAATTTAAATCATGTCTTTTAGAAAAAAATGCATATATGTAAAGGCCCTTTTAAAAACGAATCATATTTCCTTGCATCTTTCAACTAAGAAGCGTAGTGTTTCGATATTATTGGGTGCAGTAGTAATTAAACACATATCACTATGTCGTCATCATTAAGGTTGTCAAAGGTGCTTTTATCAACTCTTTTTACTTTCGCGGCACTCGCCTCAGCGAGTTTTGCCCTTGCGGTAGATAATCCTGCAACAAATGCTGCTACAGCGATTACAACGAGTAACGCTACCCTCAACGCCGTGAATGGTGACACAGCGGCAACCGGCAGTTCATTTTGGGCATCTGCTGTGAGTTTCGTTCCTGCAATTCCCAACTTTATTCCAGGTACGACTTTTACTACTCCAGACCTCGGCGCAGTTGGTGCACTCACACCGTTTTCTGCACAACTCTCAGCTACAGGAATTCCTGTTAACCCAAACACAACATACTACTATTCTGCCTGGTCATATGTAGGTGCTACATGGCTTCCAGGTCCTGTTCAAACAGTTACCACATTAGGTCTTTCACAAACAATTGTATTTACTGACCCTGCCGATTCTACTTATGGTGACGCACCTCTCGCGCTTGTAGCCACAGGTGGACTCTCAGGTAACCCTGTTACATTTGCTACATCATCTCTTGCTACAATTTGTACAGTATCAGGCGCAACAGTGACTATAACTGGCGCAGGGACATGTGTTGTCACTGCAGATCAGGCAGGTGGAGGCTCATATAGTGCAGCACCGCAGGTAACTCAGTCATTCATAATTGCACCGAAAGTACTTTCAATTTCTGCCGCGGTAGCAAACAAGGTGTATGACGGCACAACTACGGCTACGCTCGTTGCAGCACCAACTATTACAGGACTCGTGTCACCTGACACTATGACACTTTCACCTGCATTTGCAGATAAAATTGTTGCTACAGGAAAGCCAATAACGTTTACACTTGGTGGTACTGCAGTTCCGGCAAACTACACATATACTTTGCCAGTTGTTACCGCAGACATTACAGTAAAGAACCTTTCAATTGTTACTAATGATATTGCTGCTGCAACAAAGGTGTATGACGGTGCAACAACCGCAACACCAGCTGCACTCCCAGTATGGACATTCGATGCACTTCAGGGGACTGACACTGTTGCTACAGTAACGCTAGTACCTGGAACAGCAACGCTTGCCGCTAAGCATGTTGGTGCGCAAACGGTCACTTTCTCTGGCTTTACATTGGGTGGTGTTGATGCACCAAACTATGCACTTCAGAATCAGCCAATTTCTGAGTCGCAAACAATTTCTGCACTTCCAATCACCGTTACTGCTGTTGCTGGTTCAAAAGTGTATGATGGAACAGTAACGTCATCTGCAATACCAACACTAAGCACACCGCTCGTTGGAGGAGACACTGGAGTTTTTGGTCAGGTATACGATAACAAAAATACAGCAGGAAGTCCGACAAAAACAATGATTCCTACCGCTGCAGTAATTACGGACGGGAATATTGTTCCAGGAAGCAACTATGCAATTACGTATACATCTGCAAACGTAGGTAGCATTACACCTGCACCACTTACAGTATCTGGCGCAGTCGTTACTCCCAAGGTGTATGACAAAACAACGCCAGCTACTATCGACATAACAGGAGCAACTGCAGTTGGAGTCATCTCGCCTGATGTTGTGGTTTTGACTGGAGGTACGGGAACATATGACAACTCTAATGCAGGTGTTGGAAAAACGGTAACTGTCGTTGGTATTACAACTGCAGATACTAACTATACGGTCACACAACCGACACTTACAGGAGTCATTTCACCACGACCGCTTACAGTTACTGCAACATTTAACTCAAAGGTATACGACGGAAATTTGACTGCTGCTGCAATTCCTACAATTACTGTCGGCGCTCTGCAAGGTACTGATACAGCCGTACTTACTGAAGCATACGCAACAAAAGTTGTTGGCTCAGCAAACAAAGTTGTAATTCCAACTGCCACAATTACTGATGGTAACGTTGGTGCAAACTATACAGTGACACTTGTGAACGACACAGTAAGCACTATCACACCTGCAACACTTACAGTTACCGCAACAGGAATGAATAAGGTATACGATGCAACAACTGCAGCTACAGTAACTCTTTCTGACGACCGAGTGCTCGGCGATGTACTTACTGCTACATATGCTGGAGCAACTTTCAACAATAAGAACGTTGGAGTTGCAAAACCAGTTTCAGTAACTGGTATTGCAATTTCTGGAACAGATGCACCGAACTACGTTCTCGCACTTACTACAGCATCGACAACAGCTGACATCACTCCTAAAAATCTTACTATCGTACCTACAACACCAGGCAAGGTATACGACGCAACTACTGGAGCAACGGTAACTTACACTGATAATAGACTCGCAGGAGATATTATCGGCATTACAGGTAGTGCAGCGTTTAATGACAAAACAGCGGGTGTTGCAAAGCTAGTAGTGCTCGCGCCAGTTACGCTATTTGGTGCAGATGCAGGAAACTATACAGTTGTTGGACCAACAACTACAAACGCGACAATTACACCAGCGCCGCTTACAGCGTCATTTACAGCTAGTAATAAGGTGTATGACGGACTCGCTGCCGCAACAATTGTTACGCGATCTGTTGTAACTACACTTGCAACAGATGTAGTAACGATTACGGGCGGGACAGCAACATTTGCGAATAAAAATGTTGGCACTGGAAAAACGGTAACGGCATCAGGTTTTGTATTGGGAGGAGCGGACGGGGCAAACTATGCAATCACCACAACAAATACAACAACAGCTGACATCACGACAAAGCCAATCACTGTTACTGCTACAGGAATTAACAAAGTGTATGACGGTACAACTTCTGCAACGGTTACATATGCTGATGACCGTGTGCCTGGCGATTCTCTCGCAGCATCTGGAACACCTGCATTTGCAGATAAGCATGTTGGAGTTGCAAAGCCAGTAACAGTAACAGCCATTGCTATTGCCGGTACTGATGCGACAAACTACTCACTCACTGCAACAACTGCAGCTACAGTAGCGGATATTACGCCTCATTTGATTACTGTCACTGCATCACCAAACACGAAGGTATATGACGCGACTACAGCATCACTCGCACTACCAACAATTACTGTCGGTGCAATACAAACAGGTGACTCTGCGGTACTTGCACAAACGTATGACAATAAAAACGTTGCAGGAAGTCCAGCAAAAGTACTGACACCTACTATTGTCATAACTGACGGAAACATAGTGCCGGGTGCAAACTACGCGGTGACATACGTAAATAATGCAACTGGCGTTATTACGGTTGCACCACTTACAGTTTCATTTACTGCAAGTAATAAGGTGTATGACCAGACAGCTACTGCAACTATTGCTACACGCACCGTTACTGTAATTCTTGGTACTGACGATGTGTCAGCAGCTGGAGGAACCGCAACCTTTGCAAACAAGAATGTTGGAGTAGGAAAAACTGTCACTGGTACTGGCTTTACTCTAGCTGGTGCCGATGCTTTGAACTATGCAATTACAACAACAAACACAACTACGGCAAACATAACGACGAAACCATTAGTAATCACTGTTACCGGTATTGATAAAGTGTATGACGCAACAACTGCTGCAACAGTTACTTATGGCGATGATCGAATTGTAGGAGATGTGCTTACTACACTCGGTACAGCAACGTTTGCAGATAAGAACGTCGGCGCAGGAAAGGTTGTTTCAGTTAGTGGCATCACAACAGCAGGTGCGGATGCTCTTAACTACACAGCAAATACAACTGCAAGTACTACAGCAGCAATTACAGCGCGTCCACTACTTGTTTCAGCAACTGCGTCAAAGAAGGTATTTGATGGCAACACAAATGCAACGGTAGCGCTTACAGACGACAGAGTTGTAGGCGATATCTTCACGGTGAATTATACAGGAGCGAACTTTGACACTGCTGCAGCTGGTACTGGGAAGACTGTAACAGTTGCTGGTATAACACTTGTTGGTGCTGATGCGGGCAACTACACACCTAACGTAACAGCTCTTACTACAGCAGATATTGAGTCTGCCTCAAACGGACCAGTGTACGGTGGTGGTGGAAATGGTAGTGGCTACATAGGTGGTACTTCATTTGGGGGATCTTCAAGCAGTGCAAGTATTCCATCAAGCACAAATCCATTTGCGGTAAATACAACTGGTGTACCAACTGCGCCAACCGTACTTGCTCAAGGAGGAAATTCACGAGGAATTGTTGCTGGTGCATCAGCATTTAAGTTCGAGAAGAATATGCGTATCGGTTCAAGAATCTCACCAGACGTTTCAGAACTTCAGAAAGTACTCATCAGTGCTGGATACCTTAAACTTACTGCACCGACTGGAGTTTTTGGAGGAATGACTTTTGCAGCTGTAATGCAATACCAATCTGCGCAGGGAGTTCCTGCAACAGGATATGTAGGGCCACTCACACGTGCAAAATTGAACGCCGGACTTTAATCTCTTAAGGTTTTAAAGTAAATAGGGCAGGGTGCATAAGCTTCCTGTCCTTTTTGCTATATGAGGGCTACTATAGCTCTATGAGCCTATGCTTGTTGACTTTTTCAGTTTTTAGTGTATAATAGTTATATGTTTGAAAACCTTAAACACTTCTTTGTTCCTCATGCAGGTAATGAGCATAAACCTGGATATTTTAGCGGTACATCGGTTACTTTAGTGATATTGTTTCTTTCTCTATCTTTTACGTTATATCTTGTTGATTTAAAATTGGTCCTAAGTAAAAACTCATTCCTCGCGGCAATCTTACCTACAGTTCTTGTGTACGAAACTAATCTTGAGCGTTCTAAGAATAATCTTTCCATGGTTGAAATGGATAACGAGCTCAACCTTGCTGCTCAATATAAAGCCGATGATATGGCTGCAAAAAGCTATTTTGCGCACGTAAGTCCAGATGGAAAGACACCGTGGTATTGGCTTGATTTGTCAGGATATCAGTATGTATATGCTGGAGAAAACCTCGCAGCAAACTTTGATGAATCAACAGATGTTGTAAACGCATGGATTGCATCTCCGACGCATCACGCAAACTTGATAAAGCCTCAGTATACAAAAATGGGGATAGGCATAGCGAGAGGTAAACTAAATGGTGCAGACACTACTTTTGTCGTGCAGTTATTTACCACACCAAAAACAAGTCCTGCGTCAGCACTTGCACGTGCAGTGACACCATCAGTTGTTGCAGAGGCCTCAGAAGTTACTGCGCCACAAGCACCGCAACCAAAGGTTGTACAAACCTCGGCACAACAGCCAGTTGTAAAGAAAGTTGCGCCAGTGCAACAACAAAAACAAGTAACTCAGGCACCAGTAGTTAAAAAGCCAGTTGTAGCGAAGAAGGTAGCTGAGCCAGTAGTCGTGAGTACCACAAAGAACATACAGGGTGTACCTATCGTGAAGGATATGCAAATAAAGAAGCATGACGATGCATTACTGCTTGCAAGTTTAGAAAAATCACAAGCGGAGGAACGTGCGATTAAGGATGAACACAGAAAGAAGCTAATCGCACTCGTCACTGCAACACCCGTTGCGCCTTCTCTCATTGAACAAATCATATCGTCACCACGACACATTATGACTCTTGTTCTAGAGGCCATACTTATTTTAACGATGCTCCTGTTTGTCGCCACATCTATAGCGGGGATGAAAGTACCACATAAAGAAGTTGTTTTTGGCTCTCTAGCAATATCAGGTTTCGCAGCATTATTGCTTGTAATCGTTACTACAAAGGCACCGGAAATACTACTTCCTACAGATGCACAGTCTGCAAGTGTCATCGTAGGTCTTTAATCCACAGGTACGGGTCCTACAAAACCTGAAAAAGCTTTGTGTGCTATAGTGGGTACATTACTGAGTAATACTTATTCTTATGGCACTCGGCGGACACTAGTCAACAAAACCCTTCGGGGTTTTTTTGCTATACTACTCTCGCTATGAGTACCGTAGAATATAAGGAGTCATATGGTGACTGTGTCGCATGTGCTAACAGTCCTGTAAATCATAGACTTTCGTATATTTCACAAACGATTAATATTTGGATTGGTCAGATCTGGTTTAATGTATGTGCACATCCTCGCTTAAAAAATATTGGACTAGTACAGCGATACTCAGCACTATATTGGGACAGAGTTCACTACTTCCTTGCGTCGCTTCTTGGCATCGTACGATACGGTACGGATGTAACTCGCGCTAACTCGTATCGTTCACAAGTAATTTGGGAAGAAGCACGAGACCGCGGGATTACCATGGAGCAAGTGTATGTATTTAAAAAACCAATTGATGTATACAGAGCAAAATTACGGAACAGATGGTTTCATTTTGAAAGTTTGCCCATTCCGCCAGAGTTGAATCAAGATGGGTACCAATGGTTCGACGATAAGCATCTTCTCTCTCTGCTACTGCAAGCTTCAGGAATTCCAACACCACACAGCAAGTCACTGACGCATGTAAAAGACGTTGCGCCTGCCATGCAGGAATTGCACCCGCCATGTATAGTAAAACCTCGCATTGGTTCTCGTGGACGACACACTACAACATATATACGTACAATTGAGGAGGCATGTAGTGCATTTACCACGGCGCAACAATTATGCAGATACGTTGTACTTGAAGAGCATTTGTACGGCTCAGTTTGCAGAGCTACGGTAGTGGGTGGGAAGCTCGCCGGCTTTCTTAAGGCAGATCCACCTCATGTGATTGGTGATGGTAGTTCCACAATCGCTGCATTAGTTCGTAAAACTAACGAAACACGTGCGCCACGCGTAGGAGAGATTATATTCACTGATGAATACATTGCGTATTTGCAGAGACAAGGCTACACCTCTGAATCAGTGCCGGCGTGTGGTGTGGTGGTACCAATTACTCAGCGAACCGGAAGACTATACGGTGGAGAAACACGCGAAATGCCGGATGCTATACACCCTAAGCTTCGTACCGCTATTGAAAGGGCAGCACTACTATTGGCTGTTCCCGTGGTAGGTTTTGACCTCATCATTGAGCACCCGGAGCAAGACCCAGATACTCAGCGATGGGGGATTATCGAAGCAAACAGTCTTCCGTTTATTGACCTTCATTACCTACCTCTTTTTGGAGTACCATCACGTGTTGCAAAAAATGTATGGGACCTGTGGAAGAATGACTAGTATGAATATGCGCTTTCTAAAAGTTCGTCCCTGTGCGGATTGCGGTGAAGTACGAGTCATACATCCAATAGAAAAACTAATATCCTACGTTGAAGAATGTTTTGCTTCACAAGCATCTGGTGCTGGACCTCTACAAGTAAAACCCGCGCGCACGATGAAAAGTTTAAAGTTCTACAAACTACTAGCAAAGGCTCGAATAGTAACAATTCATGAAAACGGGGAGAAGATTAGTGACAGTAGATGCTTGGCACTGTTCGAAGGTGCTGAAGTGGCACACATTACACTCCTTCTCGTTACATTTTTAGGTAAGCCCTACACGTTCTTTTCTTGCAAATACAATGAACCTAACACATATATACAATTTAGTGTTTTACCTTCGGAGCTTTTAGGAAGCGTGTGCCCAATTGATGCTGATGACAAATATCAACTTTCTAAATTGCTTTGTGATAACAAGATTCCAGCCGGAGCCAGTGTTTCGGTACGCCATGAATCTGAGCTCGCAGGATGTCTAGAAAAGCTACGGTTTCCACTCATTGCGAAACCTCAAATTGGTACTCGTGGACGACACACGGTATTGCACATACAGGATAGCGTTGCACTTAAAAGAGCATTTTGGATTGTAAAAAAAATAAGCACGCGTGTTGTGGTGCAAGAAGAGCTTTCTGGACAGGTGTATCGATTTACGTGCGTGGGAGGAAAATTTATCGGATGCGCACTGCGTGAATATCCGTACGTTACTGGTGATGGGGAATCAACAATTGCTGAGCTCATAAAGCGTGAAAATGAACATCCGCTACGCAATTCAAAAATATTTCGTCACATCCCGTTTACCAAGGCACACGAAATTTTTTTAGAAAAGCACGGTCTGAATAAAAATTTTATACCAAAAGCTGGTGAGCGCTGTATTGTTGGAGATAAAAACAGTAGATTAAATGGCACAATTACTGAAGATGTAACCGACCTTGTAAACCCCACAGTAATCCAGGAGATTGAACGCTGTGCTCAGGTACTACGCTTACCGGTCGTTGGACTTGATGCACTCTTTATAGATGTAACCCAGCCGTACGTTCCTGGTCATCGTGAAGGCATTATTGAAGCAAATACACTTCCGTATATTGACGTTCATCACTTTCCATTTTCTGGTAAAAAAATTAACGTTGCAGCAGAGCTCTGGAAGTACGTATACGAGAGACTTCAGTAGTTATTCACGCTTTCTTTATTGTTTCGTGGATGTATACTTTTACTATTAGTAATAACAAGAAAGTATATGAATTTTGGTGCATATTCAGGTTACGTACAGGTATTAGCAAGAGTGTGTCTATCAGCAATATTTATTATCGGAGGTCTCAGCTTTATACAAGCAGAAACATTTTCTGGAATTTCAGGAATGATTGGAGGTCTTGGTTTTCCAATGCCAGCACTTGTGGCAGTATTGGTAATACTTATTAAAGTAGGGGGTGGGTTGTCTGTACTTACAGGCTTTAAAGCAAAGTGGGGTGCACTTGCACTTGCGCTCTTTACATTCCTAACAGTAGTGTTTGTACACTCTCCAAGTACTTGGGGTGATCAAGTGCAGTTTTTGATGGCAATGAAAAACATTGCAATCATCGGTGGTCTACTTCTTATTGCAGGTAATGGCGCAGGAGCTATGAGCTTGAAGTGTACTTGTGGCAAAAGTTGCCCAATGTGTGACTAATCAACTTTAACTATAAAGCGTACGATGGGGCGGGAGGCCCCATTTTATGTACACGGTACTTTATTTGGTATACTCAGATAGATATATGGATAAAAAATTGCTTCAACTGGTATATAGGAGAATTTTTTCACTACCAGCGCTATTATTACTTGCCACATTCTGTATCGTTGTAACGCAAGGTACTTTTTCTTTGTATAAAAAAAATAGACAGGTAGCCGAACAACTTCAAAATTCTGAACGTGATTTACATATCCTCAAGGAGCGTCGTAATGAATTGAAAAATCAGATTGACCACCTGAGTACTGAAAAAGGACAGGAGATAGAAGCGAGGAGAAAGTTTGACTTAGGTAGACCTGGAGAAAAAATGATTATCATCGTTGAACCAAAAGGTATCAATGAAGTGCCGGAGGAAGAGCCACATGGTTTCATGTCACAGATGGGCAAGTCCATCAAGCGTTTTATCCACATGGATTAACACTGACACCGGTGTATACTATCTTTATTACTATTTAAGATTTGACATGCAGAAAAAAGTCACCATTTATTCGACACCGTCATGCCACTATTGCAACTTAGCAAAAGATTTTTTTAAGGCTAACAGTATTGAATACACAGAAATTAATGTTGCTGCGGATAGAGAGAAAGCACGTGAGATGGTTCAAAAAAGCGGACAGATGGGCGTGCCAGTAATCATGATTGATGACCAAATGATAATTGGCTTCGATGAGGCTCGTTTGCATGCAATGATACAAGCGTAATTATTACGCTGCGCCCCCGTAGTTCAATGGATAGAACGTGCCCGTCCTAAGGGTTTGATGTGGGTTCGATTCCTGCCGAGGGCACCGAGAGGAAGACACCTTCGTGTCTTTCGTGCAGAAATCGAAAAGGTTTTCTATATTTATGAGCGCTCTGCGCAAATAAATGGGAAACCTGTACTGAACCTGTAAGGTTCGATTCCTGCCGAGGGCACTAAGTGGCGGTTTCTAGATGTTGCGGTGCATACGTTTGGGAACGTATCATCTATTTTGATACGCGTATATATTTGCTATACTGTTCCAATCTCATGGAAACAACAGTACCTAAAAAAACATTTTTTGTACTTTTCGGTTCCACTGGCGACCTTTCACAAAGAAAGGTTTTGCCGGCCCTGTACCATTTATATCAATCGCAATCTCTTCCCAAAAACATCTCCATTCTGGCAATTGGAAGAACGCAGCACACGAACGAATCCTATAAGGATTTCATAACTTCTCACGTCGAGAAAATATTGAATGAAACACCGTCGGAAGATTTCTTAAATTATTTCACGTACATACAAGGTTCTGTTCAGGACGAAAGTTTATATGCAAGAGTCGAAGATGAACTCAACAAGCATCTGATAGGCGCTGATGACATCGTCGTCGCCTACCTCTCTGTCTCCGCAGAACTATACACGCCAATCGCACTGGGCATTACGGCACATACAAGTATCTGCAAACGCCCTCAGTCGCAATTCACTGTCTGTATTGAAAAACCACTCGGCTCAAATCTCGAATCTGCACAGAAATTGCATGCAGAGCTTACTGCGTACTTTAAAGAGCCACAGATATATAGAATCGAGCATTATTTAGCAAAACCGTTTATTAAACACGTACCTGTATTTAGATTTAAGGAGGCTTTGTACGAAGATTTGTTTAATAATAAGCATGTAAACTCTATTGAGGTATTCTTCTCAGAAAAAATGGGCGTTGATAATCGTGGTAGCTTTTATGATGCTGTCGGCGCATTTCGAGATGTAGGACAGAATCACTGTTTGCACATGCTCACCTCTATCTGTGCAGAGAAACCAAAACTTGATTCGGCACTGAGCGAGAGTGAAGCTCGGGCAGAATTTTTAGAAACAGCACTACTTGCGACAGACGAGTCGATTCGTAACTCCTTGAGGGCACAGCATGAAGGGTACACAGCCATAGCAGGAGTACTGAAAGATTCGCAGACAGAAACTGCATTTAAGATTACATCACAACTGAGAGGTCAGCGGTGGAGTGGCGTACCGGTTACTTATTCAGGTGGTAAACGACTCGCTGAGTATAAAAAAGGTGTTCTGGTTACATTTGGAAAGAACGAGAAAAACATACAATCTATTTATTTTGAAAGTTACCCAAAAGTGCGCACGGTCATTACGTTTACAGACTCAACAACGCACGTAGGTTTTGCTACCGACGTTGCGCAAGTCCAATATGTTGGTGAGTACTCGACAATACTGCATGAAGTGTTTAACGGCACCACTCAATACTCAATTAGCGAGCGGGAAGTTGAGGCAATGTGGAAATTTACAGATCCATATATTGAAGGATGGTTAAGAAATGTAGTACCACTCCTTACGTACGCTCCTGAATCGAACATCGTGTAGTATGAAATCATATATAGGCATCATTGGACTCGGAGTTATGGGTGAAAATCTCGCTCGAAACATTGTTCGCAATGGGTATTCGGTTACAGGGCTCGACATAGATGAAAAAAAAGTTCAATCATTTCTAACTAAATCTGCGGATGCAAAGGCAATTGCTACAACATCAGCAACCGAATTTCTTGAATCCTTAGAGAAGCCGAGAAAAATTTTACTCTTAGTTAAGGCTGGTGACACTGTTGACACTGTGTTATCTAGCATTGAATCATCCCTGAGCCCAGGGGATATACTGATTGATGCAGGAAATGAGTCATTCATAAATACTGAACGTAGAGTACGTGCCTTTTCAAGCAAAGGCATACATTTCATTGGGTCTGGCGTGAGCGGTGGAGAAGAGGGTGCATTGTGGGGCCCAGCAATGATGCCCGGTGGCGATAGTAATGCATGGCCTTTTGTTAAAGAGCTTTTTGAGAAAATTTCAGCAAAAGCACCGGACGGTACACCATGCTGTGCATGGATGGGACAAGGAGGTGCTGGGCACTTTGTTAAAATGGTACACAATGGCATTGAGTATGGTGATATGCAGATGATTGCAGAAAGTTACGCGCTCATGCGCACAGTACTTGGATTGTCACCACTGCAGATAGCCGATGTATTTTCTGAATGGAATGCTGGGGAACTGCAAAGTTATCTCATTGAAATCACTGCGGATATTTTGCGCAAGGTAGATACAGAAACGGGAATGCCATTGGTTGATGTCATACAAGACTCTGCGTCTCAAAAAGGTACTGGGAAGCTCACCGCACAAATCGCGCTTGATTTAGGTGTAGCTACACCAACTATTGCTGAATCCGTATTCGCGCGTTGCCTAAGCGCACTTAAGAGTGAACGTATCTTGGCAGAGCAAGAGTATAAGAAATCAGAATCTTTGGAATGGCAAGGTGACACACATGCAATGCTTGCCGCCATCAAGGACGCTCTGCTATGTTCAAAAATATGCTCGTACGCACAAGGGTTTCAATTACTCCGGGCAGCAAATCAAGAATACTCTTGGGGACTTAATTTTGAGCGGATTGCTCTCATCTGGCGTGCAGGTTGTATCATTCGCGCTCAGTTTCTAGACACTATTGCTGATGAGTTTCGCAATGATCCAGATTTGCCAAACCTTATCATGGGAAGCTATTTTAAAAGCATACTTATACGCAATGATTCTGCGTGGCGGTCTGTTATCTGCCTTGGTATTCAACATAAAATTTCCCTCCCTACTTTTTCAAGCGCGCTTTCGTACTTTGACGGATACACAACGGCACGTCTTCCTGCAAACATTATACAGGCACAGCGCGATTACTTCGGTGCACATACCTATGAGAGAATAGATAGACAGGGGACTTTTCATACTCACTGGGCAGAGGATAACTTGACAAAATAGAATTATATTGCAAAAATGCATGCGCTGGACAATTGCCCGTACGAAAGTATTGGGAGGAAAGTCCGAACACGTCCTTGTGTTACGTAAGTAATACAAGGAGCAGGGTAGTGGGTAACGCCCATCATTTGTAAAAATAGCGGTGCGAACAGTGACGGCCACGTCGAAAGACACGGCACCCCATGGAAACGTAAGTTACCGAGGGGATAATCGTGCAGTAATGTACGAGTGCAACGGCAAAATCCGTACCTACGTGCAAGGCCGTGCCTACAGTATGTTTTCATAATGTATGGAGAGCCGCTTGAGGTGCTGAGTAATCTGCATCCCAGATATATAATTGTCATATATCGACATTTCGTTGATATAACAAAATTCGGCTTACAAGCACAAAAATACTCCTTCGGGAGTATTTTTGTTTTCAAAAGTTGTGTTGTGCGTGAACTTTCTAGACAGTCTGCAGAATTAAGGCGATAATGCCTTCGCTCTAAGCACTTATTCATGATAACAAACGTCATACAGATACTGAGCAGGGAGGTCAAAGGTCTCCATGAAACTGCGTACATGATTGGAGTACTTACGTTTGCATCAACACTTCTTGCACTAGTGAGAGACCGACTATTTGCGCATATATTTGGCGCTGGACTTACGCTTGATATCTACTACGCGGCGTTTCGTATTCCTGACATGCTCTTCATATCGATTGGCTCTTTGATGTCTGCGTTTGTATTAATACCTGCACTTGCCGAAGCGAAAAAAAATAAAAATGAAATTTCACTTATACAAACAGTTACTATCACTTTCGGCTCTTTTCTAGTACTTTCATCAGCTGTGCTGATGTTTTGTGCACCAGCTATTTTGACTTTTTTGTACCCAAGTCTTTTTGAGCGAGGAGGGGGCGATGAATTAGTTCTCCTGACAAGAATATTGCTTCTACAACCGATTCTTTTAGGTCTTTCCAACGTTGCATCAAGCGTTGTTCAATTTTACGGACGCTATACACTCTTTGCATTCGCACCAATCCTATACAGTATTGGTGTCATTCTGGGCGGAATAATTTTTTATCCAATTTTCGGAACGGTTGGTCTTGGATACGGAGTGCTCCTTGGTGCACTTTTGCATTTTCTTATTCAGGCACCATTTTTCTATGCACACGGACTTTCAAAAAAGTTGTCATTTGTTTCTGTAAGTGAAATTGTACACATCGCGTTCACTTCGGTGCCGAGAACAATTTCTCTTGCTTGCGGACATGCTGCCTTACTTGCCATGACTGCATATGCAAGCACCGTTGAAGTAGGTGCCATTACACTCTTTATGTTTGCGTTCAATCTTCAATCCGCACCACTGTCTATTGTTGGTGCAAGCTACTCTGTTGCAGCTTTCCCGACACTTTCTGTTCTGTACAAAGAGCAAAATATGCAGAAGTATATTTCTCTTATGACTGCGGCGGCACGGCACATATTATTTTGGTCACTTCCGATTACTGCGCTCTGTATCATATTGCGTGCACACATCGTGCGCCTCATACTCGGCTCAGGGGCATTTTCTTGGTCTGATACTCGTGTAGCAGCTGCGGTTTTTGCAATGTTTGTACTCTCACTAGCTGCACAAGGACTTATTCTTTTGTTTGTACGCGGATACTATGCAGCTGAGAAAACGCTTATTCCACTGACCGTAAGTGCGTGTACCGCATTTTCAGCATTTCTTATCGGGTACCTTTTGTCACATGTGTATTCAAACACAGGAGGTTTAACGCATCATTTTGTGCATTCAATACTCAGACTTTCAGATACAGACAATGCAAGCATCGCCATGCTTGCTCTCGGCTTTAGTATAGCGTCAATTCTTGGTGCAACCGTACTCGTTATGGCATTCTCATACCTCATGGGGTCTGTCAGAAAAGAAATCATGCGTGCACTTCGTGAAGGTTTCGTGGGTGCTGTTATGGCAGGCGCAGGCTCATACGGAACTTTGCAGGTCATAGCGCCGTATATATCGATGGATGTATTTTGGGGTGTGCTTGCGCAAACGGTCATTGCGGGAACCGTCGGTACCGTTTTTGCGGCAAGTGTACTATATCTTATTGGAAACGTTGAAGTACGTGAGGTATATCGTGCCTTGCACTCAAAAATGCTTTGGAAGGTGCCTGTTTCTGGTGCTGATGAGCCACAAATGGTATAACTCTGCCATTGTCGCGCCCGTACCTCACTCATCACAATTTCATGAACAACATTCGAAACTTTTCAATCATTGCTCATATTGACCATGGCAAATCTACGCTTGCAGACAGAATGTTGGAGGTAACAGGTACTATCGAGAAGAGAAAGATGCAGGATCAAATTCTTGACAGTATGGACCTTGAGCGTGAACGAGGTATCACGATAAAAATGCAGCCGGTTAAGATGAAGTGGATGCATGCTGGCACAGAATATCAAATCAACCTTATTGATACTCCGGGACACGTCGACTTTGCTTACGAAGTCTCTCGAGCCCTTACCGCTGTTGAAGGCGTTGTGCTGCTCGTTGATGCAACTCAGGGCGTGGAGGCGCAAACATTGTCAACGCTCTCAACTGCAAAAGAGCTTGGAAAAATTATCATACCTGTCTTATCAAAAATTGATGCCCCAGCAGCTCGAGTAGATGATGTCCGCAGTGAGGTAGCATTACTTCTTGAATGTAACGAGGAAGACATCTACTTAACTTCTGGAAGAACTGGTGAAGGTGTGGCAGATCTCTTGAACGGAGTTGTGGCAAAGGTGCCACCGCCTGTGTCTTTAGGGAATGAGACGAGAGCACTTATTTTTGATTATCAATTTTCTGAGCACCGAGGTATCGCAGCGCACGTGCGACTTTTCGGTGGTAAATTGCAAAAGGGTGACAAAGTCACATTCGTCGCATCTGGGGCTGAATTTATTGCTATTGAAGTTGGTGTCTTTGCGCCGAAAGAAACAGCGGTGGGCGAGCTCTCGTCAGGTGAGATTGGATACATCGTTACTGGAATCAAAGAAGCAGGTAAGGTGCTCGTGGGTGATACCTTAAAGCTTGCTAAGTCACGTACTGAGGCACTACCTGGGTACAGACCACCGTCTCCGGTCATTTGGGCCTCTGTATATCCTGAAGATCAGGATAACCTTACGCTACTCCGCTTTGCACTTCAGCGCCTCAGACTTTCTGACTCATCACTTACTTTCGAAGAGGAATCTTCAGGAGTAATGGGCAGAGGTTTTAGATGTGGCTTTCTAGGAATGCTCCACATGGAAATAATTGTTGAACGATTGCGTCGAGAATTTAATTTAGAACTGGTGGTTACGCTGCCTACCGTTGAATATGAAGTTACTACACGTACTGGAGTTACCTTTAAAATGTATAATCCGACGCAATTCCCAGACGATGGATCGGTGGTGAAAGTACGTGAACGCTGGTCAACATTACACATCTTTACTCCTGTGGAATATCTGAGTGGCATACTACAAATTTTGTTTTCACATGAAGGTGAAACTACAAGTACAGAGACGCTTCCAGATGGACGAATTGCGCTCACGGTAGAAATGCCTCTGAGAGAGCTCATGAGAAATTTCTTTGATTCACTTAAGAACGTTTCGTCTGGCTTCGCTTCTTTGGCATACGATGTAAGTGGCACAAAAGACGCAGATGTGGTGCGCATGGATATCTTGGTAGCAGAAGAACCTGTTGCTGCCTTTACTCGAATCATCGCAAAGAAGCGATTGCACGAAGAAGCTGAAAGTATGGTGGACAAACTAAAGGACCTTCTTCCACAACAGCTTTTCGTTGTTAAAATTCAAGCTCGTGCAGATGGTAAAATTATTGCATCTAGTAGAATATCTGCGATGAGAAAAGATGTTACTGGATATTTGTACGGTGGCGACGTGACGCGAAAAATGAAACTACTTGAGAAACAGAAAAAGGGTAAGGCGCGAAGAGGTGAGCATGCGTCAATGGATATTCCACATGATGTATTTATAAAAGTATTGCGCAGTGATTAAAAATGCCCCGAAGGGCATTTTTTAGAAAAAGAGTCCTGGAGTCGCCCAGAGAATCATACTAAAGATAATTAACACACTTATTGCGCCCCATACCCATTTGATAACGTTTCTTGTTTTTTTACTGTATAGCAATGACATATCTGTATAGTACACTGAAAACCAAATATCAAAATATTGACGTACTGTATATATTGTGGTAATTATCTATCTCCAGCAAGCACTCCTCATCAATACTGTCCTCAGGGGCATGAGATTACGAGCACACCTTGTATGGTAGCGTTGCGTGTTGCGTAGCGTAGGACTTGAAGATGGAAAGTTTTGCGTCCCGTCTTCAAGTTCTTTTTTTATAGACACTTGTATGCAATACTGAGTGCATGGTGTCGCACATAATTGACGGAAGAGCTATAGCTAAGAAGTGCAGACTAGAACTGAAAGAAAAACTAAAAGATAGTCCACAGATAAAACTAACCATCGTCGTTGTTGGCGACAATCCCGTCATTGAAACCTACGTTGGTGCGAAAGTTAGGGCCGCTGAAAAAATTGGGATACTCGCTAGCGTTGTTAGAAAACCAGAAACAATTACAGAAAAACAACTCATTGAGGACTTATATACAGAATTTAAGAACACAGACGGCATCATTGTACAGTTGCCACTTCCCGCACATATAGATAGAGAGCGAGTGCTTAATACTATTCCTTCAACACATGACGTCGATGTGCTTACAGAAGGCGCATATGCACTTTTTGAAAAAAACGAGCTCCCGTGTACACCTCCTGTTGCGAGTGCTGCACTCAAGGCATTAACTGATATCGGATTTACCATATCTGGTTCAAAAATGGCAGTTATAGGATACGGTAAACTTGTTGGAATGCCGTGCGATGTTCTTTTTACTCGTCTTGGTGCGCATGTTGAGATTGTGAGAAAGAACACTGATCCAGAGGAACGTCTGCGGATACTTAAGAGTGCTCAAGTTATAATTTCTGGTATCGGAGTGCCAAATTCTTTAAAAGCTGCTGATATATCTGAAGGAGTAATACTGCTCGACGCGGGCACATCAGAGAGGGAGGGAGGTACAGCAGGTGATTTAGACCCTGACTGTCTGACTATTGCGTCACATGTAGCCGCTGTCCCAGGTGGAATTGGCCCACTTACGGTAGTTTCCTTATTTGAAAACCTTGTCATCTTGTCAAAAAATCAGTCTAAATAAGCTCATCCCCATATCAGCTTGTTGACACATGTATCGAGGAGTATAGTACTCACATGAGCTAATGTAATTCCTCGTCCCGTTATTCATTTATTTGAAATAAATACACAACATGAACACTTCAGAATACCCATTCATAGAAAAACAGGATCCAGAGGTCTACGCAGCACTCCTTGGCGAGGAAGAGAGGCAAAAATTTGGTCTAGAACTTATACCATCAGAAAACTACGTATCACGTGCTGTTCGTGAAGCAAACTCATCAATATTTACAAATAAATACTCTGAAGGGTACCCTGGAAAGCGATACTATGGTGGACAACATTTTACGGATATCGTTGAAAATGTTGCCAGAGACAGAGTAAAGAAGCTTTTCAATTGCGGGTATGCAAACGTACAACCACACGCAGGTGCGCCAGCAAACGTCGCACTCTACTTTGCGCTTCTCGAACCAGGTGACACTATTCTCGGCTTAGATCTTTCACACGGTGGGCACCTTACCCATGGGCACCCACTCACACACGTTGCAAAGGTCTTTAAGTTTATTGGCTACAAAATGAAGAATCCAGACACTGGAGAATTCGATTTTGACGAAATACGACGACTTGCAATAGAGCATAAGCCGAAACTCTTACTTGCAGGTTTTTCAGCGTATAGTCGTGAGCTTGATTACGCTAAATTTGCCGAAATTGCAAAAGAAGTGGGCGCACTAACAATGATGGACGCGGCTCACGTTGCAGGTCTCATTGCAGGAAAGGCGCACAAGAACCCATTTGATTACGGTTTTGATATTATTACTTCCACTACGCATAAAACACTTCGCGGGCCACGCGGTGGAATGATTTTGACAAATAATGAAGCAATCGCCAAGAAGGTTGATAAATCAATCTTCCCAGGACTCCAAGGAGGGCCATTGATGAATGCCGTAGCAGCGAAAGCTGTATGTTTTGGTGAAGCGCTTTCTCCAAAATTTGAAGTGTACGCGCATCAGGTCATTAAAAATGCACAGGCAATGGCAAAGGTCTTTCAAGATGGAGGCGTGCGGCTCATGGGTGGCGGGACAGATAATCACCTAGTCCTTGCAGACCTTCGTGCACTTACTATTGATGGTCATACTGCAGAGACATTACTTGATACTGTTGGCATTACGCTCAATAAAAATATGGTCGCGGATGACTCTGGTACCGCACTTAAACCTTCTGGCATACGCTTCGGTACACCAGCTATAACAACGCGTGGTTTTGCAGAAAAGGAGTGTATTCACGTTGCAGAAATTATGTTAAGCGCACTAAAGAATCCAACGGATGTAACACTACATAGAAAATTGCACCAAGAGGTGCGTGACTTGGCATCAGCGTTCCCCATACCTGATGTAATGATCTAAAGTCTCATGAAAAAAGGAAGAAAAATACGGCCAAAATTTATTGTTATTGAAGGTCTTGATGGGAGTGGTAAGGGTACTCAAACTCAATTACTTGTTGAGGCGTTGCGCGCAACAGGTGAACATGTGCTTGTGGTAGATTTTCCACAGTACGGTAAGCCGTCTGCTGCGCTTGTAGAACAGTATCTGAATGGTGCGTTCGGTACAGCTAAAGATGTCACGCCATACCAGGCGTCGTTACTTTATGCAGTTGATAGATTTTCTGCATCAGCGGAAATGAAGGCGCATTTAAAGTCCGGTGGGACAATTGTCTCCAATCGTTACACGACCGCAAATCAAATGCATCAAGCAGGGAAAATACGCAATACGACAAAGCGCTCGGCGTTTTTGAAATGGCTGGATATTCTAGAATATGAAATCTTGGCTATACCACGACCTGATACAGTAATATTTCTCGACATACCCGTGTCAACGAGTCAAAAAATGGTTGGCACAAAGGAAACTCGTGCGTATTTGAAAAGCGGAACACATGACATACACGAGAAAGACGTGCGTCATCTACAAGACGCACGCAGAACGGCGCACTTTGTTGCAAAAAAGTACAAGTGGCATACTGTCGCTTGCACAACACCTGACGGCGTGATGAGGAGCCGCGAAGTAATTGCGCAGAAAATCTTCGAGACGGTTCGCCCATAAGCGTAGTACACAGTGCAGAGGCATTTGATTTTATGTCACCCGAGGATATACTACGTTCATGAGCGAAAAAGCAACAATTCTTGTCGTATTACTCTTCTCATGTTTACTCTTTAGTCTCGCATGGTATGTAAATACATCACGCGCGCCACAACAACAAGTTAACGACGCCTCTCCTGCGCCACGCGTTGAAACGTCAAAGCTCAATACTATAGACACTCAGGTAGGAACTGGTGCAGAAGCAAGTGCAGGCAAGCGAATTACTGTACACTATACTGGAAAGCTTGCAGACGGGACTGTGTTTGATAGTTCAGTACAGCGAGGTATCCCAGAAGTATTTGACCTCGGAAAAGGGACAGTCATTCAAGGCTGGGAACTTGGTATACCGGGGATGAAAGTTGGAGGTAAGAGGAAATTAACGATACCTCCGGAGCTTGGCTACGGTGCGGATACAGTTGCGTCAATTCCACCAAATTCAACACTTATATTCGATGTTGAGCTACTTAAAGTTGAATAATTTTGAGTCGTAGTTAAATTAGTGTCGGCAGTGTAGAATGCGGAGATGTCAAACTTTAATCTTGTCACAGACTATACACCGTCTGGCGATCAGCCAAAAGCGATTGAGGCACTTGTCACTGGCATACGAAACGGTGAGCGTCATCAGACACTTCTTGGTGTCACCGGTTCAGGAAAAACATTTACTGCAGCAAATGTGATTGCGCAAATTGACAAGCCAACACTGGTAATCGCGCACAACAAAACGCTCGCTGCACAACTTGCCGCAGAGTACAGAACATTTTTCCCAAATAATGCGGTGCACTATTTTGTGTCGTACTATGATTACTATCAACCAGAAGCATACGTGCCGACCTCAGATACGTATATCGAAAAAGAAGCGATGATAAACCAAGATATTGAGCGACTTCGACACGCAGCAACACAGGCATTGCTCACAAGAAAGGATGTCATTATTGTTGCATCTGTATCATGCATATATGGCCTCGGTTCACCTGTAGAATACGAAAAGGTACATATAAAAATTGTTAAAGGCGAATCACAAAGCAGAGCAGAGTTAATCAGGCGACTTATCAGCCTCTACTTCGAGAGAACAAATGCTGATTTAACTCCGGGAACATTTAGAGCAATTGGAAATAATATCGAACTTATACCTGCTGGTGAGCGTATATTATATAGAATTGAGTACACAGGAAGTGTTGTGTCACACATCACCGAGCTCGATGCACTTTCAAGAGAGATTCGCGGCAACCATGAATCACTATTTATTTTCCCAGCGAAGCACTACGTCACTCCGGAATCGGTAAGAAAAATTGCGCTTGCTGATATAAAAAAAGAGCAGGTGGCACAGCTTGCAAAATTTAACAAAGCCGGAAAGCTGTTGGAAGCTGACAGATTGAAGCGCAGAACTACGCAAGATATGGCTTTAATTAAGGAGTTTGGATTTTGTTCAGGTATTGAAAACTATTCACGGCATTTCGATAGGAGAAAGCCAGGTGAACCACCATATACGCTCTTATCGTATTTTCCACATACAAAAGATGGGGCGCCTGATTTCTTGACAATCATTGATGAGTCACATGTCGCCGTATCTCAGATTGGTGGTATGTATGCCGGAGATAAGGCACGTAAAACAACACTTATCGAGCATGGTTTTAGACTGCCGAGCGCTCTCGACAATAGACCGTTCACATTTTCTGAATTTGAAAAGAACGTTGGACAAGTAATCTACACCAGCGCAACCCCAGGAGAGTACGAACTGGAGCATAGCGGCAAACCTATTGAACAAATTGTAAGACCTACAGGCCTTGTTGACCCAATAATAACCATTCGGCCAGTAATTTCTGGGACAAACTATGCTGGACAAGTTCAAGATTTTATACAGGAAGCACTTGCGGTAACTGAAAGAGGCGCTCGTACACTGGTAACCGTGCTCACAAAAAAAATGGCAGAAGATTTAACTACGTTTCTTACAGACAAACACATCAAAGCTAAGTATATTCACAGTGACATTAAGACACTTGACCGCATTGAAATATTAACGGAATTCCGAAAGGGATCATTCGATATTCTTGTTGGCGTTAACTTACTTCGTGAAGGACTAGACTTGCCTGAGGTTGAACTCGTCGCCATACTTGATGCGGACAAAGAAGGATTTCTTCGCTCACAGACATCACTCATTCAGACCATGGGACGTGCTGCACGAAATGTTGAAGGTCGTGTCATTTTGTACGCCGATATTATGACAGGTTCAATGGACAGGGCACTCGGTGAATCTGCCCGACGTCGTGAAGTACAACTTGCGTACAATAAAAAACACAACATTACCCCAACAACAGTGAATAAAAAAATCCATGACATCATGGGTGACATTCAAAAAATGCGAGAGAAAATTGTTACCGAACTCACAAACCTCGACACTATGGTATATGGCGAAAAGGAATTGCGAAAAGTCCTTATGGATAAGCGTCGCGAGATGCAACGTGCTGCCGATAACTTAGACTTTGAAACCGCAACACTTATTCGCGATGAGATACGACAATTGGAGCTTAAGGCCGGTAAGGAGACTACAAAATAAGCAGTGATTCCTGTATACTAGCCAGAATGTCAGAAGACCAAAAAATAGTAGTAAAGGGTGCGCGTACGCACAATTTAAAGAATATCAGCGTCGAGATACCAAGAAATAAATTGGTAGTTTTTACTGGTGTTTCAGGATCGGGCAAGTCATCACTTGCGTTTGATACAATTTTTGCAGAAGGACAACGCAGATACGTTGAGTCACTGTCTGCGTATGCGAGACAGTTTTTGCGCCAAATGCAAAAACCAGATGTAGATGAAATACGTGGTCTTTCTCCCGCAATATCGATTGACCAGAAAAGTCGATCGAACAATCCACGCTCTACAGTCGCAACTATAACTGAGATATATGACTATCTTCGAGTACTTTTTGCTCGAGTAGGAAAACCACACTGTGTCACGTGTGGCCATGAAATAAAAAAGCTTTCAAATGAAGAAATTCTTGAAACAATATTGAACATCGTAAAGGAGTCTGTTAAAAATCATACAGCAGGGAATATACTAGGTGTAAAAGTGAGTACAGCAAAAATCCTCATCACTGCACCAGTCGTAATTGGACGCAAGGGTGAGTACTATCAACTCCTCTACGATATGCTCGGAAAGGGATACGAGCGTGCAGTTATTGATGGCGTACAAAAATCTCTGAGAGAGCGTGTTGAACTTTCAAAAAACTTGAAGCACAACATAGATATTGTTATTGACGAATTTTTCATATCAGAATTTACCGATGACTCAAAAGGGAGCAAGGAGCGCCTCAATGAGGCAATCGAACGTGCGCTCACAGAAGGAGATGGCTTGCTTAAAATAGTACAACCGGACAACACCGAAAAGATGGTTTCATCAAAATTTATGTGCCCGAGAGATGGCTTCTCATTTCCGGAAGTGGAACCAAGATTGTTCTCGTTCAACTCGCCTTATGGGGCATGTCCGCATTGTAAAGGTCTTGGCACTGCAAACTTTTTCGATTTTGAGCCATGTGAGATATGTGCAGGTAAACGTCTGCGTCCAGAAGCATTGAATGTGTTCTTGGGGGGTGGTCCGGGAGTCGGAAAGAATATCGTTGATGTTTCTTCATTTTCAATTGAAGATGCTCAGGCATTCTTCAAAAAGCTACACCTTACAAAAAAGGAAGAAGAAATTTCAACTGTAGTTGTGAGAGAAATTACTAGCCGCATACAATTCATGCTTAATGTCGGTATTGAGTACCTCACCCTTGATAGACGCGCTAATACTCTTTCAGGTGGAGAGGCACAAAGAATCCGTTTGGCATCACAGCTTGGTTCAGGACTTGTTGGTGCACTGTATGTTCTTGATGAGCCTACTATTGGACTACACCAGCGCGATAATGAAAAGCTCATAAAAACTCTCCAACACCTCCGCGACCTAGGAAACACCGTCTTAGTTGTTGAGCACGATGAAGACACAATTTTCGCATCTGATTATATTGTAGATATTGGCCCAGGTGCAGGAGTACACGGTGGCTCAATTGTGGTTTCTGGTTGGCTTGAAGATTTACTTACAGCAAAGAAGAACCCATCGAACTCTTCGACGCTTGCATATTTGCGAAATGAGAAGCGAGTAGAGGTACCAGAAAAGCGCCGTGAGGGCGAGCGAGGTAAGCTCATAATTCAAGGTGCAACAAAATTTAATCTCAAAAATGTAAACGTTGATATACCTCTCGGCAGATTAGTCTGTGTTACTGGGGTATCCGGATCGGGAAAGTCTACTTTCTTATACGAAATTCTTCATCAAAACTTACGTGCTCGCCTTGAAATGCGCTATAGAACGCCACATTTGTACAATGTATCAAAATTTGAAGGTACGGAATACTTAGGAAGAATGGTGCTCCTTGACCAGTCACCAATTGGACGAACACCACGTTCTAATCCAGCAACATACACAGGAACGTTTAATCACATACGAGATATTTTCGCCATGACAGCTGAAGCAAAGGCGCGTGGCTGGAAGCCGGGACGTTTTAGCTTTAACGTAAAGGGTGGAAGGTGTGAGGCGTGCCAAGGGAATGGGCTTGTGGCTGTTGAAATGCACTTTCTTCCAACCGTATATGTCACCTGCGACATTTGTAACGGCAAGCGTTTTATGAAAGAGACACTTGAAGTGACATATAAGAAGAAGAACATTCACCAAATACTTTCGATGACCATTGAACAAGCATGTACTTTTTTTAACGACATACCAGCGATATCTGACAGACTGCAGGCGCTTATAGATGTCGGACTTGGCTATATTGAACTTGGTCAAAGCGCCACAACTTTGTCTGGCGGTGAGGCTCAACGAGTTAAAATTGCCTCAGAACTCTATCGTCCAAATTCAACAAAGACAATATATCTTCTTGATGAGCCCACCGTTGGTCTGCATTATGACGACGTCAAAAAACTCATCGAGATTGTTCAGACACTCGTTGCTCGAGGTAATTCAGTGGTTGTCATTGAGCACAATCTTGATTTAATAAAGTGCGCTGATTACATAATTGATATGGGACCTGAAGGCGGTAGTGGTGGTGGAAATATTGTTGCAAAAGGTACCCCAGAGGAAGTTGCTCGTGCGAAGGGCTCTCACACAGGTCATTATCTCAAAAAAATTCTTTAACTTAATACGATGGAGCTTGCCGATCTTAAAAAAATACCCATACCAGACGTGCCCGGGGTCTATTTTTTTAAAAAAGGAAAAAAGATATTATATGTGGGAAAAGCTACATCGCTTAGATCACGTGTAAAAAGTTACTTCTCGTCAGATATTATTGACACACGAGGTGAGCGTATTGTAGTAATGGTACAAAATGCACAACTGGTTGCATTTGAGGAGACTGATTCGGTTCTTGAGGCACTAATACTCGAAGCACAGTACATAAAGCAGTATCAACCTGCATATAACGTCCGCGAAAAAGATAATAAAAGCTATAATTATGTAGTAATTACCGACGAAGAATTTCCTCGCATTATAATCGTGAGAGGCAGAATATTATTTGCCCCAGGATACCCAGAAAAAATTCTTGAAACATTCGGTCCTTATACTGAAGGGAAAAGCTTACGTGAAGCGTTAAAGATAATACGCAAAATTTTTCCGTATCGTGACTCATGCACGCCACGCTCAGGGAAGCCATGCTTTAATGCGCAAATTCATTTATGTCCAGGTGTCTGTAGTGGTATATGCAGTAGTGACGAGTATGCTGCTCAGGTTAAGCACATTCGAGAATTTTTGCGTGGTAAAAAGAAATCTCTTATCGTAACCTTAACGCAATCAATGAAATTGTCTGCGAAAAACGAGCATTTTGAGCATGCGCGGGAACTCCAACGTCAAATTATTGCACTGACTCATATACGAGACGTGTCGCTCCTACATTCAGATACACATGTGTACTCCGACGGAGGATATTTCAGAGTCGAAAGTTATGATATTTCGCATTTATCTGGATCGCAGGTAGTCGGTGCCATGGTAGTTTTTCTTGATGGTATACCGGACAAAAGTTCATATAGAAAATTTATTTTGAAAAATCAAAAAAATGATGATCTCGGAAACATTTACGAAGTACTTACTCGTCGCTTGCGCCATGGTGAATGGCCATTGCCAAAAATAATACTTGTTGACGGTGCGGAAGGCCAACGATCTACGGCTGAGAAGGCAGTAAAAGAGGCAGGAAAAAATATAGAAGTCTATTCTGTAGTAAAGGACGCTTCTCATAAAGGTGTAGATGTTATTTCCACAAAACCACTTACGTCAAAATTTAAAGCAGAACTTATTGCTATAAACGCAGAAACACATAGGTTCGTTATTGCATTTCATAGAAAAAAACGCTCGCAGGCGCTTTTACCCAGATAGCCGTGGATACTTCTCAGTTTAATTTAACTCATTGTATACTAATGAAATGAGTTTGTTCCGACCCGGGAAGATGTACACGTGCTATCTGGATATTTCTCCAGGCAGTTGTGGTATCGCTGTCACTGAAACCATTGCTGGTAAAAAATCTATACCAAAAGTGATTACGACGAGACGCATCCCACTCAGTGATACATCACATCCTGAAAACCAGCTCCGTTCTCTTAAGCGGGCCGCGGATGAGCTTCTTGCGACATGCGTTTCCGAACTTTCGCTACACTCATACGATATAGTATTTTTAATTCATGCACCATTTTCTACAACAGCAATATACGAATACGAGAAAAAGTTTGATAAGGAAACAGTAATTACAAATAAAATCCTTGAAGAACTGCATGCTTCGTACACAAAAGGCAAAGATACGTCGTCATCATTACAGTCTGAGAATCATATTATCCACGAATATGTTCAAACAATTTTTTTGAATGGGTATCCAACAAAGAAACCGTTTGGTAAAGTAGCGCACACGTTATCAGCAAAAATCGTTGAGGACAGTGTCCGAGGAACATTTTTTGAAACAATACTGTCTCCGCTTACCATTAATGCGCGTACTGCAAAATTTGTCGGTTACTCACAATTTGTAGGTAGAATGCTTACCGCGAGAACAGATGTAGCCGCTCATGAGTTTGCTTTCGTGAGTATGGGGAAGATGCACTCAGAAATCTCTATTTATTCAGGGGGAAGTACGAGAGAAAATACAACTATTCATTTTGGTACCTATGTACTTGTTGAAGCACTCGCCAAAATTGCAAATATTTCACGTGAGTCAGCCGAAACAGTACTGAGATTGCACACGACAGCAACTGCTGACGCCACATATTCAGAATCTTTAAAGGAGGCTATCGCGTTAGCGCAGAAAAGTTTTGCCGAGCAGGTTAATAAGGCAATGAAGCCTACGGCAAAACTGCCGAATATGATTTATTATGTTCAAGACAGCGAGTGGAGCTCAGCAGTTCAGGAAGTGCTCCAGGATGCGCAGTCACTAGAAGGTGCGCGCTCGTTGATACACGTAATTGTTGATAATCAACAACTTTCATTCTCACCACTTCAAGACGCACGACTTTTGTATGGAATATTTGCAATCCTTTCATTCTCGGATGTGCAAGACACACTTACGTAAGTTGTTTTATTTTGTTATACTTTTAGAATGGAACCACAAGAAAAAGACGGAAGAAACATACCCGCAAATGACGTACAACAAAATACTACTGAGCGACGCTCTATTAGAGACTTGCGCATTAGTAGACCTCAGGCACAAAGACCAGAACGCACAGTCCCAGCACCTCAGCAAAAGCCTCTACAGAGGGTTGCTGAACCTAAGCAAGCAAAAAAGTCACTGAGTAAATATTTTATTCCGGCATCGATTCTTGGTCTTGGCGTTTTGCTCTTGGTTGTGTTACTGCCAGTAATTTTTCCAGATGCAACGGTAACGGTAACTCCAAAATCAGCAGACGGTATTGCTAAGACAACAGTAATTGCAACGTTTGACCCAGAATCACCTTTACCATATTCAATCGCTACCTGGACTAAAGAGGCAAGTGCAAAAATTCCTGCAACTAAATCTGTGACCGTTGCTGAAAAGGCATCTGGTAAAATTGTCATAGAAAACAAGAACACTTCAGAGCAAAAGTTGATAAAGAACACACGCTTTGAATCAACCACTGGTAAGGTATACAGAATTAGAGACTCTATTACAGTCCCTGCTGCAAAAAAGGGATCTGCAACTGAGTATGGATATCTCGAAGTAACAGTGTACGCAGATGAAGGCGGCGAATCCTATAATATTCAAGACACATCATTCACCCTTCCGGGTCTAAAGGGTTCTGATCTTTTTGCAAAAGTCACTGCTAAGTCAAAATCAGCAATTTCTGGCGGTTTTACTGGCGAAAGAAAATCTGCAGACGAAGCGACGATGAGTCAAGCACGAACTGATTTAAAAAAGCAAATCGAAGCAGACAGTGCACTCCCAGAATCACTTGCCACTGGTACCTTCGCACTTAAAAATACACTGAAATCATCTTTTGAATCAGCGCCAGACGTTGCCTCAGATACTGAAGTTACAGTTACCGAGAAAGTGACATATACCGTACTCACCATAGACACAAAAAAGCTCGCATATGCATTGGCATCCGAGGCAGGCTCGCATGTCGAGAGTAAAGATGTGTCTATTACAAATATAGACGCGCTTCAAATCTCAGTTCCTGACAATTCAATTTCAGTTGCTACGTCAAAGAAGGATTTGACAATTTCTGTCGATGGTACGCCACATTTTGTTTGGAATATTGATGTTGCGCAACTTAAGAAAGATCTTGCTGGGGCAACACGAGACGAAGTTACCACAATTCAGAAGCGCTACACAAACATAGAACGAGCCGTGACAACTATCAGACCGTTCTGGAGAAACACGTTGCCAGGTAATGCTGACAGAATATCTGTAATTATTGAGCAACAGAAGCCAGCTTTGTAAAACTTTCTATGGCATCGAAGGGTAAGATTTGTATAGCACTATCTGGTGGTGTTGATAGTGGTGTCTCTGCATACTTGCTTCAGAAGCAGGGGTACGAAGTTTTCGCTGCATTTATTAAGGTTTGGCAACCTGATTTTCTTGATTGTTCACAAGAGGTAGACCGTCTTAGCGCAAAGCGTCTCGCTGCCTCTTTGGGAATTCCATTTCATGTGGTTGATTTATCTGAGATATATAAAACGCACATTGTAGATACTTTCATCTCTGCATACAAAAACGGAGAAACTCCCAACCCTGATGTTAGCTGTAACAGAATTATAAAATTTGGAGCATTGTGGGATTGGGCAGAGAAACACGGAGCAACGGGTATTGCTACGGGTCACTATGCAACGATCATTCAAAATAATGCAGGTTTTCATTTAGCCAAATCTCCTGATAGGAACAAGGATCAAGTTTATTTCTTATGGGAACTTAAAAAGGAACTACTGCAATATATTCATTTCCCAATCGGAAAACTAACCAAACCACAAGTGCGGGAACTTGCAAGCGAAGCACGTTTACATGTCGCCGATAAGAAAGATAGTCAAGGTTTGTGTTTTATGGGCATGTTGGATATGCAAACATTCTTGCAAAAAATGACAGCTGGAAATGCGAAGAAAGGGAATGTGATTGATGAACAGGGTAATTGTATCGGTGAGCACTCTGGTGCATTTACCTATACTATAGGGCAGCGACATAACTTTATGCTGACTACTGCAAATACGTCACGACAGTACGTTACTGCGATTGATGTTTTGGCGAACACAATTACAGTTGGCGACTTATCAAAAACTTTTTCGTCGGAACTTACTCTCCGCTCATGTATCTGGCGCACTACGCCGGAGCTTGGCAGTGTATATGCAGTTCAGGTTCGGTACCATGGAGAATATATAACGGCGGTAGTTACAAGTTGTCACGATGACACATGCACAATCACGCTCAGCACTCCTCAAACTGTATCAAAAGGTCAGTCGTGCGTATTTTTTCATAACGAAATTTGTATTGGTGGCGGAATTGTTGCATCAATGCGCCCAGAAATTACTGAGTAACTCTATGGACAGTCACTGACAATAAGGTACGATGGCCTTGTGAACGAAGATAATAAAACACTTGGACTAATCTTATCGATTGCATGGCTCTGCGTCGCACTTGTCTCTATCGGACTTACTGCATATCTATTCTTGCAAGGTAGTAGTATTTTTTCTACTAATGAGCGAGCACATATTGATATTTTTACTGAGCAAAAGAATGGCATCACCACGATTACAGGCTCAATCGAATCAATGCCCGGATGTGAGCGAGTTGCTGTAGAAACTGAAAGTAATGTGGAAAATGAAACACTAGTACTGCTATTTAACGGCGTACTTGAAAGTCCGTGCTCAGATGCGCATCAGAGGATTCCATTTACGGCATCGGCACCACTCCTTGCTCCTCAAATACGCGCATCATACAATGGAGTTCCGATAGATATAATTCAACAAAAATAACATGTCACGACTTATAACAAAGGCTGATGGATCACAGGAATTGTTTGACCCGATTAAGCTTTCTGCATCTTTGACGAAAATCGGTGCCAGTGAAGAGATGCGTGCAAAAATTTTGGACGAAATTCATGCAGATTTTGATTCATTGAAAACCACAGAGGCAATATATGCAAAATCATATGAACTGCTCAAAAATGCCTCTCCTGCAACTGCTGCACGTTACTCAATTAAGCGAGCCGTACTTGCGTTAGGACCGAGCGGTTTTCCTTTTGAAAAATTTATTGCTGAGGTATTGCGAGCACATGGTGCAACTATGGTCCAAACTGATGTAACACTTAACGGTGCATGTGTACCACACGAAGTAGATGTATACGCAACTATTAACGGTACACGCGTTGCAATTGAGGCAAAATTCCATAACTCTCTTGGTACGAAAACTGATATCAAAGATATGCTGTATGTGCACTCTCGCTTTAATGATTTAGTTGCAGCGAAGCCGAAGAAAGTAGATGTAGGCTGGTTAGTTACTAATACCCGTTTTACCACACATGCGGAGCAATATGCACTTTGCGCAGGTGTAACAGCAATTGGCTGGGACTACCCAAAGGGCAAGGATATCCAAAACTTAATCGAAAGTGCAGGAGTGCATCCTGTAACTTGCCTTACATTACTCTCACACGCGGAAAAGCAAACAGTATTGAGTCACGGCGTTGTTCTTGCAAAAGAAATTCGTGACCGGCCGGAAATTTTGAAAAAACTTGGTATTCATGGTGAGCGTGCACAGGCAATTCTTGAAGAGGCTTCACATGTGTCAGTAACACGCCCGCACCTTAACCACGCACTGCATATACTTAAGAAAAAATAGGACATGTTTGCTTCTCGGTACAGCACAGTCGTAGGTTTTCTTTTCGGACTCATACTTGGTTGTATTGCAGTAATGGCTTACCAGTTATGGCATAAGACACCTCCGCGTCTTGTTACAAATGTAGAAATTGCCATGCCGACACAGCTTGTTGATGAAGTAACTGCGAAAGAAGTAGCTGATGCTCCTCTCTCAATGCAAAACTCTTCAGTTATTGTAATAAGTAATCAGATGCAAGGGGATTCGGTTCTTGTACAAAGCGTAACTACACCAGAAGACGCATGGTTAACCATTCACGAAATAACCGCTGAAGAAACTGTTGGTACGATCATCGGTGCAGTTATTGTAGAAAGTGGTAAAGCGGTAAACACACTGACCATACCATTATTAAAGCAAACAAAAAAAGGGAAGTACCTTGCGACTTTGTACAAGGAAAACGGCGATGGCGTTTTCTCAGTGGGGAAAGACACAGTGCTTAAGGACGATACAGGCACTATACTGTATACATTATTTACAATTGATTAGCATGGACTCAGAAATTCTCGTACCATTTTTTAAACTTACACTTGCGGCACTACTGGGTCTTGCTATAGGTGCGGAAAGAACTATTGCCGGCAAGAATGCAGGGATGAGAACGTTTGCACTAGTGTCACTCGGATCAGCGCTTTTTGTTGTCATTTCAGAACAAATTAATCTTCAGTATTTAGGACAAGTTAATTTTGACCCAATGCGTATATCAGCAGGAATTATTACCGGTGTTGGCTTTATAGGTGCCGGTATGATTTTTTCGAAGGATGACCTCCTCAAGGGACTAACTACAGCTGCTGGACTTTGGGCAATTGCAGGTATTGGTATGGCTGTAGGATTTGGCTTATACACAATATCAATTTTTTCAACACTGCTCGTACTTTTTATTTTTACAGCGCTCTGGTTTTTAGAAGAAAAAGTTCGTGTTCAATTACTGACACGCAAATAGTTTGCTGTGCTAATATGCGCATATGCACAAAAAGTACTCAGTGCGCAGTTCAGCATGGAATTATGGTGGCGGCAATTGGAAACTAAGTCGCTCAAAGATTGATTTATTCACAGAATGTAAGAGATGCTTTTATCTTGATAATAAATTAGGTGTAAAGCGACCTTCAATGCCACCATTTAATCTGAATGTTGCCGTAGATTCGCTCTTAAAACAGGAATTTGACCTGCACAGAGCACGTAAATCACCACATCCGCTTATGAGTTCGTACGGGCTTTCTGCAGTGCCTGCGCAACATCCTCAAATTAACGAGTGGAGAGAGAATTTTAAAGGAATTACGTATCGACACCCTGTCACTCATTTTGTAGTGTCAGGAGCAATTGACGATTTGTGGCTTTTGGACACTGGCGAATATGCTGTGGTGGACTATAAGGCAACGGCGAAGGCAGAGGAGATAACCGAATTAAATGATACTTGGCATGACGGCTATCGAAGGCAAATGGAGGTATATCAATGGCTTCTGAGAAGGCAGGGCATGAATGTTTCTAATACGGGGTATTTCGTGTATTGCAACGGAAAGGCTGACGCAAGGGCATTTGATGGTAGATTGGAATTTGATATACGACTCATCCCATACACAGGGAATGATGCGTGGGTTGAACCAATACTTCTAGATATTCATCGGACACTAACAAGCGAGACGGTTCCAGCATCACACCCCGATTGTGAGTTCTGCGGATACCGAACAGTCGCTGGAAAAATGCTTCAAAAATTGCATGTAGCAATCCCAGAAAATGTTTCCGCCTCAAAAATTGTAACGCCAAAGAAGGCGGGGCGTCGCAAAGCCACACCAAACGCAGAAGTAAAGACACTTTTTTAACAGCAAACAGATTAAAATTTTTTCAGTGTGATATTATTTGATTATGAAAATTTTCATTACTTTCATAGTATTACTGTGCATAACAAGTGCCACACAAGCAGAGGCGGTGCTCACGAGTGATATTTCATTAGGGAGTAAGAATGACTCTGTAAAGGAACTTCAACAATTTCTAATATCACAAAAATTACTTACTGGGGATGCTTCTGGCTACTTTGGAAACCAGACATTGAAAGCGGTGCAAAAATTTCAAACGAGAGAAGGCTTGAAGCCGACTGGGTATGTTGGCCAGCTTACACGTCTACGCGTGAATATGTTCTTACAGAACGTTTCTAGTACAAAGTCATCAAATGTACAGCTTCCAAAAAAAATTGACCCGCCCGGAACAATCTGTAGCGCATTGCCTCTAAGGGCACTCCCACGAACGACGACAGACAGACCTGATGACTTCGCTGGACACCAGGTACATTTCGTCTATGTATTGCCGAGTGACAGTCCAGACGAACAGTTAGATACCAACGGCACTATTGTGCGATCTGTAAATGCGTTTGCGCAGTGGTTTTGCAAACAGACAAATGGTGTCGGTTTAAAAATTGATACTGCGGGTGGCGCCTTGGATGTAACGTTCATTAGACTCTCATCGCCAGACAGTGAGCTACTGCACGGGACAACCCTTCCGTGGAAAGTGAACCCTGATTCAAATCCATATACGAGAGACGACCTAGAGAGGCGCCTACCCTCATTCGGACTAGATGATTCAAAAAAGATTTATGCCGTCTACTATGGCGGAACAAGCAATACGAGCTGTGGTGGAGGACCGTGGCCACCTGAACTTATTGGTCGTGTTGCTGCACTGTATGTACACGGTAGCTATGGAAATAATCCAGCGATACCACGCTGTGAGACGAACCCTTTTGCATCTTCAGTGCAGAAGCCAGGGTATAGAGAATTCAGTATGCTTCATGAAATATTTCACACATTGGGCATGGTTCCTTCATGTGCACCGCACCACACTCTTCGAGGGCACACGAGCGACAGTACTGCAGATATTATGTATCAAGGCGATGGACACTGGGATTATGACCGTTTAACTATTGATGTAAACCATGATGATTACTACAAGGCGTCTATACCTGGGTGTCAAGACTTGAGCACAAGTATTTTCCTTTCTCCTGGTGGTACTGCACTACCCAAGGGCTGGTAAAATACTCTAAGAATTTCTTCTTGAAGAAAATGCGTTTTTAAGGGTTTCCGCATCTGCATACTCTAATTCTGAACCTGTTGATAGTCCGCGCCCTAGTGTGGATATTGAAATATCATGTGACTGAGCCAGTTCATTTAAGAAGAGTGTTAAAATGGTACGTGTGTGTTCTCCGTCTGTAGTGACAGGCAAAGCAAATATTATTTCGCATGTAGCATTATTCTTTTGAATGCGCTCAGTAATATATTGAGCTGTTTTTGGTGGAATTACTTCCTCTGTAAGTGGAATAAGGCCTCCAAGTACGAAATATAACCCATTATACATACCGGCCTGTTCAAATGCTTGAATATCAGCATCCTTACTAACCACCATAAGAAGCTCCTTATTACGATTTGGTGCGACGCAGATAAGACAATGAGAGTCATGCGTTTTCTTTGGAATATACCTGTGGCATAAGATGCAGCGCATGACACCTTGTGAGAGAGAAGAGATTTTATTAAGTAATTCAATACGGTACGCAGTGTCAGCTCGTAAAAGAAAATATACGAAACGCTTGGCTTGACGCGGGCCAATACCGGGAAATCGTTCAAAAAGTTTACTGAGTGCTTCTATATCGTCCATGGAAGTAGTGTACAACAAGTATTACCAAGAGTCTTCGGCGCCCTGCATTGGCGATGGCGTCGGAGCGAAATCTGAAAAATTACTTTTTTCGATATTAACAAATGTAGTACTGTCTCCGTTGAAGTAGAGCTCAACTTTACCAATTGGACCATTTCTGTGCTTTTCAATCATGATGTCAGCAATGTTTGGACGATCAGAGTTCTCGTTCATTTTATCATCACGGTGAATAAACATAACGACGTCTGCGTCTTGCTCAATTGAACCTGAGTCACGCAGGTCAGATAGTCGTGGCTTATCACGTCTTTGCTCCACGGCTCGAGAGAGCTGTGAAAGAGCAAGTACCGGTACATTTATTTCACGCGCAAGTCCCTTGAGGGCGCGTGAAATTTCTGTCACTTGCTGTACCAAGTTGTCAGATTTATGTGACCCGGATGGAGTAATCAACTGCAAGTAGTCAATAATAATAAGTCCAAGATTTTTTTCAGATTTAAGGCGACGTGCAGTCGATCGCATTTGGAGTACGGTGCTATGCGCACGATCATCAATGTAGAGTGGTGCCTCCTTCAATCTATCAATTGCCTCAGCGATGGCATCAAAGTCTTCGTCACGTCGAATGCGACCGGTGCGCAACTCCCAAGCCTTAATTTTTGCCTCAGCCGAAAGCATACGGTCTGTGAGTTGCTGTGAACTCATTTCGAGAGAAAATATAGCCACGGGTATTTTATGCTTCACCGCTGCTTGGCGTCCGATATCAAGCGCAAGCGTGGTCTTACCCATGGAAGGACGTGCTGCAAGAATAATGAGGTCAGAATTTTGAAGCCCTGAAAGAAGATCATCAAGTCCTGGATATCCAGTAGGTACACCGCGGTGACGTTCACCTCCTTCTTGTAGCTTACCGAGACGCTCTTTGGCATCAATAACGGCATCATGCATTGAGATAACTTTGTTCGTTGATGATGTGTTCGCAATTTCAAATATTTTTTGCTGTGCCTCATCAACAACTTCTTCAACATCAATATCTTCGTGATACCCAATTTCACCAATATGAGATGCGGCATCAATAATATTTCGGCGAACAGACTTTTCTTTAACAATGTCTGCATAATATATAACGTTACCCGCAGCAGGCGCAGCCCCTACAAGCTCAGAGAGATATGATGAGCCACCGACTGAATCCAATCGTTGCTGTTCCTTTAACTTACCTGAAAGAGTCACGAGGTCGATTGGTTCACCCTTTTCAAATAACGCTCGCATCGCGTCGAAAATAAAACCGTGTTTTGATGCATAGAACGACTCGGGGGAGACACTATCAGCAATTTCATACATTGCATTTGGCTTTAACATTATCGCGCCAAGTAGGGCTCGTTCTGCATCTAAGTTTTGCGGTGGTACTCGTACACTTTTTGTTGCCATGCGCGCATTGTGCGCTCTTGTCATTGTTTGCGCAACATTGAGTCTTTGGGGATTGCGGGGATAGTTAGGGGAGAAATAAAATACGCGATACCAGAGAGGCTGGTATCGCGCTAGATTCGGTGAAATGCTCAATCTGCTACCACTTAATAAAGATTGCTCCGATGCCAAGAATGGCACCACCGAATGCCCATAACGCAAGCAAGGCTTTGAAACCTTTGCTTCTGTTTTGCGCATAGCTCATAAGTAGAGCTGCAACCCCAGAGCTAGCGAGAAGTGCAAACCCAATCTTATGCACATCGGAGAGCTGTGTGCCCTCGCGTTCGAGGAGCTGTGATGCGAACATCACAGTCATCACGAGTAGCACTACCCGTCGTATATTATCGTACGTCGTCATCTGGCCTCACCAAACGAAGTACTCAGGCAGAAGGATTTCCACCACAAAGCACTTAAAATATTATACATTAAAATTTTAATTCGTCAATAAAAAAGTGCGACACCTTGCGATGTCGCACCCCCAAAATAATGCCTGATGAACCTAGTGGTTCATCGCGGAATAGCCAAAGAACGCAGAGGTTCCGACCATCGCCACCGAGAGGCACATAAGAGCGAGCGGGAAGTTGGTGATGCGCTTCTGTGCGTACTCATGAGCGTGCCAAGTGGCAGCTCGGTCCATCGCGACGTATGAAGCGATGAGTGCGAGCAGTGCGCCCGCAATCATCTCGTAAGTCGTAATTTGATGAGTCGTCAGTTGCGCCAGTGCGTCTGAAAGTGTCGTCACCGCATTCTCCCATATTGGGGCAATCACCATGGCCCGATGCCATAGCTATGCATTCACATTATACCACAAATATTGATAAAAGCAACTTTACGCTTTTTCTACTATCTGACCCGCATCAGTGTCTTTAACCAAAAATCCGAGACCCAATATTACATCACGCAACCTATCTGATTCCTTCCAGTTCTTATCTGTGCGTGCACTTTTTCGCTCATCAAGAAATTTCTGCACATCTTCAGAAATAGTCAGCACTTCTTGTGTCTCACCGAGCCCGAGTCCGAGTAATGATTCGAGTACTATGAGTGTCGCTGATTTATCCTCCTGAGTAATAGTTGGTGTATTGAGCATCTCCCACACAAGCGCAATACCCTTGGCTGTGTTCAAATCATCATTAAAGGCATTTAAAACGTCACGCAGGGTCGATTCAACTGGGATACCGCTCTCTGATACCTCACTGTACTTTTGGAGTCGTTTAAGGGCAGTTTCGGCGCCCTTTAATGATTCATACGCAAAATCCATTGGGGTACTGTAATGTCCAGTGAGGTACAGATACCGTAGCGCGCGAGGGTCATAACCATCAGCGATAAGTTCGCGAAGTGTAATTGCATTACCCACAGATTTTCCAATGCGCGCACCATTAATAGTTAAAAAAGCGTTATGCATCCAAATGTTGGCAAAAGTCTCACCGCTTGCACACTCAGACTGCGCAATTTCGTTGTTGTGATGGACCGGAATGTGGTCAATTCCTCCTGTATGGATATCAATATGTACGCCAAGAAGCGCGCGACTCATTGCAGAACATTCAATATGCCAACCAGGGAAGCCAGTACCCCATGGTGAATCCCATTCTTGTTCTCGCTGCAGGCCATCTTGTGGCGATACTTTCCACAACGCGAAGTCAGTAGGATTTTTCTTTTCGTCGGACAAGGCAACACGTGCACCGGCCTGCAAACCCTCAAGATTAATACCGCCAAGCGCACCATACCGAGGGAAGCGGGCGGTATTAAAGTACACACCATCTGAAGTAGTGTAGGTGTATCCTTTTTCTTCAAGTGTTTGTATGAGCGCAATTTGCTCAGCAATAAATCCTGTCGCACGAGGAAACTCAGTACCCTCGGTTCGGATGTTGAGCGCGGTTAAATTTTCAAAAAAAAGAGTCGTGTACATTTCAGCAATCGCAGTAGCAGAAAGACCACGTTCACGAGCAGCCTTTTCCATCTTGTCGTCTCCGGAATCTGCATCACTCACTAAATGACCGACATCGGTAATATTGATTACCTGACGTACTGCAAAATTATTCGCTTCGAACATTCGACGCAACGTATCGGAGAACACATACGCACGAAGATTTCCAATCTGTGGCTCATTGTATACTGTTGGCCCACACGTATAGAGGCGCACCTCACCAGGAACAATCGGCGTGAAGATTTCCTTTTTTCGCGAAAGTGTGTTTGTTAGTGCTATTGGTATCAGCTCACTATTCTGAATAATGTCTGAGATTTTTTGCTTCATGGTGCCAGTTTAACATGACGGCGTGCGCGTATACAGTTGCGGATATACATGCGTATGCGATAATCATCAAATGCAAAAAAATCAATCAAAAATATCTTTATTCATTGGCGGAACAGCACTCTTTGCACTCGGTATACTCTTTGGTATCAGCGGTTACACCGCACCACTTGGTACGACGTCTGTATCAGCATTTGACGCCACAACGCCTGAGCAGGTTGATGTGACACCTGTGTGGAAAGTCTGGAATGCACTCGATGAGAAGTTTGTTCATGCAAAAGCGCCGGGCACAAGCGATAAGGATGTTACGAAGCAAGACAGAATTTGGGGTATGGCGGAAGGTCTTGCTGCGTCAATGAACGACCCATATACCGTTTTTCTTCGTCCTGAAACAAACGCAATGTTTAAAAGTGATATCAGTGGCTCTTTTTCTGGTGTAGGCATGGAGATTGCTGTTCGAGACCAAGTGTTGACCGTTGTATCTCCATTGAAGGACACGCCATCATACAAAGCTGGCATAAAGGCACTTGATAGAATTCTTAAGATTGACGATGTAGATACAAAGGGTATGAGTGTAGAGGCTGCAGTTAAAATCATTCGTGGCCCAAAGGGAACAGCGGTAAAGCTTACAATCCTTCGCGAGGGAGAACCGGCGGAAAAAGTAATTTCTGTCGTCCGTGACATTATTAATGTTCCGATAATCAAAACAAAAAAACTTCCTGGCAATGTATTCCAAATCGAATTTCTCAGTTTCTCTGAAAATTCACCTGAACTTTTTAAGCAAGCACTCGTTGAATTTCAAAAGAGCGGATCTAATAAATTAATTCTTGATTTGCGAGGAAACCCAGGTGGCTATCTTTCAGCTGCAGTAGATGCTGCGAGTTGGTTTATTCCGAGTGGGTCTGTTGTTGTTACAGAAGATTATGCTGGTAAACAAGAATCAATTGTGCACCGTTCAGCTGGATACAATGTATTTAACGACAAGTTGCAGATGGTAATCTTACAGGATAAGGGGTCAGCATCTGCATCGGAAATTCTTGCTGGCGCGCTCAAGCATTACAAAAAGGGAACTGTTATTGGGACAAAATCATTTGGCAAGGGCTCAGTGCAAGAATTAGTACAAATTACACCTGAGACATCACTTAAGGTTACTGTCGCACGATGGATAATGCCTGATGGAAAGAATATTGGTGGAGAAGGTATTGATCCAAACATTGTTGTTGAAGTTCCGAAAGAGCTTCCAAAGCCAGACAAGAAGGGAGTAGTAAAAGATCCAATTCTTGACCGCGCATTACTCTACTTAAAGAATGGAAAATAGACTTACCGGGTTAATTTGCACGTTATGAAAGTAATACTACTTAAGGACACACCAAAAATTGGAAAGAAGGGCGAAATCAAGGAGGTTTCTGATGGATACGCACAGAACTTTCTTTTTCCGCAAAAAAAAGCGGAGCGCGCAACGCCTGAAAAAATTGCCACAGTGCAAAGAGAGCTCAAAGATGCTGTAGCACATAAAGCTGCTGCGCTTAAAATTTTTACTGATGCAATTAAAAGCCTTGATGGTGTAAAAATTTCTGCCAAAGCAACACTTGAAGGCGGTTTATTTGAAGCGATTACTGCTTCAAAAATTGCTGCGGCATCTCGTGCCCAAGGTGTTTCTATACCTGAATCTACGATTCATATAAGTACTCCAATTAAGCACACAGGTGAACATTCTGTTCCTGTGCACTTTGACGGCTGGAAAGGATCAGTACGCGTCATAGTTTCTAAAGAATAGTTCATGGATTACGCGCGCGTGCTCAGTATTGTACGCGATACTCGTACACGTACATTCCCACAGTTTGGCATTGTACGTCCTGAAAATAAAAGTAACACGTACCATGATGTAGTTACAGAATGCGACCGAGCCGTTGAAGTATTCCTTAAAGAAAAACTGTATGAGCTTGACCCATCGATAACTTTTTTCGGTGAAGAATTTGGCGGAAATACTACAGACCGCTTTTGGCTTTGTGACCCCATTGATGGCACGGGCCATTTCGTTCGCGGACTACCGTTTTGTACTACCATGCTCACACTTATAGAAAATGGCGTTGTTACCTTTTCTGTTATTTACGACTTTGTATCCGATACTTTGTACCACGCGATACGCGGTGAAGGTGCGTATAAAAATAATGTGCAAATTTTTGTGAGCACTCGCGCGCTGAAAGAGGCGTACATCGTGTTTGAGTCACAACTGAGGTACCCTCAGAACGCAGAAAAGTATGCTCAGCTTGAAAGTATGTGTGCACTTCCTGCAACAATCAATTGTGGTTGGGAGTTTGCAATGATAGCTGAGGGTAAATTTGATGGACGTATCACACAGAACCCATACGGGAAAATATGGGATTTTGCTCCGGGATCATTACTCGTATCTGAAGCAGGTGGTGTAGTTGCGAATATCGGACGTAGCAACTATACCTATACAAATCTTGACCTAATCGCAACAAACAAAACTATTTACGAAGAACTTACTTCAGGAAGTCAACCATTATTCCCATTCGTTAATGAAGTATCGAAGCCTCATGATATTATTTAACAATGAGCATGAGAGAGTTACGAAAATCTGAATCAAACCCAACGTTTAACGACACACGCAATGATGAGGTTGGATTATACTCGCAGTTGAGTAATGCATTGGTGCGCATCGCATCACTCGTTTCAGAAAGTTCCGGTCGTGCAGTCACCATGCAAGACGGCGACATTCATATTTTGGGTGGTATTGAACATCGCGGATACGGTTCCCATGTAGCAAAGCCTGCTACAAAATTAGAGCAATTTATGCACTCTGGTTTTTTGAGTGGCTGGGGAATTGGAAATGCGCATATACAAAGACTGAAAGGTATCGCTCGCGAGCTCGATGGAAATGTTGACGCAACAACAACGGGTAGTGTAACGACCATGCGAAGAGGTGCGTCACCATGGTCATTGTCCGAGACAAGAAGCATTTATAGATTTGTACAGAATATTCAATCTCACATTGAACAGGTATACGCTGTTAGAAAGTAGGCACGAGCACTCAATGATGCACTCGCAGGATTAGTGCATACAGACAGAACCTCTGTACTGTTACCCACTGGTGGCGGCAGCCCCAAGCAGTCTCCGGCTCATGAGTTTAGCGTTTCCGATATTGACCCTTTTTTGTTGCGTCTGCACACTCTTAAGCTTGATAGTTATTACGCAGATTTAGCACTTGCATTTGAGTTGCGCAATAGAGTCATGACTTGGAATTTTGACGAATCTGAATTATTTGATACAGACGAAGCACCTTCACTTGATGAACTGCGTGCACAAATACAAACGCGCACTGAATTTGTACACGATTTTATGTTTAAATTTAACGAAGCTCGCGGGGCACAGACGACTGCAGAGCAAAAAAAGGATATTACTCTTTCTGAAACACAACTTCTTATAGAGAACAACAATATTGGTGAGTGGCGAGATAAAGTACTTGATTTATGCGTTGCACTGAAAGGAGGTCTTATTTCAACTGAGCTTGAAGCTGAAATATTCACCGCACTTCGGCTCGCTCGAAATGCACTTGACGTTACCAATACTGAAAGCCATAAACATTCTTCAGCGAGACTAGCGCTCGTTTCAATCCACGAGAAACTCACGCAGCTACAAATTGCTGATGTGCAAAGTCGTAGAGAGCAGGCGAGACACAAAGTGCTCCTATTGCAACCAGTCCGCATTGCTTACGAAAAGCTACATACTGCATGTGCACGTTTAGTACCTGATGTAGACTCACTTGTGGGACTCGACTTCGCCTCACTTCGAAAGCGAGTATCACCCCAAGAAGTAGGCGCATCACAGATGATTGATTTCCGCGAATCACTTGCAATACTAGGCGACTTGAAAAAAATAATCGATGCGCAATACGCAACCAATGATGATTTAGTAAGCGTATTGAAGAGCGAGGGTCTTGATGATTCAGAGCAACTGAATGCAACAATGGATAGGCGCATTGCGCATCTGCACCAAACACAAACCGACAAGAGTAAGAATTTTGATGATGTTGTCACTCATAACGAGACGGCACCTACTATTCCAGAATCAATCCGAAGAAGACCCTTCGTTCGCGCACTCATGAAATCCCTGAGCGCACTTTTTTTGAGCGCGGTCCCAACTACAGCACTTGAAGAAATTCCTCTGGCAAAGGAAATACCTCGCGCTCCGATATCGAGCACAGTGCTTTCACCACAGGCAACTGTCCCTCAACTAAGTGTTCCTTCTTCAACATTTTCACTCGAAGGAAAGCCGGTTTTTAAGGAAATCACTGTGCCGAGAGTTGAAAGTAGCAAGCCAGACGCTGTGCCTTTTTTTGAGACTAAAACGTCACAACCTGATGCACTCAGTATACCTGTCGGAAGTGACGGCACCTACGGATTTAAGAAGATTCTTGAAAAAATTGTCCCGGCGGATATTTTTGCTCGTGACAAAGCTATTAACTGGTTTACCCATGCTGTTGTACTTTATGTAAACCAAAACCCAAGAGAGCGCATTTCGCTTCTTACTGGGCACACGTTTCCTAACGTTACGGCAACGACCATTCCTGATTACATTGGGAAAAAGGCGGATAAACGACCTGTGACGTTACATTTTCAAAAAATTATGACCCCAGAATTCTGGACAGCCTTTGATGGTTTCATACAAAAAAATGGAAAAACATTTAAGACAAATCCAGACCTGCAAAAATCCGTAGAACGCATACGAGACAGCGTGAAATCTTCCATCAGATAGTTATACGAGAGAACATACCTATCCATATACAAAAAAGCCTGCGTTATGCAGGCTTTTTACACGGCAAGGGGTTTATAGCAAATTATTCTACAGAAACGATTGGGCGACGAGTGTTTGTTCCGTTAAAATTACCCTTACGCTTTGATCCAAAAACAACTTTCCCAGACTTTGTGGCGTGTATCGTGTGGTCCTTACCAATCATAGTGTTTGGTCCAGGAAGAATGCGAGTACCGCGCTGACGCACAATAATTTGTCCAGTATCAACCTTCTCACCGGCGTACTTTTTTACACCAAGATATTTAGGATTTGAATCGGTTAGGTTCGCGGCGGAACCGGTAGCTTTTTTAGTTGCCATAGTATGTTAAAAATTATATGCCGTTTAGGAGTGAATCTATCAATCTACATGATAGAATATTCTCAAATGGGCTTCGGGAGTATACAACACTACGCACAGAGAATCAAGCGCCGGTACCGTGCAGGCATATCGCACCTTCGCGTACATATCGCATCCGAGACCGCCGGGCACGTCCTACAGGCACTGATACTCACACTTGTAGGGTTAAGTTCATTTTTCCTAGGGAGACTATCTGGACAGGAATCGTCTCACGCACAAATTATCAAAGATGTAAGGCATAGAATAGTCTATCTGGAGCCCTCAAATGACCTGAGCGAGGCTTCGAAACCACGGGGTAAGGTTGTTGCCTCAAAAAACGGTAAGCGATACCATTACCCTTGGTGTAAAGGTGCGTCCACGATTGCCGATAAAAATAAGCGATGGTTCCAGAGTGAAGCGGATGCCGAAAAGGCAGGGTATACTCTTGCAAGTAATTGTAAATAACTATGACTGATGAAAAATACATGCGTCACGCAGTAGCTGAAGCAAAGGTTGCGAAAGAAGAAGGTGAGTGGCCGTTCGGAGCTGTAATTGTTAGAAATAACGAAGTTATTTCAATGGGTCATTGTAGGGAATCCAAGACAAGAAACGTACTCATGCACGCAGAGACCCAAGCGGTAAGTGGTGCGTGCACTAAGCTCAGTTCAAACAAACTGAACGATTGCGTTATCTATTGCACAAACGAACCGTGCCCGATGTGTGCAGCAGCTATATTTCAAGCAAAAATTGGACGTGTGGTTATTGGTGCGACACGAGACGACCTCGCACACTTGTTTAGAAAGCGCGCCCTATCTATTAATGAACTTGCGCTCGATTCCGGATACCCTATAGAAATTACGCGCGGCATTTTAAAAAATGAAGTATTAGATTTATTTAGCAGTATTACAAAATAGAGCGCACGTACTTGGATACAAGTTCATGCAATCTTAATGAAGTTGTACTACACTAGTACTATGACAAAAGATATAACACCACCTTTTATTATCGAGCGGTTGAAGATTGGTATTCCTCAGCAGGAAATAAAGCAAAATCTCATTTCTGTGGGCTGGACCGAAGAAGACGCAGATGAAGTACTGATGCTTGCGTTACTTGAGCTTGGGGCGCCAGTGCCAAAAAGTGGCTTACAGACAAAAGCGCGTAAAAATTCATCAACACTAGATATTGTTCTCAACTTTTTTTCATTTATACTTCTGGCGATTTCGGCAACCGCGCTTGGCGTCTTGTACTATCAAATCATAAATAAAATTCTTCCAGACCCACTTCTTTTGCGAACCGGCGTAAGCGGATTCTCGACAAGTACACTTCTGTACGCAATTGCGGGTCTGGTTGTAGCATTTCCTGCATATGGAGCTTCAGTCTATTACTGGTTCAAACGGTTTAGAGAAAATACTGAGCGAGCAGAGTCTAAGCTGACGAAATGGATTACTTATTTAGTAGTCCTGATTGCGTCTGTTACGATTATTGGAGATTTAATATTTGCAGTATTTTATGCACTCCAAGGAGAACTGACTGCTCGCTTCTTCCTTAAGGCGCTTACGATACTCGTCATTGCGAACGCAATAATCGGCTTCTACTATCTCGAACGACGGAAAGTTCAATATGGACAGGATATTCCGCGAAAAGTGTTCCAACTTTTTGGTTATGTTATGAGCGGTGTTGTCGTTGTTGGAATTGTTCTTGGATTTGTCATGAGCGGTTCACCAAAAACAGAACGTGCGAAAGGCTTAGATATACAACGTGCTACGGACCTGAGTGACCTCGCCGGTTGCATTAATAACTTTACTCAAGAGCGCAAGCGTTTACCAAAAGATTTGGCTGAGTTGCAATCATCAACAAATTACCAATATTGCGCATTGCGTGCCGACCCCGAAACTGCTATCGCCTATGAATACGCAATAATCACTCCAGCAAAGAATGTGTCGGGAGTGTCTGAGGGCGTTTATGAACTCTGCGCAACGTTCTCACTAGAATCTACGAAAAATTCACTCACAGAACAACAAAATTCATACTACACAGCACAGTTTGCGAAGTGGGGAATACATCCAGCCGGAAGAGTGTGTAAAAATGAAACTACGGTAATAGCGAGCGACGCACAAAAAATATAAGCATCTGAGAGTCCACGCAATTCTCTAGACAAACTTATGCTCAATCACTGTCTCTAATTCATCAAGAGATCCAATAAGCGCAAATGGTTTTGCTTCTTCGAGACGCGGTGCGTCATGATAACCCCAAGTCACCGCAATAGATGCTACCCCTGCCTCACGTCCCTCGTTAATATCGCCAGTGGTATCAGTTACAAAAACTGCATTTTCTGGGAGCACCCCAAACATTTCAAGAATGTATTTAATTTTTACAGATTTTTTATGTTCTTTCGAAGAACCGTGAACAGCACTAAAGAGGTCAAGAATTCCATTTTTCTGCAAAAAATGGTCAATCATGTGGTCATTTGTAGACGAGTTTACTGCTAACTTATATTTTTTTGAAAGCGAGGTAAGTATCTCTTTCATGTGCGGAAAAATCTCTACTTCTTCGTAAAGCTTGTGGTAAGTATCTTGGAACTCTTCACGCGTAAAAAGGCCACTTGCAACCATTTCGTCAGTTTTTTCATACGCGTTGCCCACATACAATGCTCGATGTTCATCAATAGTCATTTCAGGAAGATATGTCCTGTACGCTTGAAGCACAACTGGTTCCGTATTTGCTATTACGCCATCTAGATCAAAAATAATACATCGTTGTGTGTTGGTCATTGCGAAAGTATAGCTAAATAGTTGTAAATAAACAAAAAAATTGCCGGGCGGAGCTTGCGCACCGTCCGGCTGTATACAGGCGAGTCCAGTCAAGATTACGACAAGAATATTTTCCCGCTTGCGACCGCTGCTGCATGAGCACCCTTACACAGGGCAACGCATGCATCAGCAACCCAACCAGAAAACATCTCATCATTCCATGGCTCGACACCAGATGCCGCTGTAACGATTCCACCGCGAACGGCAGAACCATAGAACACCGTGTCGCCCCAGACGAGGAGGTCGGGACGCTCTGCTTGCACAAGCGAAGTCGGTAGGCCAGTTCTGAGAGAAATGCCTGCCTTACTTTTCGCGATGTCTCCGTAGGGCTTTTCCCACAGAGCCTCATTGATGCTGTGTTGGAAGAGGATTTCTCCTCCTCCTACCATTCCTTCTCGTCGAATCGCGACGACGAGATGAATTGCTTCCCGCTTCACCGAGCCATTTTTCATGGCTGCAATGATTGACGGGAGCGCGAGCTCCACAGCTTTTTCGGCCATTTCTTTCGTCAGCACGTGCACATCTCCTCTGTTGTGGTGCAGCAGGATTTCATCATAAAAAAATTAACTTGTCAACTAACTACCGCTTTGCCAGTCAGCGATAAACTGAAAAGGATATATAAGGTTTATGATATTGAGCAAAAGTCCATCATGAATTAAGTATCCCACCAGCAACTCTAAAAAAACTGCGAGACCAGCGACGACATAAAGTGGCAACCGCCATGCAAGAACAAAACCAAAAATCATCGAGAGAGAGTCAGAAAAGGAATTGAGAATACTATCACCGGTATAACCCTGTGCGAGTGCTTGCATACGATAGTGATTAATTGCCCAAGGCGTATTCTCAATAATTTCCCAACCTGATTCGAGTCCAACAGAAAGAAGTAGCCGTAGTAACACAGGAGAGCGGGGAAATACAGCTGTGATTGCGTAGAAAAAAATAATGCCATGAATGATATGTGAAAATGTATACCAATCTGTAAGATGTTGAGAATTCCCAATTGAAAGCACAACGCCCTCCCAAAATTTAATATATCCACAGGTGCAGTATGCCGGCTGACCAAATAAGTAGAGTGCGAATATCTGGAGAGCGACAATGCCAACTGAAATTAAAATGTATGTGCGACTCGTAAGGTTAAACATATAGTATATGATATCACGGGTACTGCTATTTAGGTTGTAGAAACGGAGAGATTCCTTGAGGTATCACACTGTCAATATTATACAGCGGTGGTGGCCATGCGTTCACTGCCATTGCAAATACTACATAAAAAGTAAAATGAATCATGAATGCGTATACGAACCCATTGCGAACCTTTAAGATGAGTGGTGGGAAGATAAGTGTAGAAAGCACCGCAGCAAGGGTCATAAAGCGTGCATACGGGATAGGTGAGTCTACGAGCATATACAGAATTGCATGAGCTCCGCCAAACGTAATTGCATATAATGCGAGTGTCTGATGAAATGATTTAAACGTGTGCGAAAATTTTAAAACACTCACAGTTACCAAAACTTGCTGCAACAGTATGTCTACGGACTTTGGAAGAAAATACCATGGACGCGCAAAAAGAATGTCTGGGTACGACGTGATGACGCTCGGCACAAAGACTTTTGTTTGTGATTACAAGTAGAGCAATATCCAAACACACGTGGAAAAGAGTAAGCTGACTATCACTTCAGTCCATATCTGTGTATCAACAACAAGCCATGCACTAAATAAATCCCAAAAATAGATGATGCAAAATATAGTCCAGAGTAGAAAATATGCGGCTATAAAAATTGGAGCACTGTTATAACTTAGGTCTACACCAAACGCTGGCAGAACCAAATAGTACCCAATCATTGAGACACACCAAAACGCACCAATTTTTATAAGGACAACAATGAGTGGCGTATTGACATTGTCATGCATTCTCAGTAAGTCATACATGAAACTTGAGTATACACCTGGTAGTTAAATATTGCGTGAACAGAGAGATGCATTATTTCAATTTGTGGTACTATGCAGTATGCTTGTTCTCGATATTGAAGCTTCTGGCCTTGATTACCATAAGGACTCAATACTTTCTCTTGGCGCCCTCGATTTGCACAATCCCACGAATCGCTTTTATAAAGAATGTAAAGTATGGGACGGGGCACATATCAATGATGAAGCGCTTGCTGTAAATGGTTTTAGCAGAGCACAGTGCACCGATACGACTAAGATGTCTGAGAGCGAGCTCGTCATTCAATTTATTGAATGGAGCCAGCAATTGGGCGACAGAACACTTGCTGGTCAGAACCCTTCATTTGATAGAGATTTTTTGAAGGCTGCATTGCACCGCGCACATCAGCCTTGGGATTTTGCACATCGCACAATAGACACTCATTCACTTACATGGATGCACATGATTACGCATGGAAAAGCTGTGCCGCTTGATGCACAGCATCGTAGAAGTGCACTTAATCTTGATAGTGAACTAAATTACTGCGGTATTCCCGCTGAGCCTCATCCGCACAATGCATTAACCGGTGCTCTGTGTCACGCAGAAGTTATTTCACGCCTACTCTATGGAAAAAGATTGCTTCCGGAATTTGATGCGTTTGAAATTCCTTGGATTGCGTAAATATAATATAAAAAAGGGGCAACCGCTTGCGCAGCTGCCCCCGGAGTCACATTGCGGAACGATTAGGTCCTTTGCCGTTCAATCACCTTAGCAATCCGATCAAGCTCGATGAAGTCATCTGCCGTTCGGCGAAGAAGATCATCTACTGTCGGTGGTTCGGTAACCAGGCTCGAGACCAGCGTCACAACTACGCCTTGGCGCTTTAACGCCTCAACGAGAGCAACGTATTCACCGTCCCCAGTAAAGAGAACAATGTGATTGATAGTCTGTGCAAGCTCCATGGCCACTACTGCAAGCTCAACATGCATTGAGCCTTTACGTCTTCCATCGGACCGCACCTTCGCAGGTTTGGTTACCATAGAGAAGCCGTTATACTCCAACCAGTCGGCAAGAGGCCGTAGGGAGGAATACTCACCAGTGTCCTCGATGAGAGTGAAGTAATATGCTCTGACGAGCAGACTACCTTTCTCACGTCGAAGCCATTCCAGCAAGCGCTTGAAGTCCACGTCGAACCCAAGCGCCTTTGACGTGCTGTATAGAGACACGCCATCTATCAGTGCTACGATTTTATACATCGCGCACACTCCATTGCCGCACTTAGGAAATCCAACACACCTGATCAGGGTATGCGACTCGCTGGTGGCGGTTGGTTACCAACAAGTTTTTATATTATAACATAATTATTCATATTGTCTATCCTCCATAATTATGTTAAAGACACAGTTACTAAGCCATATTAATGATGATATACTACAAAAAATGACACACAAAACTACAAGCTGGGGAGAGGTTGCTAATTGGTATGACGACCATCTGAAAGGCAAAGATACCTACCATGAAAAAGTGCTGGCACCCAATCTCGTACGCATGCTCGCACTCGTGCCCGGAGAAAGGGTGCTCGAGGTAGGGTGTGGGGAAGGTTATTTCTCACGCATTATCGCAAAAACTGGCGGGAAAGTACTCGCAACTGATATATCGAAGGAACTTATTGCACTCGCAGAACAAAAGGGAGGAGATGTCACGTACAAAGTACTCTCAGCAGAGAAACTGACCGGCATTGATTCTGCTACATACGATGTGGGGGTCGCCATTCTTACCATTCAAAATATGGAAAAAATTGATGCGGTTTTTTCTGAACTTGCACGCACGCTCACAAAGAAAGGGAGAATTATAATAATTTTGAATCACCCGGCATTTAGAATCCCGAAACGCTCAAGTTGGGGATATGATGGCGCAACAAATACACAATACCGAAGAGTTGATGGGTATCTTTCTCAAACAAAGGAAAAAATTGTGATGCATCCAGGAAAAAACAGTGGGGAAGTCACTTTTTCATTTCATAGATCACTGCAAGACTATATGAAGGCACTCCATAAATGCGGTTTTGGCATATCGCGACTAGAGGAATGGATATCTCACAGAACAAGCGTCGGAGCCAAGGCTAAGGCAGAAAATACTTCACGCACAGAGATACCCCTGTTTATGGCTATTGAGTGTAGAAAATTCTAGACTATACTATAGACATATGGATATATTTTTTGTTGCGCTTGTACCAGTAATGGTTTTATTACTTTCTTCGCTCAGACAGGTTAACCAGTATGAGCGTGGTGTTACTTTTTTAATGGGTCGTTTCCAAACAATTAAGGAGCCAGGTTGGCGCCTTGTAATTCCAGTATTTCAAAGTATGTCTAAAGTAGACATGCGCGTAAAGGCAGTTGATGTGCCAGAACAGAAAGCAATTACAAAGGATAACATCTCAGTCGGTGTAACTGCTGTAATCTATTACAAAGTCTCAGATGCAAGTAAGGCTATTCTTGAAGTTGAGGATTTCTTTTACGCAATGAGCCAGCTTGCACAAACGACCATGCGAAATGTAGTGGGCCAAGTAGAGCTCGACGAACTTCTTGCAAGTCGCGACAAAATTTCTGAAAAAATTAAGTCTATTGTTGATGAATCAAGTGAAGCGTGGGGAATTACCGTCTCAAATGTTGAACTAAAAGATGTTGCACTTCCTGGAGATATGGAGCGCACTATTGCAAAACAGGCGGAGGCAGAGCGTGAAAAGCGAGCGGTCATTATTCAATCTGAGGGTGAAGTCGCTGCCGCCGAAAATATTGCAAAGGCTGCAGGCATTCTTGCAAGCAGTTCAGGAGCACTGCACTTACGCACACTGCAATCAATTAATGACATAAGCTCTGATCAAAGCAACACTGTAGTGTTCGCTGTACCTCTTGAAATTTTGCGTGCGTTTGAAAAGCTTGGAAAGTAATATGAATTTTATTGTAAACACCTACTTCGAAATTAAAAATAGCATCTTCGGACCTGAATACTACGCATCACTGCAACTGAAAGAGGATAAAACAGGTCTTGGATATCTACTCCGTCTTACATCGGTGGTTGGTTTAATCATCGGACTCACACTCATCCCGACACTCATGCAGGTAAAGACCGCCCTTACCTCAACAGTCTCCGGGGCATCAAGCTACTATCCCAACGAATTAGTAGTAAAAATTGAGAACGGCTTAGTCACTACCGAGGGTGTTGTAGAGCCGTACGCGATACCAGTCCCAGGAGAGGTGTTTGCAAATAATGCGCAAAAAGCATTACCAGAAACTGAGACGGTCAATGCCATTGTTATCGATACTGCTGGTCCACTATCTGTTGAGTATTTTAAGGCTTTGAATACGTTTGCTCTACTTCAAAAAAACAGTCTTACCATTGTTGGTGATAAGGGCGAATTGAAAACATACCAGTTACCAAAGGATACAAATTTTGTTTTTACTAAAGCAAAAGTGAGTGAGTTCTTAACTGTAATTAATACGTACATAGAAAGAATCGCTCCTTTTATTTACGCGCTTATTATTCCTTGCATGATATTACTCCTTTTTGTGGGATATATTATATATGGGATTTATTTCGCTCTGGTCACATGGATTTTTGCGCGGTTTGCACTTAAAACACCATGGGGCTTTAAGAAGTCATATCGCATGGGAGTGCACGCTATGACACTTCCAATACTTTTCATCAATCTTATAGATTTCGTGTACCCAGTTCGTATTCCGCTTCTTTTCACCGTTTCTTCGCTGTTCATTCTGTATATGAATACTCGAGAGATACACAAACCTGACGCAACCGTTCCCGCAACAGTAGCAGCGCCAGTGACACAGGAAATAAGTTCGTAAGTATTTATGATTGGTCCGCAACTCATTATTGTTGGCATCGTAGGTGGTCTCATTGTGATATCGCTTGTTGAGTACGCAAAGACAAAGTGTAAAAAAGACCTCTGTATTTTTTACATCATTATTGCAATTGTGGTCACACTTATCTTCACCTTTACACTTGCAATACTTGGCTAGACAGTGAGCTGAACTCGTAGCATTAAGATTCAATAGTGAGCATCCATTCAAGTGATATGGATTCTTCAACATGTTGTAGCGACTCCTTTTCAAAAATTTCATCTGGGCTGCCAGTAGAATCGGGAGAGCCTATCCATGGCTCAATACAGATAAAGGGCGCACCCGGCTTTGACCAAAGTGCGAGATGTGTAGTTGTGTCACCCCAAGAAAAGGTAAAGGTACGCGATGGTGACTCCAATCGAATTTCGTTGCTTGCAGGCTTGTACAAAAGAAACGCATCATCGAGAAACATATCTGCAGTAAGTTCAACATACTGCTGTACCACGGGGGATGTAAAGTGCATATCAGTTGTTAAACCATTTTTTATTTTTTTGCACACTGAGTTTTCAGGTTGTGAGAAATGTAATGTAGTCGCTTCAAGCTCGTCATTTCCTAAAAGAAAGCCTGGGTGTGCACCGAGTGCGCACGGGAGAACTGTTTCATTCGTATTCATTGCAGTATACGTTACATGTAAGGTATCGCCATCAAGCACATAGCGCACACGAAGTTCAAACTCTAGCGGATATAGGCGCAGAGTACGCTCATCACTTTTTAACACTAACGTAACAGAACTATCGTTAACATCATAAATTTCAAAAAGACTATCGCGCGCAAAACCATGCTGAGGAATTGTGTAATGTTTGCCATCAAAGGTATAACTCTCATCTCGAAATTTTCCAATAACGGGGAAAAGCACTGGTGCGTGTCGTGCCCATACTTTCGGCTCACCGGTCCAAATGTATTCCGTGAGATCGCTTCGTTTTTGTAATGACACAAGCTCTGCACCCTGTAGTGCAACGGTAGCGACCAGAGAATCTGAGGTGAGCGTCACTGTTCGTGTAATCAATGGTTCTGACATACCGCTACGCTAGGTTTGAAAGGTAAAAAAGTGCAATAACTGTGGTAAGCAATGTATTCACAAATAGTACAAACGTATCGTACTGAGTTAATACCGTCATAACTTTTTTCGTGATTGCCCAAATAAGTGACACTGTAAAGAGCAGGGCAGTGAGGGGGAGCAAGGTTTCAAATACAGGCATGATAAGCCTACCCAAGTGATCCTGGAATAAAATTGAACTCAAGTGTAGTACGTTAACAAAAAGCCCAAAATACAGTAGCGCAAGATATTTTGAAAGTATCATATACCATACATAGTAGCATCAATTATTTGGAAATCTTTTAGGAATCTTCAGAAAGTGAGATTTTAATTCAGAAAAATGCGTCACTAATTCGTACAGGTTTTACGTAGTGCATGCGCGGGAATAGAGCCTTTTTCTCTATGCTTAACGTCGCACAATATATCTTTTGCGACGTTAAATAAGCAAAAAATGACTCTAGTGAGCAATTCCGAGGTACGAGACCAAGGATTGTCACTAGAGCCGGCGCGCTAGCCTGCAGCTTGACCTGTTTAACAGACTCTCTTGCGCTCTTGTACCCTAGCGTATGTATTTTTTAAAGTCAAATCACCTCTCCTAAATATGGTAACGGCAGACCATAGATATATGGGTCTAAAGTATCACGTCGGTCCCGTTCATGACCCCTATATGTACCTGACTCAAGGCTTGAGGCATACAGTATTGCACCGTGCCCATGTAGACCTCTAATGGACCGTACGGCACCTTGCAAGCTATCTGCCGTATCTCTATGTACCTCTACAAGCCCAAAGAGGTCCTGCGGTACCATATCTTTAGGAATACACTTTGCAACACAAATACCTGTTGCTTTGTATCTATTTTTTTTACCTCCGGCGGTATGCCATAACTGCGTAATCTGCGGTATAGAAACTTCTAACAACAGACGCACATCATCAGTGTACTGTGGCAGTTCAGCTTCGGCATAGATTCTACCTTCGGATGTCTTAATGAAGAGGCACACCTCTTTACCTACCACTCCAAGCTCGTGCAATCGCTCAGCGACAATCTCCACATTGCGAGAAAGTTCTGAAACAACGAACGAACGTTCGTTGTGGTACTCTCCAAATGAACGCGTTGACTCTACAGACTTTTGATACGCATATTCTGTTTTTACCACATGACGACTTATCCCACGCAACTCATCTTGGAGATGCCTCAATGTAATAGTATTCAGACCTAATAATAATCCTTCTGAAGCATCGCGAAGCATGCATGCGGTGGTTATTCCCCTTTCGTGCATCTGAGGCGCAAGACGTCTTCCGATTCCCCATACATCGGCAACGGCTATCTGTTCAAGAAATTTTGTTTCCATATCCTGGTGGACCCAGGTACAGCCAAAGGGTTTTTTAAATTTTGAACCAAGCTTTGCTAATGTTTTCGTGCGACCAATACCACATGAATATGTGACTCCGAGGCAATCAAGCAACTCTTGTTGTATGGCGAGTACTGTTTTTTGGATGTCGTTAGCCGAGATATGGCTGATGTCTACAAAACATTCATCTATACTGTACCGCTCAACGGTAGATGCATACCTTCTGAGAACGGTGTAGCACTGTTCGGCAATGTGTTGGTATAAATCAAAGTGAGATGGAATAATTGCTACAGCATTCCCATACTGAGCACGAATTTTATATACTGGCGCGCCACGTTCTATACCAAGTGCCTTTGCTTCGCGATTCATAGCAGTGGCAATGCCACGTTCAGCACCAACGACTACTGGCGTACCTTGCAAATCTCTCCGTCGAGTCAATTCGCACGATGCAAAGAACGCATCGCCATCGAGATGGAGAAATTGTTTTTCACTAGGCATATCTGCGCACAACACCACGCACAATAGCAGCTATAGTAAGGCGTTCTTTCGGCCGTAGGTCAGGATATTCATCATTAGCAGCTTCAAGATAAAAACCTTTGCTGTTTTTACGAATATATTTAAGTGTCCACTCACCATCAATTTCTGCTACGACGATTGAGCCCACCGGTGCCGTATGTGCACGCTCTGCAATAACCATGTCACCGTCACAAATACCAGCATCCTTCATAGAATGTCCCTTTACTTTGAGCATGAAAGATTTCTCACGCTTTGGTATTAACCATTCATCGAGAGAAACTGTATCCAATTCTGCCTCCTCGGCAGGGGTTGGGAAACCTGCTTCAATGAGTCCTATAAATTTAATACCGACATCAGAAGGCACTGACGTTCGTGACATAACCGTACCTACAGTGGTAAGTGTTTCTACGGGCACAATTTTTCCTTGGGCATCGCGGTTCACGAAACCTTCTGCAACCAGTGATTTCATAATACGAAACGCGGTGTCTTTAGATTTAACCTTAAACAACGTAGTGGCTTCTTGATATGACGGCATACGCTTATGCGTGTTAAAAAACTGCACGAGCGCAGGTCCATACTGATCTTGTTTCCCTTTTTTCATACATGGTCAGTATACCGAACGTTCGTTCGGTATACAACATGGCATAACCACCGCCTGGTGACAACTTATTTTTCGTTATTTTGAGAACCCTTCACGTATAGCATCCACTTCAGCTTCTGTCATAGAGCGATACCCACGTGCATTGAGCTCCGCGTTAATATTTGCAACGATAACTCCACCTGGTTCATGAGACTTGTTTGCATACAGACCATTCTTCACCGCATCTTTAAGTTGGTCAAAAAGAATAGATATTTTCCCATTACCTTCTGCACCTTTAAATTTAAAAAATGTAGCGAAATTCCAATGTCCGCCCGCTGGCTCTTTGCCATACTTTGCAACATCAACAGAAGGAGGATTCAATTTCCCGAATGTGCCTGTACCCCACTTCTTTCCGTCTAGTATCATACTAAAAGTGTACTACAGATATTCGAGTGGGTCTAGATAGCCTGCCCATGCAGACACTGGCAAAGAAACATTACTACATCCACCACCTGCCTTAACGGTGCCCAAACGTACTACTTTTACCGCATCTGCTGCGTACACAGTAAAATGAAGATGTGGCCCGGTTGAGTATCCCGTATTGCCCGAGTAACCAATGATATCACCAGTCTCTACAGAAGAACCTGGTGTGACGTTAATACTTGAAAGGTGTCCATACAATGTTGAAAGGCCGTTCGGGTGGCGAATGAGTACCCATTTACCATATGAGTAACATCCCTTCTGTGCATCAGTGTTTCCAGTACCAACAATGACACCAGTGAGCGCAGCTTTAATCGGTGTTCCCGTTGACGCTCTGAAGTCGATACCGTTATGTCCTTTTCCAGAATACGCTCCTGCTTTCGCAAATGCTGTATTACCAAATTTTTGAGTAATCTTTACTGAATCAAGTGGCCAGTGCAACACACCTTTTCCTGCAATTGGAATTCTACTTGTATCAAGAACATACTTAAGTTTTGATTCGTAGTCTCTCATCTGTGCCTCGAACTCCTCTTTCGCCTTTTGCTTTGCTTTGAGGATACGCTGATACTCAGATTCTTGATTTTTTGTAATCTTAAGCAATTCACCTTTTTCATTACGTGTCGCATCAAGGTATTGCTTATTTGCAACAAATTTCTTCTGTTCTACGGCAAGTACTTTTTTTTGAGTTTCGTGTGCATTCTTAAGGTTACTAATAGTCGCTTTTTCTTTCTTAAGTGAATCACTATGTATCTGGACCGTTCCTTCTAGGTCACCTAATTGTTTAATTTCATTCCAGGAGTCTGAAATCGTCCCATTTCGCAAAAAAAGCTCCATAAAGGATGTGCTTTCCGCCTCATTCATATTTCGTACCGTCTCACGAGTTGCCGCCTGCATGCGCTTAAGTGCCGCATTCTTGTCATCTATGCCTTTTGCCAAAGTCTCGATTCTATCTTCAGCGGTAAGTATTTTAGATTTTGTTAAGGAGATGTTTGCCGTAGCTTTTTTTCGCGACACATCAAGTTCGTAAATAGTGTTCGAGAGTGTACGCTTCTTTGAACTTACTGAGTTTAAATCTTTTTGGTATTTTGAAATTTCCGCTTCAAGCTTTTTTATGTTTTCTGCATGCGCGTCAATCTGACTTTTAAGTTGTAGTGCCTGATATTCTTTCTCCTGCGCCTTCGCTTGAATTTCTGCCGCTATAGCTGCTTCATCTACAGTTTGAACCACTGCATCATCTTCTGCATATACAGCCTGAAATACACTTAGAAACAGCGTTATCGCAATAAAAAAAATGATTGTGCGTGAATTCACTCGTAAAAGCATGTGTGCATTATACAGCACTTTCTATGGCGAATTTAAGACGTTTCAACACCTCTGATTTCCCAAGAATTGATGCAACAGTGAACGGGTCAGGAGACTTCTCTCTGCCAGTAAGCGCTACGCGGAGCGGCCACAGTACATTTCCTCGTCCTTCTTGCTCTGCATATGCCCAGACAGCGTTTTTGATTGATTCAGGGGTATACACCTGCTCAGCTTCAAGTAGCGGAATAAGTGCCGTTAGATGCTTCACTACATCGTCTGCGGTCCCCTTTTTAGGAATAATGAGCGGATATAGATTTTGAGCGTCACTAAAGAAGAAATCATATTCACCAGCCTCTGCGAGTGTCTGCATATCACTGAAAAGAGACATGCGGTCACGGAGCACGAGTATTACTTTTTCTGCAACAGCATCAGTATACCCAGGCAATGCGCGTACCGTTTCTGGTATGCATTTTTTTGCCTCAGATACAAATGTATCGAGCGGGAGCTTCATCATATACTCGCGGTTGTACCACAATAATTTTTCTTCATTCATTACCGCACCATGTGTTTGTATATGTGTTACATCAAATGCGAGTAACAACTCCTCGCGTGAAAAAATTTCTTGTGTAGTACCCGGGTTCCAACCAATAAAAACAAGGAAGTTAAGCATTGCATCAGCAAGGTATCCTTCATTTCTATATTCCAAAATATCTTTTGCACCATCACGCTTGCCAAGTTTCTTGGTTTTATCATCGCGCAGTATTGGTGGGAGCGTAACAAATTTTGGTACCGGAATATCGAGAGCTTCGTATAGACTCAAAAATTTTGGAGTACTCGAAATAAATTCGTCCGCGCGCATGATATGCGTCACGCCCATATGAAAGTCATCCACAATGTGCGCAAAGTTGTATGTGGGATACCCATCACTTTTAATAAGAATGAAGTCATCCAAACCTTCCTCGCCAGCCTCTAAATCACCGCGCACTTCGTCGTGCCAATGCATGCGCTTAATCTGTGGTACTTTAAATCGTAACGGGCGTGTCCCATCCCATGGCATAAGCTCCTTAGGGCGATGATCACGAAACAGGAATGCACGCTTTTCTGCTTGTGCTTCCTTTCTAAACGCATCAACCTCTTCAGCACTATACGGGTCTGGGTATGCATACCCTTTTTCAATAAGTTTCAGTGCCATCTCTTTGTATGTCGAAAGTCGCTCTGATTGTATAGATGAGCCATAGGGGTTCACTTTATCTGGTCCATAGTCCCATTCTAAATTAAGCCAGCGGAGTGTTTCTTGTATATGCTCAATTGAACCAGGTACTTCGCGCTCTTTGTCAGTGTCTTCAATGCGAAGAATAAATGTGCCGTTATTCTTCCGAGCAAGTAACCATGCAAAGAGTGCGGTTCGTAAACCACCGATATGCATAAAACCTGTGGGACTTGGCGCAAATCGTGTAACTACCTTCATATTATGCTTCATGTTCGAGAACGGTATCGAGGATAACGCGTGCTAATTTTCTTGCGGCGTCTGGTCGTGCAAATGTGCGTGCAGAGCGAACCATATCATCTTTTAGTTGCTTGGTTTCCATGATGCGGTTTATCTCTGACACTAGAATGTGCGACGTAAGGTTGTGTTGCTCTATTACGGTACATGCACCCACACGAGCGAACGCGAACGCGTTCTTTGTTTGATCATGAGAAATTTGCTCAGGTATTGGAATAATAATACTTGGCAATCCCCATGCAGAAATTTCAAAAATGGTGCCCGTACCCGCACGAGAAACGACAAGGCTCGCCGCTCCAGCAGACATTCTGAGCGCCAGCGTATTCAAAAAACCATATGTTTTATATCGGTCTTTAAATTCATTATTTTTAAGTACTACTTGCGAAATCTTTCTAACCTCGTCTAGATTTTGAGCACCAGTTTGGTGAATGACTTGATATTTTGGCAAAAGCAATGGAAGCGCATCAATGACTGCATTGTTAATTGTTTGTGCACCGAGTGTACCGCCCATGACAAGTATCGTTGGCAACTCCGGTGACAACTCAAGAAAGTTGTACATGCCTTCCTTTGCTGGAAGCGCAATATCCTTACGTACCGGATGTCCGACAAGGGCAATTTTTTCTTTCGGTACAGGTATGAGCTCTTCAGTTCCTGGGTATGATATCGCAACGAAACGAGCAAACTTTGCTCCATACAGGTTTGCGCGTCCTACTGATGCATCTGATTCATGCACAATAACCGGTATCGCAAGAATGCGAGCAGCGACGAGTGTAGGAAAACTCGCGTATCCGCCCTTGGAAAAAATAACATCTGGGTAGAGTGAGTACAGTTGAAACACAGATTTGATAATTCCGAAAAATGTTTTTACAAAATCAAATACGTTTAATATTGAGGCGTAACGACGCAATTTACCTGCAGGACTTTGTATGAACACGATGTTGTGTTCTTGTAGTGCGAGCTTGTCGAACGGTTCAGGTCCTATATAAAAAAGTTGTGGCTCAATCATGTGGCGCTCAAGCGCAAGCGCAAATATCTCTTCTGCAACGGCAATAAGCGGGTAAAAGTGCCCGCCAGTACCGCCTCCTGTAAGTACAATTTTCATTACAGCGTATTGTATACGAAATCTCTCGTTATACAAAGTCAAAAAAATTGAGGAAGTTAGTATTTTTTAGCTGTGTAGCGGGATATATTCAATAGTACCCCCACTGCCCCGAGCGATATGCAGAGCGCTGTTCCACCATGACTCACAAATATGAGCGGGTTACCTGACAGTGGCAAGAGTGCAATAATCGCTGAAATATTAAGCAGGGACTGTAAGGTAATTAAAAGTGTTATACCAAGTGCAAGTAATGTTCCAAATAAGTCTGGCGCACGTATCGCAATCATGCATCCACGAATGAAAAAAGCGAGAAACAGCCCAAGTAAAATGAGAGACCCGAAGAAACCAAACTCCTCAGCGTATACCGCAAAAATCGTATCGCCAATAGGTTCTGGTAAGTATCCGAACTTCTGAACACTTTGTCCAAATCCCCTACCAAAAATACCACCAGACCCAACGGCAATGAGTGACTGATGTACCTGATATCCTGAACCCAACACATCAGCTGTAGGGTTTAAAAAAGTTGTAACACGTTGATACGCATGAGGCTTTAAGATAAGCGCAACAGAAAGTAACAGCAGCCCACACCCAACAACCAAAAGTGCATCTCTCCAGCGCATACCGCTTGCAAAGAAAAGTGCACCGACCGACGCACAAATAATGAGAAGTACATCGATGTCAGGCTCAAGAATGAGTAGTATTCCTGGAAGTGTCAAAATTCCACCAAGTGAACCAAGTGCCCATAGCGTTGATGTAGAAATGTTCTTAGTATTTCCAGCAAGGAATGATGCAGAGAAAAGTATTGTTGCATATTTCAAAATTTCAGAGGGTTGGAAAGTTATAAAGCCAAGAGATACCCAGCGTGTCGCTCCTTTCAGACTGAGTCCAATGACGGGCAGAAACACACAAAGCGTGAGAAGCGATGAAGCGACAAATATGTGCAGTGCATATGTACGCCAAAACGTATACTTAATTTTCGAAAGCATGAGGAGCGCAATTGTGCCCAGTACTAACCCAAGAAAAAATTGATTCACAATAATTGAGGTTATTGAAACGGTACCTCGCGCCAAGAGCCCCAACGATGCTGAGATAAATATAAAAAAACCGACAATAGACAACGTTGCAGTAATAAACTGTAGCGGACCGTCAGCCTTCTTTAATTTTGTTGCCATAACGCTACGCAATCAATGCATACATAACACCGACAAACGCACACATCGCACTCAAGATCCAATAGCGCATCGTAACTTTGGCACTTGACCAACCAATTGCCTCAAAGTGGTGGTGTAACGGTGCGATGCGGAGCAACTTCACCCCATATATTTTTTTATAGATGAGTTGTACCACAACCGAGAGTACTGTTGCGACGAGTGGAAATCCGATAATGAGAAATGCCGAGACGCCGACACCATCACCAAGAGCATCAGTCATGAAAGCTATCACCGCAAGAGTAAGTGTGAGAGACATGGTTCCGGTCTCCGTCATGTAAAACCGTGCCGGTGGTACGTTAAACCATAAAAATGCGAGTATCGAACCGACAAGCATTGCGGAGAATGATGCAAGGTCTGTTTGCCCTTGTTCAAACGCAATCAGTGCGTAGGCAGCAAAAATAGTAGCAAATACGCCACCTGAGAGACCATCAATGCCATCAATAACACCACTTGCATAGAGACAAATAGTAAAAATAACAAAAAACGGAATGATGAATACACCAATATCAAGATATCCAAAGAAAGGTACCCCTATCATAGATACTCCAAGCTTTGCATAGAACCACCAGCCAATTGCACCGGCCATCACCGTAATCAACGCGAGCCGTCGTCCCAGCGAGAGACCCTTTGGGTGCCCCTGAATGTCGTAAACATCGTTTACGATACCAACAAGCGCACCGACGATAAGCGTGGTGAGCGGTATCCATGTTTGTGAGCGGGAGATAAAACCAATACCCGCGTCACTGACGTCAGTAAAAATTTGCCCTAAGAGCGACACCGCAAGAATAGTTATGAGAGAACTTCCCCAGATAACGATACCGCCCATGCGCGGAGTGCGCTTCTCTCCTTCTGCCTTGAGTGCATTAAATGTTGTAGCAACGGAACCATCAAGTGCTTGCTTGCCGGGATTTTTTTTCCATGCCTTGTATGCATACAAATATTTTGTTACGAGTGGTGTAATTGCGATTCCAATGGCAAATGAAAGCGTAGGAGTAATGAGGACCTTTAAAATTTCCGGTGTCATGATACTAGAGTATAGCAAAGAAACCTCACCGAAACAGGTGTGTATATGTTACGCCACGCTATTGAGGAAGTGTTGCTTGAACCAACTTTTGCACGTCAGGAAAACGTCCATCCTTTGAGGAGCCGAGCACCACAATCGCCACAGGATTATTAATTCCCCTATCAAATACAATTGCCAAATTGCCCCCTGCCAAATCTGTGTATCCAGTCTTTCCAGCTATCAATGATGGAATATTCGGAATAGATTCATTTGTGTTTCGTGCTGCATGACTTACACCGCTTTGTGATGTGTACACTGCAGTTGATGCCGTAGTTGCTTCTAAAATAGAACTCTCAGTGCGAACCAAGTAGCCAAGGAGTGTTGCCACATCTTGTGCACTACCATATGCCGTTGCGATACCTGCTTCAGAGTCGAGACCTGTTTCATCGATAAATTTTGTGTTGCGCAACCCAATGTCATTCGCAGAAGAATTCATCGCACGTATAAACGCATCATGTGGTAACTCTCCTTCTGTTGCAATTTTCTTTCCTACTGCACCAGCAAGAGCTGCAGCTGCATCGTTAGATGACGTCATGAGCATAAAATCAGAAAGCGTCCGCGCAGACCATTGTTCTTGTGGTAAGAGTGAGCTATCTCCTTCACGCGAAAGTGCTGAATTGGTAATCACCACGATGTCACCCTCATCAAGCACGGTATGCGCCACGTGTGCGGTCATCAGCTTGGTAATTGATGCAAGCGGTAATTGTACTTGTGCATTCTTCTCAAAGAGCACCACGCCATTTTTAAGGTCATACACAATTGCTGCCTTTGCCTCAAGAGTTGCAGGGTCAATCGTGACAGGTAAAAAAGCAGGCTCAGTGACTTCTTCCTTTGTATCAGAAACTACAAAGCCAACCCGCGCGGTGAGGTTATCTCTACTTTCAGAAAGAAAGCTCGTACCAACTGACTTTAAAACGTAGGGCGCAGTGAAAAATATTGCAATAGCTGCAAATGAATAGATGGCGATAAATTTCTGAATTTTATTCATATACTGAATGTATTTTTTAACACAAAATAGGGCGTATGTCTATTACTGACTAGTGTCAACATCATCCACTGGTGCATCGGTGTGCTGTGTTCTTCGTTCAAACTGAGCAATTTCTGTCCGTATTTCCTCAGCCTGTGGTAACGCTGAGTCCGTAGTAATACCAAGGTGTGCAAGTGCTTCTGTAGTAATTACATAGAGATTTTTTTGAGAACCGGTCCCTGCTGAGCGCTCAATAAGCCCTCGCATGCGCAAGTGACGCAATGCAAAACTTGAATTAACTCCGCGAATTGCATCAATTTCAACTTGAGATGAGGGACCGCGATACAACAATATACCCAGTGTCTCTAGTGAGGCAGGGCCAATATCTTCCTTAAATTCTTTTGATTGTACTTCTTCTATAAAAGTAGTACACGATGGCGAGACACGAAGTGACAGCTCTTCCCCAGTGAGAAAGAGGGATACTCCACGCTCCGTGTACACAGCTTGTAATTCAGCAACAGCGGCATGCATTGCTTCATCAGAAATATCTTTTATAACTTTTTTAAGATAGGTAAATGTTATCGTACCGCCTTCATAAAAAAGAAGTGCCTCAATTTTTTTTGCAATATCACTAGTGTGTGTTTCCATAGTTTGGTACTCCTACTGTATCATGTTCAAGTTGAATGTCTCCGTAGTCTGTAGATTGTTCCGCCGTGATTGTTCCCTGCTTCACCAATTCAAGTATGGCGAGAAACATAACCACAACTTCACCACGCGGAGCCGCCCCAGCCATATGCTTAAACGAAACCGACATCGCACGCATGACGCGCTCGGATAATTTTTGAATCATCTCCTCAATACTTACTGTCTTCTCAACGACAGCAGTATCTTTTATCTGAAATGGCTTTGGCAAGGTCGTTACTACATTTTGTAACGCGTTCTGAATTTGAGCGAGCGTACAATCACGTGATGGTACAAAAAAAACTGAACGTTGTGGCTCCTTCCTAAATTCTACTGAGTACTGCGTATCCCATATTTCGCGGAGACCAATCGCCGCTTTTTTGTATACTGCATAACGTTCAAGAGCACTCTTTAAGTCGGCCACCTGCACCTCTTCCTCTGCAGTAAGTTCAAAGTCAGGAAGGAGTGATCGCGACTTAATAAGTAGCAACGTCGCTGCGACGAGCAAGTACTGCGCTCGTTCAAACAGTGTAATAGGGCTCGCGTTCAAATAGGCAATATATTCATCAGTAACTGCAGCAAGTGATACATCATTGATGAAAAACTTTCGCTTTTCTACCAAATCCAAGAGCACATCGAGTGGCCCTTGAAAGTGCGCTGCGGTTACAGTGAAAGCATTCATGCTAGTGTGAGCGTGCAATATCTACGAGGAGCCTTACTGGCTCACCTGTTGAGCCCTTTGCGAGACTGTCACGACTCGTCGCAGTCATACGTGGCGCAATGTCTAAGTGCGCCCATGCTTGGTTTTTTGCAATAAATTCCGCAAGGAAAATGGCACCATTAATACATCCGCCGTATCGTGAACCATCTGAAGGAATATTCGCGATGTCAGCTCTATCACTCTTTAACATATACTTGTACTCGTCCCAGAGTGGCAATTCCCAGACAAGCTCACCTGTAGCTTCTGCAGATGCAATAATGCGCTTACTTAATGCAGCATCTCTACTAAAGAGTGCTGAGCACATATCACCAAGTGCCACTAACGCAGCACCGGTAAGTGTTGCAACGTCCACAATTAATTTTGGCTGGTACACTTTTTGCGCATATGAGAGCGCATCAGCAAGGACCAAGCGCCCCTCGGCATCAGTGTTCAAAACTTCGATTGTTTTTCCGGAATATGACGTCAAGATATCTCCAGGACGATAGCTGGTGCTTGAAATCATATTTTCTGCAAGTGGCACAATTGCAACAACATTTTTCTTTTCGCCAAGAGTTGCGAGTGCATGGACCGCAGCTACAACAGTAGCGCCTCCCATCATATCTAGATGCATTTCATGCATCGAACCGCCTGAGGATGGCTTTACCTGCAATCCACCGGAATCAAAAGTGATTCCTTTACCTACAAACACAATCGGTGCGTCACCTTTTTTACCTCCCATATATTCTACGACTGCAAGTTGTGGCTTGTGTGTTGAACCTTGTCCCACCCCAAGAAGTGCACCCATCTTCATCTGACGCAATTTTGCATCATCAAATATTTTTACAGTTGTTTTAGGAATCTTCTTGAAGAGCGACTGAACATGCTTAGAAAACAATGCGGGTGTTACGTGACTTGCGGGGTCGTTTGCAACTGTACGAGCCCAATTGAGTGATGTACCCAAAAGAACACCACGCGCTAGTGCTGGTGCAAGTGCGGTTGGTGCACCGACAATACAAATATCAGTAAGTGGTTGTGGGGTCTTCCCTGTTTTATGTGCTACAAAATCATAGTTTGCCGCTACTGCATGAGACGCGAGGAGTTGTGCAAATGTCTGCACATCTTCTGTCTCAGGAAAATCTTTTGCAAGCAATTCCCACGCAATAGCAATTTGCAAAATATTTCTTTCCTTAGTGAAGCGGACAATTGCACGAATTGTTTTAAATGCAGTGCGTCTTGTGTATGCCTTTTCTTTCTGTGCTGCAAACACGATACTTTTAACACCGGTATCTTCTACGAAACGCGTGTCATCATGGATACCTTCGCTCACATAGACAAAACTTTTTGGTACCTCTTTTGCAATTGAGAATTTCATACTTATTTCTTTTCCTCTGGTGCTGGTGCAACTTCTGCATGTAAGCGTAGGTCAATACGTGTCATATCACGTGGAAACGCCGACGCCTCCTTGACGTTGCGTAATTCGAGCATGCGCGCAGTGATACGCTCAAGACCAGTAGAACAGCCACCATGTGGTGGGAGACCTGTTTTGAATGCCTGGAGATAGAACGCAAATTTCTCTGGGTCCATGCCACGCTCCTTGATACGAGCAACAAGCTCATCATAATCATGAATACGCTGTGCTCCACTGTTTATCTCAAGTCCACGGAACAAGAGGTCGAAACTCTTTGAGAAGCCAGGGCGTGCTGGGTCAGCATAGGTATAAAATGCACGCTTTGCTGTTGGGTAGTGTGTAATAAACACAAAGTCAGATTTATGTTCACGTAATGCATACTCACAAATTTGTCGTTCGTGTTCTGGCTCAAGGTCAGTCTCTCCAACACAGTCGTTGTTAAATTCCTTCTTGAGAATCTCTTGAGCTTCAGTAAGAGTAAACACTGGGAACTTTTCTCCGACGAGTGGCACAGTCGTACCAAAGCGCGTAAAGATATCTGCATGATTCTTTTCTGCACTTGCAACGACTGAGCGAATAACCTTTTCAAGCATCACCATTACGTTTGTATGGTCTTCCACAAAGCCCATCTCGAAATCCATTTGCGTAATCTCACTTAGGTGGCGTGTTGTTGCAGATTTTTCTGCTCTAAAAATTTTTGCGATAGTAAATGAACGCTCGAATGGCCCAACCATTATTTGCTTATAGAGTTGTGGACTAGTTGCAAGATATGCCTTTGTATCATCATAGTAATCAACCTTAAATACCGCAGAACCTCCTTCTGCATCCCCTCCTACTAGTGCTGGTGCCTGAAATTCAGTAAATCCATTCTCGCGCAACGTTGTACGATACGTGTTCACAATATCTGCTTGAAGCGTAAATATATCTCGTGCGCGTTCTCGGCGAAGCGTGAGCGGTAAGTTATCAAAATAGGTTTCGATGTTGAGATCAGCATCAAGCTCAAACGGCAACTCCTGCACTTTAGAAAGAATATCTATTGCAGTGATTTGAAGTTCAATGCCACCGTTTACTTCTCCTGCCTTGCGCATTTTTTCTCCGCGCTCAACTATTGTTCCTTGAATTGCAATAGGACTTTGTGGACGAACATGTTCAGCAGTTGCAAAGGCATCTGCAGTTTGTGCAAATACAATTGTTTGTACGCTTGCGGTTCTGTCGCGCAGTTCAAAAAACATAAGCTTGCCGTGCTTACGAATAACTGTGACCATACCAGCTACAGTTACCGTTTTTCCAACATGTTGTGAGAGTTCTGCAATGAGGACGCGCTCTTTAAGTGAAATCATGATTATGTGTTTATGTATTAAATGGTGAGTCCTATCATCTGGCGCGCTTGTGCTACCTTTTTTTGTGCCTGTGCCTGTGCCTTCTCTGCGCCACGATTGAGGATGTCTACGAGCTCAATTCTGTCTGAGAGGAGCAGACTTCTCTTCTCTCTAAACGGCGCAACGTAGGAACGAACAATTTCGTACAAATTTTCTTTTGCTTCACCGTAGCCTATTGAGCCCTCACGGTAGCGAGTACTCAGTCGATTCAATTCGTCGCCATTCAAAAAGAGCTTGTACATTGCAAAAACATTACACGTATCTGGGTCGAGCGGTTCACCCTTTGCTTTTGATGTTGTAACAATGCCCATCACTGCCTTACGAAGTACGTCATCAGACGCAAAAAGCGGAATGACGTTTCCGTAACTTTTACTCATTTTTCTGCCATCAGTACCAGGTACCACCGCAACCTCCTCACGGATAATTGCCTGCGGTTCTTTAAAGAGTGTACCGTACGTGTCATTAAATTTGCGCGCCATGTCACGTGCAATTTCAAGGTGTTGCGCTTGGTCTTGTCCCACAGGCACAACATCCGCGTCATAGAGTAAAATATCTGCCGCCATCAACACTGGATAATTAAACGTTCCAACGCTTATTTCTTTATTCTTTGCTTCGGCATCTTTAAAGGCATGCGCACGCATGAGGTATGGCATAGATGCAAGACAGCTAAATATCCACGAGAGCTCTGTATGTGCAGAGACGCGTGACTGCTGGAAGAACGTTACCTTGTCAGGATTCAACCCAAGCGCAATATATGCAGCAGCTAAATCAAGAATATTTTGCGTGAGTTGTTGTGGTTCTATATACGAAGTTATGGCATGGTAGTCAGCCATGAAGATAAAGCTTTCATGTGCATTCGCCATCTCCACCATTTGCCTAATGGCACCAAAATAGTTTCCAATATGAAGCTCTCCGGTTGGTTTTACCCCTGATACTAATACTTTTTCACTCATATCTATCTATAGTAGCAAACCATTTAAAACGATGCTAATCTCACACACATGCTCTCGTTTAAAGTACTTAAAAAATCATCACGCTCGTCTGCACGCCTCGGTATATTGAGCACTCCACACGGTGATATTGAAACACCTGCATTTGTTCCTGTTGCGACCAGAGCATCAGTGCGCACACTTCCCTCACATGAAGTAGTAGCAAGCGGTGCGCAACTCCTTATCGCAAACACGTTTCATCTCCATATAACTCCCGGTGAGAAAATTGTAAAAGATGCCGGAGGCATACATACCTTTATGCACTGGAACAAACCACTAATGACAGACTCGGGAGGATTCCAAGTATTCAGTATGGGCTTCGGGACCGACCATGGCATGGGAAAAATTTTAGATGAAAAGCCAGACGAAAGCATTACTCCGGGAATTCAGCCTAAAAAAATTCAAATAACTGAAGATGGTGTTTTTTTCCGTTCACCGAAAGATGGTTCAAAACTTTTCATAGGTCCAAAAGAATCAATTCGCATCCAAGAGCAACTCGGTGCAGATATTATGTACGCATTTGATGAGTGTCCCTCACCGCTTGCGAACGCTGAGTACATGCACGCCTCACTTGAAAAGACACATCGCTGGGCACAGGTATGCCTTAATGCACGTACTGGTTCACAGGCGCTCTACGGTATTGTGCAAGGTGGCTCATTTAAAGACCTACGCGCAAAAAGTGCGCAAGTAATTGGCGCTATGGGCTTTGATGGCTTTGGCATTGGTGGTGAATTCGGATACAACAAAGAAAATTTACGCGATGTCGTTGCCCACACAAATGCACACCTCCCTGAAGATAAGCCAAGACACCTCCTTGGCGTGGGACATCCGGAAGACTTTCCTTTTATTGTAGAGTCAGGCGCAGATACCTTTGACTGTATCGCACCAACACACTACGCACGCCACGGCACACTCTTTACCTCTGTGGGAAGACTCAACATGACGAATGCACAACATATAGAGTCGCATACCGTTATAGACCCAACGTGCCTCTGCCCAGTATGTACTTCATACTCACGAGCATATCTGTCACACCTATTTCGCTCACATGAAGTTTCTGCGCTCACCCTCGCAACGATACACAACTTGCACTACCTGAATGCACTCGCAAAACAGATGCGAGAAAAAATCGCACGCGACGAAATATAACCACAGCAACGACATGGACGATTTTCAAAAATTACTGAGTGACTATGACTACCCAATAGCGCCAGAAAATATTGCACTCGTGCCCAGAGAGCCCCGAGACAGTGCGAAATTGTTAGTGTACAAAAAATCTACTGGCACGGTTACCCTCGACACCTACGCGCGTCTGGCAGAGTACCTGCCGAAAAATGCACTCCTGGTGTTTAATGACACAAAAGTTATTCCTGCACGCCTCTATGCACACAAAGTCACAGGAGGAAAAGTAGAATTACTGTGTACCGAGGTTTCGCCAATGATTAACCAATGTAAAGCACTCACCAACAGACGATTGCGCATCGGTGATGTACTTACCTCTTTTGAAAGCACACTCACGGTTACTGGAAAAACTGATACAGAATACATATTTTCAGTGAGTCCAAGTATAGAAGCACTCGTGCAAGCACACGGGACGACACCAATACCACCATACCTAAAACAGACACCACTAACGGAGTATGAGCTCCGTATGCGCTACCAAACCATGTTTGCAAAGTATGATGGTTCGGCCGCTGCTCCGACGGCATCTCTCCATTTCACGCCCGAACTTATGCACTCGCTCCACAATGCAGGTATTGCCCACACCACGATAACGCTCCATGTAAGCTTGGGGACCTTTGCTCCACTTACCGCATCTGCAGTTGCTGAAGGCAAACTGCATGAGGAGTGGTACAGCATCAGCGAAGCATCTGCCCGTGCACTGAACGAAGCAAAATTAGAGGGGCGACCCATTATCCCTGTCGGTACTACGGCACTTCGTACTATCGAATCTGCAACAGACGATACAGGTATGGTGATACCAGGCACAGCAACTACCCGACTTTTCATCACACCGGGATACGTACACAAAATAACTCGTGGACTCATTACTAATTTTCACGTACCAAAATCAAGCTTACTCATGCTCGTCGCATCACTGATAGGTAGAGAAAAACTGTTCGAGTTGTACGCGTATGCAAAACACAATGATTTTAGATTCTTTTCTTTTGGCGACGGCATGCTCATTGCCGAATAATTTTTGAGGTATAAAAAATGACCATGCGCGAGTTTCCCCACGCATGGCCGAGTTGTAGTCAGGCTGAGACCTTAGGTCGTTTTGTCACGGAGAAGACTGAAAAGTTCAAGAACTTCTCGAGCCTTCTCATCTGGCGTACACCGTGCGAGGTGTCCGTAGATGAGGCGTTCCGCAACTTGTCGAACCTTTTCTGGAGATTCGCCGTCCACTCCCCGAAAGATGTGCTGGATGAGCCTGTCCAGTGCACCCTTCGTCGTTGCCTTCTCGAGGACGAACTCGATTTGAGAACGAAGAATTGGATCAACGTCGATGCCGGGCTGAGGGTGTGGATCCTCATCCCTAATGGCGGCTTCGATACGCTGAATCGTCAATTCCGACGGTGGCTTACCCCCTTCTCTCGTAAGGGAGTAAATCGTAGCTGGGCTGACTTTCGCTTTGGACGCTAAGTCTTTAACAGTAATCCCAGTACGAGTACGGAACGCGGTGACGCGTCCCGCCAATAGGCGTGCGAGACTGGTCTCAGTCTGCTTGTGGGCCATGGTTTTCTCCTTTCACTCTCGCCCGGGTCACAACCCAAGTAGAGATTCGGCGAGGTTGCCCAGGCATGTATATTATGCCATGAATATTTAAAATAATCAAGTTTCGATATATAAAAAAGTCCCTGGAGAGCTGCAACGCACGCTCCCCAGGGGTTCATAACATCTTGGGCCCGTGGGCCACCAAACTCAGTGCTCGTAGACATTCCCGTCTCGGAGGAACGTGTACACTGCAGTGAGCGATGCTACAAGAAAATAACTCTACAATATAAATTGAAATTTTGAAAGCGGTTAGACGCAAAACAATGGGTACATATACGCATAGTCATTATTCTCTTGTGCGGACTGGTTTTGGCGCTGCATCTCCCTGTTCCTTAATATGTGGCGCCTCAATATCATAATATACTCGCCCGATGTAGAACGGACTCTCGGGTGGCGGTCCCCAGGATGTGCCCGTTGATGCGTGTGTGCCCACATCTCGCGACAGCGACATTTTAAGTGTATTTACCGCGTTTATAACAAGGTCTCCAAGATACCCATCAGGAATGCCAGCGCCGATGTCTGTACGAATTGCGTTACTCAACATATGTGTGTAAGCGCGTCGCAATTTTGGGTTCATTTGAACTTCCGGTAAGTATGAATGCGGTATATATGGAATTTTGTGCTTCTGCATAAATGCATGCAGATATTCGTTACTAATCGTCTCAAGTGCATTTTTTGCCATTGGTTCGTATTCAGTGAGGTACGGCATTCTGTCTACGGGGTACCCTATCAGATGTAAGTCTTTGATTATCTGTGCCTCAAACGCTCTTCCATTACCATCAAAAAACGGGTGAATTATTTTTGAACCCATGATTGAAAAGAAGACAACAACCGTAAGATACTGGTCTATATTTTTCGCACGACGCATGCCTTCGTCTCTCCACGCTGCAATGCGTGCCATAAGGTCGCCTACATTATCGAGCATACCTAAGTAGTATTCTGGCTCCTTATTTGTATGTACAAATCGGTCAAAAATTTCTACTGTATGCGTTGCCGGCATTTCAGTTTTTGTACCGTCCGCGTCTATCCGTGCACCCTGACTTCTGAACGCTCCTTGCCTGCGCAGACCAATTTGAAATTGTGTAGACACTGCCTTTCCATTGCGAGCACTTGTTGCAAATTTAACCTCATGTTTTCCTCGCCAATACGGGATGGGTGATGGTCCATCACTCGCCTCATCCATTTTCCGTTGCTTTCGCTCCAATACTTTCATCTTTGTCAAAATTGCATTCATCCCTGATTTTTGGTCTGCAATAGTAAGTACGTCTGGGTTATCCTGCGTTATCAATATAGCTGCTGCTTCCATGGCAAATCTGTCTGGCCACGGCTTCGTACTTCCGTGTGTCGTAATACGATGCATCAACTTCAAACCATCAAGCGTACCGAGGTGCTCAGGATTTTTTGGATCAAGTCGTTCAATGACTTTTGGAAGCAAAGCAAGAAATCGTCGGAGACCTTCCTCACGCGTGCCCGACTCAAGTGGATGCAAAAAATCAATACTAGTCATGCATAAAATAGTAGCATAAATCTTAGGTACACTAACGACGATAGTATAAAAGATTGCTATGTATTTGCAGGCTTCGAGCCGACTGGTGGCAACCCCTTTGATTTTTGCTTTTCATATTCTGCTCCGTATACACGCAAGTGTTCAGCCTTAATGACATCGAATTCCTTTTGGATCAGTTTGTCAGAAATTTTTAGTGATATAGAGTCTAAAACTTTAATGGTACATTTTTTTTGCTTAAAGCATTTTGATGATATTGCTAAAACCTTTTGCTGATACTGCATAATGCCATACAAGTAGCTGTCTCGAAGTTCGTTTGGATAATAGCTGTTAAACTCAACATCTGAGGAATTGAGTGCATCTTGAATAATATTATATTCTTCTTGAACTTGACCACTCATACGCGTCGACAATGCATACAAAGCTGTCGCATGAGCATCCATACTTGAAAGATTTTTATCATTCAATGCAATTGCTTTGTTGACAGTCGTAAGACTTAGAAAGTCTGAAGGATTCAAAGACTCAGAAAAATTTGATGCTTCACGTGCAGCAACACTTTGTTGCTCTAAAGCTTGAATTTTTACATCATTCTTAATTGCATTTTCAAGTTGCAAAAAGAATTGCGAATCTGTAACAGACCCTTGCGGTAATGGGGTTACCCTTGACCAATTATCTAGGTCTGATTTTAGATGTATAAGTGATTCGCTTAAACTTTCTACATAATTTAGCCCATAGACAAGTCCTGCGCGAGGTTCACTCTTAAGGTATGTATATTCATTATATTTTGCCTGAACTGACTCCTTAAATCCATTTCGTACGTCAGTGATATATTTCCAATACAAGTAATGTTGCGATGGAGAGCTAAAAAATAATTGACCATGTGTAGCGGTAAAAGGGGTTGAAATCCGTGACAATCCTGCATATATATCTCTTGTTGCTGTGAGTATAAGTATCAGAGATGCATGCTCTCTATCTAGATGCGCAGAGACCAAGCTTTCATCAAATGCTGGGTAGTCAGCCGAGAATGCACCCCACAGAAATCGCCCCTCTGCTGTTGCCTGCATATTTTTGAAGTATTGCTTTTTCTGCTCATGCATAAACTTTAATTGCCGAATGTACAAGTCAAACTCGTTTGCTATTTTTGTTAGCTCTGCCTGGTTATTTGGTCTTCTGAGGGCAACTTCACGCGCCGCATCGTATGCCTTACCAGCTGTTTCAGGATAAATCTGCTGCGTATTAATATATCCCCGAATATCTTTTTCAATCACTTTAAATTGCGAAGGCATGGTACCTCCCTCACCGGTGACACTTCGAATTACTTGTCTTAAATCTTGGTGGGATACAGGTTCTGATGCAAATGTTTGCGTTGGAAATAATACGCAAAAAGTTAATAAAAGTATATGAAGCCGAACTTTATGCGTAGTCATCTATTGATTCTATCAAAGAATAGCCTTATGCACCATCAAAAAAAATGAGGCCAGACACTAGTTTTTCATAGCTCAACTATCTTCTTCTACATGTATAACAAACACCGCCATAGGGCGGTGTTTGTTATACATGTATAGGAACAACGAACTAGTGCGTAAGCACGTAATACTTTACCGCAGCGAAGTAATTAGTACCGTATCCTGCAGGCATATTCAACTTAACATCGAAGTTAGATTTAGACTTGAGTCCCGCATCGATACCTACAGTTATCCAGTGGAGTCGTGCAGCCTCTTCATTAGGGAAACTAAGGCTGTTCAATGTCTGGTAGTCATACCAATTGAACACTTTCGGGTCGACCAAGTATTTATATGTGTCATAGAGCGCGTCTATGCTTGCTTGCACTTGTGCGAGTGTACCGAATACGTAGTGAGACCTAAATTTGTAATCTCCCGCTGGTGCATTGCCTGGATATCGATATATGGACTGAATAGTAGTAAAACCATTTGAAGTCACAGATGCGAAATATGGAATGAGTCCAGTTAGGTCGTCAAACCTCTTGTCTGGTGAAAATATCGCCATCGCTTTCGTGCCATCAACTGAATGCGCAATAATCGGCTGAACGGCAACGAATTTAGCATCCACAGTCGGATTTGTTGTGACGACGAGCGCTGTCAGCGCCTTAGTTCGCGGGTCATACACAGACAATTTTGGGAACTCTGTTCTCTTTACCGAGTTAAATGCTGGCAAGAAGCCGGAATCGTGGTATGTCTCGACAGTTCTCACGACCATGTCGGTAGTCAAAACCCCGGGCATACTCGTCGGCTTCGTAGATGTGCCAATATTTCCAATGGCGGCAGATTTGCCGAGCTTCACTGTGGACGTTGCTGTATTATTATTAAGAGTGAAATCTGGATTGTTCAGTCCATACGGTGCAACAAAGCACGTCGTCTTTCGCACTGGCGTACCCACATGTCCTCCAGTTGTCGGGTCATACGCATAGAAGTCCGTTGCAGCATTTGGGTTTACATAATACACAAGATCAGCGGTACTCACCATTCTATCGGCTGCAGATTTGTACCATATAGTTGGACTAGTAAGACCGCGGTTTGCACCATTTGCTATTACCACGTCAGCAACCGACCCTGTCTCGAGGGGGTTATTACAGTCATTGTAAAATGTCGGGTAGTCAGGCGTAGCCCCCACCATCGGAGTATTGAAGAAGAATGTCCCTTGTAGCGATCCGCCTCGTATATATTTAAGGTCAAGTGGCGGATCGTTCTGGACAAAGTTGTTTGAACCTCTCACAACCTGTGTAACTGCACCGCCATACGTTAATTTGTCAGTGGCTACAAACGTATCTCCATCTGACATATAATAACCATCATTTTCATATGTAGTTCCTAAATACGTCTTATTTGCAGAACCTGCTGGTATTGCTGGGTACACAGCTTCAGGAATATCCACAACAGGAAGCACAACAGTTACTGCTTGAGTCGCAGTAGCTGTACCGCCAGCTGTTTTAGTACAGGTCAATGTAAAGGTCTCGTTGTTCGTAATCATACTAGATACGACTGTCCCCGATATACCTGTTGCGAGTGTAGTCGATGCACCATTCTTAACAGTACATGAACTCATTTGTGTTGAGCCCCATGTGAGGGTGGTTGTCTTACCCAATGCGACTGAAGTACTGGCTGCTGTAAGTGTCAGGGTTGGTACTGGAGAGGTGACGGTGATTGTAACGTTTTTTGTGATCGCTGATCCGGGTGCACCTGGTAACGGCTGACATACCAGTGAGAGCGTAGTCGTCGTGAGTGGCCCATAGCTATATGCTGTTTGGTTAAGCGACGATAGGATCGTTGTTGCTCCATTTTTAAGTGTGCACGAGCTAGCATTAGTTGATGTCCATGTCAGTGATGTATTAGTCCCAGACATGATTGTTGTAGGAGTTGCGGTAAATGTGGATGTTGGATTAGGTATTGCCGCATTAACAGTCACACCCACAGCTCCTGTGTCAGTCTCGTTACCATTATTCGGGTTATAACAATACACTGAATAATACGCATAGCCGGCTGCAGGCGTGTGAAATGAGTATCGATACGGGCCAGATGCATACACAGGAATATCCAAGCCACTACCATAATACCGAGCGAGGCACACATTCTTAACCGCGTCTGGTTGCCAATTAATCTGTATCTGAGTTCCTTCCGTGACCGTAGTCCCCTGCACTGGGTACACTCCTATTGTTCCAGCTAATGAAATTCCAGGCAGCACAAGTAAAAAACTAATAAAGAAATAAATAATGCTGCGACGCGAGTAAATATAATTGGTAATCATATACTACAAAGCATACATCATCACTACTAAAAGGCATAAGTACTTGTCGGTATAATTTTTTGCAGAAGATACCAAGAATTTCACAGCTGCACTCAAGTCAATGTTGCGATGCATACAGGCACCCGCGCTGAAACGCGTCACGCATTGATTTATTGCAATGAAACTAATACCTGATCCTGGTTATTCTGTCGCGTATTTCCTTACCACCATTTTATTTTTTCTGGCATTTCGCCATCTTCTCTTGAAAGATTAGCGAAAGGTAGATGCATTTTTTCGACGCACCTACATTTGGTATATTTACTTTCATGCCAGGGTAATCCGATTCAAAATAGTAACTAACTTACTAATTCAGTAACGTCCCCAACTCTGCATCTACAATTATCACACCTTTTTTCTTCAGCCTAAGCACAACATCTTTCAAAGACGATCTTGAAAAATACATCTCCTGAAGGACAATTTCATTTCCATTCTTTGCTTGAATTACAAGACTGTCACTACCATACGATATTACATGTGTCGGACCGTATGTCACACTACTTACTTCACTGAACTGCATTCTTCGCATAATCATGAGGTACTTTCTTTCATATATACCTGTTTCATCTACCCCGACTCCATCTAACTTTAAAATTAGATGGAGTAGTCCAAAAATTAACATGCACAACGCAGAGATAACAGCGCGAAATTCCATTGTGTTTGGCTCAAGAAATAACATTGGAATTATAATGAACCCAATAATTGGTAAATATTGTACTGTTTTGTAGTAGTTGTAATACATATTTTTATTACTTATTTTTTGAAGGTGGTGGAACAACAATAACTCCACTCCATGTAGATACAGCGCCGTTCGGAAGCGTCCATAATTGTGTATATGGATTTTGAATTTGTTGTTGCTGATGAGTATTTCCAGGTGAAGAAAGTATATTTTGCGTTACGACCGAAGTTGACGATCCAAATATTTCTCCTGTCATTTTTTCAAGAACCTTCTTAGAGGCGGGGACCTTGCCAACGCCCCAACTAAAGAAACCACCAGTCACATAAGTTGCACTTCCTGATAATGCAGCTTTTTTTATGTCTGGGTATTCTCCATTTAAAGCGTCCTGGGCAGCAGAGCCGAAAGCAGATGACACAGCTGTTGCTACTTTATATGAACCAAGGAACGCCATTGTAGTTCCACCAATTACATCTCCGGCAACATATGACATCGGAGATGAAAGATTGTCTGTAAATGCATTTTCTCTTCCATTTGCGCGATTGTTGATTACGTCCCCTGTGTATGTTGCGTAGCTGTTTACTCCAGCCCCTATGATAAAGAGGCATGGGATGAGCGCCGGACCTGCACATGTTCCATTTGGATCAGTATACTTAATTGGATTATTTTTTGCGTACGAATACAGATTTTGCTGCTGAGGATCAAGGAGCAACTGTTGCGAAATATTATTAATCCCCAGTGTCTGAGCCACCGGATCCTGACTCACAAACTGCCCCGTACTTGGATTGTAATACCGTGCGTTCAAATATGAAAGCTGTGCAGTATCATCGTAGAGTTCTCCTATGTACTTGCGCTGGGTATCAAATGAGGTGGCTTTGGTGTTTTGTCTGATGTCACCGTAGGGATAATAATCAATCGTTTGCACCTCATTCGGTATGAGTGGTCCTGGTGGGACTACCGCTACGGTACGGGTTTGGGTGACTGATTGTCCGCCACTGTCGGTTGCCGTGTAGGTACGCGTGTAGGTACCTTGTACTGCAGTGTTTACGGTTCCAGTCACTGTTGGAGTAACCGTGCCGTCTTCTGTGTCTGTGGCGGTTGCGCTGGGGTTGGTGAGGGGTTAATGAGAAAGAACTATCGACCGTGAGTGAATTATATCATTTGATAAACAAGGTTGAGAATAGGTTTTCTATTGGAAATATGATGACTGTCAGATTATTTATTTTTACCGTCAAAAAAGGACTGCCATTTTAAAAGCCATGTATCCATATTATCGTAACTATCCCGATAAAGCTTAAATTGCTTCACCGCTTCTGTATCTCTATTTAAAATTAAATTTGTGTAAAAACCATTTTTCGCAACCTCTGGGTACCCTAGAAACATCTTAACAAAGGGGTATATCTCTTCCAGGTTGTCGACAAGATGAATCTTCCAGTCTGGCGGTATCGAATCATCAACAACGTCGAAGCAATATGCATACTCAAAGGTAAGTCTGTCCAACAAATATTGAATACCACTATCAAAAAAACCAACGGCAAGCACATTATATTCTTTGCCGAGCTCAACGCCAGCAAACATTTCTTCAGGGATGTGACTTCGCCCATTTCTGTCAAATTCAGAAGTATATTTCGCAATTTCGTCCCGATTCTTTCTAGCAAGTCTAACGCGCATAATTGTAATTTAATTATTAATAAATTTAAAATCATCAACTTTAAATATCCCATTCACATTTAGGCCATTGAAATGAATCTCGACTTTTCCACCACCACTCCCTGAATATTCACGAGAATATGAATACTTATCCCACCCCTGCCACCTACCATCTTTCAACTCACTCATGATTTTTTTTCCTGACATCGGGTTTGACATGACCTCCTCCATAGAAAGCTTTTCTTCAAGACTATTGGCGACAGTTCTTCCGGTAGAACCCAAACCAGCAAACTCAGTCTTTGCCCCCATAGTTGCATTTTTAATAGTCTTTCCATTTGTCGCAGAAAACCTTCCCGCTGAGCTCGACCCCTTGCCGGCCACCCCTGTAGCTAACCCAACCGCAGTATCACCAAGAATACCTCCCAAAATCGCATCTTGTTCAGCATCAGTACCGAAGAAGAAATTCTGTGTGGTTTGACTTCCTTGACCAGTTCCAATACTTTGCACACTATTAGATATCTGTCGTCCAACTGCTTGCATCGTACTGGATGCACCGTTGTTGTACACATTTGATATGAGAGAAAGAGTGCCTGCGCCTGTGCCCCAAATAGATCCTCCAGTATTTTTTGCGGTACCTGAGATGGTAAACAACCCCGACGGATCCTTACTCCCTATCGGATTGTTCCCTGCATACGAGTAGCTGTTGAGACTTTGTGGATTCGCAAGGTTTTGTGATTGCCACCAAAACACCGGATCCTCACTCACAAACTGCCCCGTGCTTGGATTGTAATACCGTGCGTTCAAATATGAAAGCTGTGCAGTATCATCGTAGTATTCTCCTATGTACTTACGCTGTATATCAAATGAGGTGGCTTTGGTGTTTTGTCTGATGTCGCCGTAGGGATAATAATCAATCGTTTGCACCTCATTCGGTATAAGTGGTCCTGGTGGGACTACCGCTACGGTACGGGTTTATCATAGTTAATTTGAAAGAACATTACGGACTTACATCTTCGACTTGAAGGCCGTAGGTATAATTTCTTATATACGAATCAGCAACGTTGTGACTATCGTATATTTTCCTACCACCATTTTATTTTGCTTGGCATTATCCCGTCCGAATTAGAAACCTTAGCAAAGGTTAATTTCATTTTCTCAGAAATGAGGTCATCAATCATTCTATGTGTAGAAGATGCATATACACCGCATGGTTCATTTTTCACTACAAGCAGTTTTCCATTTTCATCTACATATCTCGGAGCCTTGCCATTTTCATACGGCACCTCAATGAAACAGTGCTGGGAAAGCAAGTCGTCTTTTGTTAATTCTTTATGTTTGATTGTCTTGAAATATCCATCGAGCCAACCTCTTCGATTGCAAATCTCAGGGTCAATAAGTAAATTATTCTTATCAAGAACCGGATCTGATTCAATTTCTTTTGTAATATGATTATATATGTACAAAAGAAAATCTTCACCCTTTGACATAGGACCTTGCCAATCCTCTCCCAAAATAACTCTTCCGTAAATATACCCGAGATACTTATTCTTAAATACAAAAATATCACCCACTTGCGGCTTCTTTCTGCTCACACCTAAAAAATCCATATTTATATCGTATTTTCTCATTTTATTTTCCTTTAGTTTTCTTTGCTTCCTGTATAATAACTTGCTGGCCCCAATTGACAACTTCTTGATATATTGGGTTTTTGAATGAGATACTGCTTATTAAATTTTGATAGGCACCTCCTCCAGCAGTAATAAAAGCCTCTTCTACGGCGCGTGCCTGGTTGCGAGTATCGAAATCAGTAAATTTTTGCAATCTATCGAATCTTCCTCCATGCTGAAATTGTCTTTTAGCAACATCTTTCGCAATACCAACATACCTTTCGACACCAGCAATTAATCCTTTGTAGACAGATGCAGGTTCGCCTTTCATTAAGAATTCAGCAGCCTCCTTTGAAACTTGAATCCCTCTTACTGTGACAGTATCCAAACTTTTTTCGGCTACCTTTTTTTCCGTACCTCCAGTCATAAAACCAGCTACAAATAATGCATTTTCAGCATTTTGCGTAGGAGACTGTTGATATATATTTGAACCAACGGGCTCTCCACTTTCAAAGTCTGGCATGAGTAACCCGCAGGCAACAGCCATTGCAACCGTTGAACACCGACCACTCGAATCTTTCCTCCCTATCGGATTCCCTCCAGCATAGCCATAACTATTCTGTGCTTGTGGCTGTTGCACTGCTTGTGCACCGTCTTTAGTAAGTCCAAGTTCCCAAAACACCGGATCCTGACTCACAAACTGCCCCGTGCTTGGATTGTAATACCGTGCATTCAAATATGAAAGCTGCGCAGTATCATCGTAGAGTTCTCCTATGTACTTACGCTGTATATCAAATGAGGTGGCATTGGTGTTTTGTCTGATGTCGCCGTAGGGATAATAATCAATCGTCTGCACCTCATTCGGTATGAGTGGTCCTGGTGGGACTACCGCTACGGTACGGGTTTGTCATAGTGAATTTGAAAGAACATAACGGACTTACATCTTCGACTTGAAGGCCGGTAGGTACTTATGACTAAATTTTAAATAATTAAAATTTTCCAAAAGCCGTAGAGGGAAAGGCTGACAGATGCAACACCTATTACAAGCCATTGAATGCCTAATGAGTATCTTGTGTATGCGAGCCTCCATTTCGGCAAGCTTAAATATGATTCATTAACTGAATTTTCTTTTACGGATTCGATATTATTTATATAATATTTTTTTGACCATAGCGTACTGAAACCTATGTAACAAAAATATACACCAATTAAAAGGAGGGCGAGAGTCATGTATACGGTTGAAGACATGTTGTAATATAAATTAGTTTCTAAATAATCTTATTTCTTCTGCTTCTGCACGTTCAGCATACCGCTTGAATTACGCTGATAACTAGCTCCGTCCTGATTCACAGTTTCGGGCAAACTGCTGGTATTCTGCTTTGCATTATTTTGTGAGCTGTTTTGCTGCTTTTTATCACGATCATCATTGTAAAATTTAGTTAATTGAGGGCCCATGTAGTGATCCATAACATCTAAGATTGTTGGACCGATTTCAAGGATAAGTTTCTCGCCAATTTCTTTTGTGGCACTCGTCGCACCTCTGAACATGAGATCAATTCCGAGAGTTATGCTTGTATCCTTTTTTTGCTGCTGAGTAAAAAAGTTTGGGTAATCGTAATATACTGTTTTTAGGTCGTAAAGATTTACTAATGTTTGGGCGCCTGAGTAGACAGCAATGATTGGCAAAATTGGTATTGCCTCGCCACTTCTATCAAAATTTTTAATTGGATTACCAACACCATATGCATATGCATTAAGAGCTTGCGGATTAGTGAGGAACTTTTGAAGGGTTGCGACGTCATCGTCGTTATTATTTCCTGCTGTTAATTTTTTTTGTATTGTTGGTACGTTTTCAAATAGCCTACTACTGGATTGAATTCTGTTTAATGACTCTGTAAGAGTAGGTGTGCCTAGAGACAACACTACCGGATCCTGACTCACAAACTGCCCCGTGCTTGGATTGTAATACCGTGCATTCAAATATGAAAGCTGCGCAGTATCATCGTAGAGTTCTCCTATGTACTTACGCTGTATATCAAATGAGGTGGCTTTGGTGTTTTGTCTGATGTCGCCGTAGGGATAATAATCAATCGTCTGCACCTCATTCGGTATGAGTGGTCCTGGTGGGACTACCGCTACGGTACGGGTTTGGGTGACTGATTGTCCACCACTGTCGGTTGCGGTGTAGGTACGCGTGTAGGTACCTTGTACCGCAGTGTTTACCGTTCCAGTTACTGTTGGAGTAACGGTGCCGTCTTCTGTGTCTGTGGCGGTAGCACCACTGTCTACATAGGTTGAACCTTGTGAGACGAGTGTTGGGTTGGTGCCACTCAGCGTGAGTACTGGTGGTGTGTTGGTTTGTGGTGCGAAGATACCCGGGATTTGGGATTGGGTCAGCCCAGTGCCGGCAAGAATCTTTACTTCATCGAGTGTTCCTTTGTGATATGACCATACACCTCCCGTGTTTGATTTGCCAAGGTAGGCAGTGGTGCCGGTGAATGAAAGGTTGGTTACTTGGCTTGGTGTTGAAGATGACTGGAGGACGTTGTCGAAGTAGAGCTCGATGGTGTTGCCACGTCTGAGACACACCATGTCGTGCCAATTATTGTCATACACAGGAACGGTTGACGTATTGAGTGTTGTGCCACCTACGTGACAATTACCCTGCATATTTGAGTTTACATACATGTAGATATTGCTGTAGTTGTTTACATCGGTGCCCTCAAAGAAGAGCGGGCTACTTGCGTAGTTGAGTGGCCACACTGTTTTGAACCGTACTGCAACAGTAAAGTCTGAAGTTGCAGGACTATATGGCGTGAAGGCAAGATTGTCTGAGGTGCCATTCAAGTACGCTGCGGTATCTGCAGTACCTTCCTTTCCTGCTACTGATGTGTACCCATTTGAAGTAAGTGGATACGTACTCGTGTTTATACTATTCTCTAATTTACTTGTACTTCCTTGTGCTCCCGTGTACTTCCACTGTACGAGCGGTGTAGGAATAGTGTCGGCTGGGTTTGGAGCACGAACGATTACAGTGCGTATTTTGGTGTCGGTACTTCCACCACTATCTGTAACGCTATATGTCTTAACGTACGTACCTGTCGTGGCGGTGTTCACCGCACCTGTTGTTACGATACTTTGTGTCAGTGTGCCATCTTCTGTGTCTATTGCACTTGCTCCTTGCTCCGTGTATGTCGCATTCTGTGCAACGATTACGGTAGACTCACCGATTACAGATACTTTCGGTGGCCTATTGTATTGCACAATGTCTGACGTGATTGCGGATGATGAACCAAGAGTATCTGTATGCAGATAGTACGGTGTTACCGTAGTCCCAACTGTTTCTATTGTGGCTACTACTGTATCCCCTGCAAATATGTGCTTTGTCTTTTTACCTGTCGAATCTTTGTTATAGAATTTGTTTGGATATTTTGTAGTCAGTGTGCCACTTGTGTGACTCACGCGTTGCTTGCTTGTGTCATAACCGTATGTTGTTGTTACTCCACCTTTTGTAACACTCGCGAGCGTATTGTTGTAATTCCACACATACGTACGAACGCCATCACTCACGACATTTCCGTTATTGTCATACGTGTAGGAACTTGCACCTATGGTAGTTACTGCATGTGGGTTTGCATATCCCGTACCTGCATAGCTATATGCACCGGTATCAGACTTATTGGTGATACTACCCAGTGCATCGTACGCAAATGTATGTGCATAGTTTGTTCCCACGAGGGCGTTTGATGCTGTCGCACTCGTTAAGCGGTATAGGTCGTCATAACCCAACGCAAGGTTCTTCTTTGTATTGGTATCAGAAGCATCACCTATTGCCGTAATGTTACCTACGGCATCATATGCGTATGAGAGATACTGGTATGCCTTTGACGTGTAGGTTGTGAATGTTCCCGTAGTGCTCCAGTCAGTCTCAGAATTTCCGGTTGTCCAGAATTTAATGCGCCAATAGTATTTGGTGCCATTAAACGTGAGCGGTGCACCTGCGTACACTATGTCGCTGGTACGCGCCCCAAACGATGTCGCAGAAAGCGATGTACCTGCGGCGCCCGAATCCCACAGTATGCCAGTCGAGAAATCTGCACTCGTTGCAACTTGCATACGATATTTATGTGCGACTGTTCCTGATGCACCGAGATTAAATATACCTGAGAAAACTGGCGCACCACATTTTAGTTCTACTGGATTTAACGCTCCATCTTGTGCGGTTAGGCACCCTGAGTACAGATAACTTTGCACAACCTGTGGCGTGGTTACTACAAAATAATCTGAGCCGTCACTCCATGGACCTTGTGTACCTCCTGTATCCCAGAATCGTATTCTCCACAGATATTTAGTGCCGTTTAACTGCAACGCAGTGCCTCCGTACGTAATGTTTGGCGTCCTGTCACCTTGGTTTAAGAGAGTTGGCAGTGCGGATTTCTGTGAATCCCACAATGGTGTTGCCCAGTTTCCACCTTCAGGGATAACTTGCACTGCGTAATGCGCACCGCTGTCTACCAGGTCGGGGTCATTAAATGTTGCCGTAAATTTTGGAGTACCGGTGGTTACTGTTGTTGGATTACTTAAGCTTTCAACTTTTAAATCTGTTGCCGTTGGCGGAATTGTTGGAAGTGAGTATGTTACTTCTAGGTATGGGTCAAAATCAGTGCCCGTATACTCTGACATTCTGAATGCATACGAATGAAATCCGGAAGTTGGAGGTACGTTGTCTTTATCGTATCCCGAGCGTAAACCAATTTTCGTCCAACCGGTAAGATTAATTGAACCGATACCAGTCGCATTAAGTGCAAAAGTTTTCCAATCTGGCGATGTAAATGTTCCATTTGCAGAATTTACACGAGCACTTAACTCAGTTGTGCCAGACTGATCAAAGTCATTCAGTACGAGCGCAGTTGGTGACGCCTGTGTTGTAGGCACAACTACAAGATACGCATTTGGGTCCCATGCGTAGTTTACATATGTCGAGTACAGCTTTAAATTTGCACCTGTTATATTCGCTGTATCAGGAAGCGCATCTGTATTAAAGGGAACAAACAAGCGCTCGATAGTATCTGAATATTGTGCATTTGAAGCAGTTGGACCGCAACTTGACGTGCACGGATATGCGCCGACACTTGCATCGTGTGAGTCACTCCATGAATTAGTTGGAGAATAGTTTCCTACTGCCCCATCAGCAATGTCAGAAGAGTAACTCAAGATTGCGTCTGTAGTTACCGGGTACACTGCCTTTACTAACCATTCTTTTGGAATATGTTTTGTTAAAAGATATCCTCCGGGAACTTTTGTATACTCAACTGTTATTTGAAGCTTCTTATTTTCTGAATCCCAAATTTTTGGTGCGAATATATATACAGAATCTTCACCTTTCAGGAGCCGTGCATTTGCAGTAGTACTCATTGTGTCTTTTATAGATGTGTCACCAACCAAAAGCTCTACATCATCCTGCACGCGCAACATAAACGATACATCGTATGTTGCATCTGCATCATTTAGATTTTTTAATGCATCTGCATTTTGAATTACTACGTCTTTTGCGACGAAATTATTGTCTGCGCGAAGCACTATATCTATCCCGTCACCATACGCATTTTTCTCTCCAATTTCTCGCTCTTCCTTTTCAGTACGACTTCCCATCTTCCCGTTTTTTTCTCGTATTTGAGCACTCTTTGTTGCATTTGAATTTCTAGACTTCTCGTATTGAGACTCAATTGCAACCGCAAGCTTTCCTACGGTAAAGGTTGCGAGTTCTACACTTATGTCTGTCTTAATATCGAGAGCATATCTTGCATCTCGAACCTTATACCCTTCTGCATCTTTGCGAATGCGTGTATCTATTGGCTGTAATTTCCCTTCAGCATCTTTGTAATGCACTGGTGCAGAAAATAATCGTGTTACTCGTGTTTCGTTTCCTTGTTCATCTCTTCCAACACGAATCGTGTAGCTATTCTCAGTTCTTGCTTTTTCAATCTCGGTGTCGTCCTTTGTATGAACTAGTGAAAGTAATTTTGGAAAATCTTCCGTATTCGAAGGCTTTTCTACAACCACTTCAGGCTTTTTTTCTACAACATCCGTAACTATTTCTTTCGGAGTGTCGGAAGTGTTTTGTTCATCCGGAATCGTAGGCGTTTTGATAGAGTCAGACACTTCCTCTGGTTCTACTGCAATCTCAGGAAGTGGACTTTGTGGTGCCGTAATAGCCTTAATTTCTTCTTGTATCTGCACTTCTTGCACCTCTGGAGAAGCAACCACTTCCTCAGCAAGCGGAACAACGAGAGACTGTTCTGCTGGCACGATTGGTATTTCAGCAACAGGTGTAACATCCTCAGCTGGCGGATCAATTGTAGAAATATTTTTCAAGCGATACATCTCATTTGAGTCGTAGGTGTGGTATGTCCACGTATTGTTGGCGAGTTGCTTCAAGGTAAACTGACCGTGCGGACCATAATCATAATTTGAGACCACATCAACCCATGTACCACCCGATTCTTTTCGTTGGATTTTCTCAATCCTTCCCGTCTGGTTGTAGGTATATTTTACTTGTGCACTGTCTGGCGTAGTAATCGTAGATATATCTCCTGTTCGAGTGTAGTCAAAGTTTGTCGTGAATGTTTCTCCTCCGATAACTCTTTGCTCTTCTGCGACGTCACCACGAACCGTGTATGTATATGTAGACGTTGTTGTACCGCGCGTAGCTGTACTTAACCTGCCTTTGCCATAGGTTCCTATATCATACGTATAGCTTGCTTCTATTCCTGAAACATTTGTTGCGTCTTCTGAAGTTAGTCTATCGAGTGCATCGTACGCATAGTTTACGACTGTTCCTGACGGTTGAGTTTCTTGAGTTTTATTGCCCTGTGCATCGTACACAAAATTCCAATTGCCAAAAGTACTGTCTGCAGGTGCATGCAAGTCTTCTGCACTTGTTCTGCGGTTTGCTTTATCATACGTGAAGGCACGAACATTTCCTCCGGCATCTTGTATAGTACTCAGATTATTTTTTGTATCGTATGTGTATGTGGTGACATTTGGTGTTGAGCCAACAAATTCTGTCACTTTGTATACACTGCCACGCGCATCTGTTTCATACATTTTTTGTTTACCTTTGGCATCAACTATCGTCTTTTTCCAGTCCGTGTAGCTTGTTGCTGTCGTTCCAAGTGCATTTACTGAGCTCACGACTCTATTTAACGCATCGTATACAAATGAAGTTGCGAGTGCGGAGTTTGTACTTGGGCTCGTTTTACTCCCGCCAATACTGGCGTATGGCAATGATTGTGAGGTCACGGTACCGTCTCTCCCGTATGTTGCGTCAGCTACAGAATACTTTCCTCCTTCGTTACTCACGCGCTTTTGAATTACCCTGCCAAGTCCATCGGCATACGTGTACGAATCCTGTGAAAGGGATCCCGTAATGTAGGTCCGTTCATACACACTGTTTGCGTTACGCGTATCCGTATAGGTGAGTGTTTTTGAAGTTATCAGTGATGCCGGTGCACTATTGTCACTTGCTCGCACTGATACTACACGCCCCAAGGCATCGTAGGTGGTTTCAACGGAATATGTATTTGCATCAGTTACCAGTTTTGGCTTACCTATGATTTGATTGTACTGATACGTAGTTGCGTGCGTCAGCGGATTTGTACTGGTTGCCGGATACAAGTTTTGCGCATCGTACGTAAGCGTTGTTGTGTAGTTTCTTGGGTTGATAATCGAACTTACCAGTCCATACGAGTTGAACGTGCGCTGTGTTGAAGCATACGTGGCTCCTGAGAGGAGTTGTTCGGTTTTCGTTTCGTTTCCGATGGTCACTGTGCCTAGTGGCTGAGCATCATAGTAACGACGGGCCTCTGATTGAATGACTCCTAACTGATCTTTAAGAAGCTGGCGTGATACTTTGTTCAAAATTTTGCCAGCGGTATCTGTTGCATACGTGTACTCTGTTACGCGCTTATCTGTACCAGTATCAACATACGTGCCATCTGGCGAGGCGTTAACTTCTCCCCACTCTGACTCAGAAAAAATGTTACCGTTTGTGGTGTTATATGCACGAGTTTTTACTGTGTCTTTGTGCGATGCATCACCCTCATATATGAGCGTAGCAACTTGCGTGTTTTGTACAAAAAACTGATTCCCTGCTACTGCAGCAATCCAGCGAAGTACTTCCAAAGAATACAGAGACCCATTGCTTGCATACCGTGCGATTCTGTACGGCTTACCAATTTTTGAAGGGTGGTCTAACACTTCACCATTTGTAGTATCTGTAGTGTTTCCTTGGTGGTAATACGTTTTTGTTTTGTTACCTGCAGAATCTGTAACGGTGATTATGTTAAACCCAGCGAATTGCTTATCATTATATGCATTAAAGTACTGCGATATACCTTCATAAAAATATGTTTTTGTATCAAGGTATCCAGAGCCATCGCCAATAGTAATAGTATCTACCGTAGTTACAGGATATGGTGAGCCAGTATTAACTAGATTTCCACTTCCATCTTTATAGGCAAGCGAACTTTTGTACGTATACGACACACTCCCACCTTGCGGAAGTGTTACTGAGGTAAGCAAGTCTGCTTTTTTACCTGTATTCAAATATACTTTATTTGTCAAAACACCACCTGGAAATATTGCACCGACCAAATCTGGCAGTGAGTCGCCGTTTATATCTAAGATTCTCCAACCCCCATCTTTTTGCCCAGTTACTCCGTTCCAAGATGAAAACACCACATCTGAGGGAAGATTGTACGTACCCGTATTGAAAGTTGTACCGGTATTAGTGAATAATGATTGAACGTTTGTTCCACCAGCATTAGTTGCTGATTCAATAATATCTGGCAAACCATCTGCGTTTATATCAGCAATTCGTGAGCCGACTCTTTCTGACCCGTCTATACTAAAGGGATAAGCTCCAGGTACGGTAATTGCAGATGTCAGAAAACCTTTAGCTGAGTTAAGTTTGAGTGCTTTTACCGTCACATTGTTTACGACAGACCACTCTATTGAGTCCAGTAGGCCGTCACCGTTAAAATCTCCAAACCGTCCATCATTGGTGTACGGCGCGCCATCTGTCCAGGTGACTGAATCTTTCCAGCCGAGAGTTACTCCATTACCAAAATACGTAGACATAATATCTGCGCGACCGTCTCCATTCCAATCTGCAAATGATACATTGTTAGGGCCAGAATATAGACTACTAAATCCAAAACCGTCTGGAATGCTATACGCAGAATTCCATACATAATCTGTAGGACCTTTCACAAAAACTTTTTTATACTGTTTATTCTCAGACGGCGTCTGATTGTAATCATCATCATCGTGGGCCTCGACAAGGTCGTCCATTCCATCACCATTTACATCTCCGACGCGCAGGCCGAAGTCGTTGTGATTCAGCGTGTCCTCAGCTAAAAAGCAAGCATCCGTAGGAACAAGTGCTGTGGTAATTGTATTCCATGCAGTACCAGTATTAAGCGCAGTTTGCTTGTTGTAGCATTGAGCTGGAGTTGGCCCGCTTGCTTTAATTATATCTGGCAACCCATCCCCATTTACCTCAGCAAAGCGAACACCATTATCAGGTGTAAATGCTGTATCAATGAGAGGAATTGAAATTGACCAATTTGGTGCCACTTGCCATCCTACTGTCGGCTGTTGGTAGGCAAGTTGCGTTGCAGGTAGTGTGACAACATTACCTTGTTCATCTCGTCCACTCTCAACCACAGTACTCAAAACGGAACGAACACCATTTACACCGGTGCCATAGCCGAGGTCATATTTTCTAACCCAGGTGCCACTTTTCTTTGCGATTACTTGTTTTATACGATAGTTTGACGTAACTGCAAAAGCGGTTTTGTATGATGGTACTGTGTCTACACGTGCTTCACGAATAAAATTTACTTCAAAAATACCATCTGTGCTTCCTGAACCTGTATAGAAAATAGAATCTGGATATATTTGTCCAGCATTTTTAAAATATGTATATCGCGCAAAGTTATTATTTGTATCTCTCACTTCGTCAAGCATCCACTGATACACATTTGCAGTATTCGCGATGTCATCTTGTCGCGATGCGGCAGTAGAACCTAATTTGAATACGGTCCCGTCCTTTCCTGTAATAGTCCACGCTGTGCCTGTATACGCATATGTATTGTACGCACCAGAGTCGTATTTAGCTCTATAGATAGCAGGTGAGCCTGCAGTAATCAGAACCAGCTCTCCATCAAGAGAAGAAGTAAAGGTGTTTTGTGTATAGAGATTATTTACGCCCTCTTTATTTAGTCTTGAGATTGCAGGGATACCCACTGACCATCCGTATCCGTATAAGCCAGTATTATCACTTGTATTACTATTGTATGAAAGTGAGAGCGACGGTTCGATACCATTTCTTCCTGGAGGAGTTACGAACGGAATGTCATATGTCGCAGACCCAGTATTTCCTTCTGGGCGAATTTGAATTGTTTTAGATTTTGTTTCAAGAAGACTTACTGGAACGTTGTATCCGTTATCCTCTGCTCGAGCTACGTTTGGGAATGCGCACGTCTGTAAAAATATGGTGAGAACAACAATTACAGCGACAGCTCTTTTTGTGCGCATACAATATTTTTAGGAGTTAATGTATCCATGGTATCTCACACTCTAAAAGGCACAAGTACTTGTCGGTATAATTTTTTGTGTTCAAATCAAGAAAACTACTCGGATTTTGGCGTTGCTGTTGTCGGGAGTTCAATAATAAAGCGTGAGCCCTTGCCTGCGCCATCTGACTCTGCCCAGACTCTACCCTTGTGCGCTTCAATCATTTGCTTTGCAACGTAGAGTCCAAGTCCGGTACCACTGATGTTTACCCTAGACGCTCCACGCGCACGCACAAACTTATCAAAGAGTTTTCCTATTTCTTCCGCAGGGATACCAATACCCGTATCTGATACCACGATGCGAACGGTACTGCCTACCATCATACCTGTCACGGTTACCGAGCCGGCTTCTGTATACTTAATTGCGTTATCCGTGAGGTTACTAATGACGTGTTTAATTTTTCCGTAATCACAATTAACCATGAGTGGTACATCGCCTGGCACTCCGGTAAGGTCGAGCTTTCGATACTTTGATTGCTGTGCTAACTCAGTGGTAACTTCTGTTATAAGCGTGCGCACATCAAAATCTGAAAAGTCATACACCATTCTTCCCTGCTCTATACGCGACACACTTAAGAAGTCTTCAATCGTTTGTGACATGAGCACACCTGAGTGCACGATGCGTCCCAAGATTTCTTTCATTCTGTCATTAATTTCTCCATACGAACCGCCAAGAAGTAGCGATGAGTAGCCATTCACCGCAGTTAAGGGTGTGCGGAGTTGGTGTGTTGCAATAGAAAGGAATTCTGATTTTTGCTGACTTAACTTTTCAAGTGATTCGTTTGCGACTTCTAGTTGCTCTGCCAGGTGCTGTACGCGAGCACGCTCATTAATTTCGTTCTGCACACTGCGTACGAGTAAATATGAAAATCCAATACTAAAGATAAGTGTAATAAATGCAATGAGCGAACGTGATGCATACAATCCCACTTCGGTAACGGTATTTAAGAGTGAGAACGTATAGAGTAATACCGAAGCGCCCGCAAACAACTGCGCGGCAACCACCTTAGCACTCATGAGCCCGTGACGGAGCACGCCATAGCTCATGAAGAAGATATAGAACATCACAAAGTAGTTACCAAACGGATATGCCCCAAACATTTGCGGGAAGAAGTTTGTTGCACCGCCAAGCGTACTCACGGAAGTAGCAATAAGTGTAATGAGTAACTGCTTTTTTACTTTTGCATCCTCCTCGCGCTTATATGACAAAAATAGCAATGTGTTTGCGATACCGCCCACCGTAAGAAAGAACGCTGGGAATAAAAGATACAAAGAGCCAGGCACAATCCAGTAGACACCGAGAGACACATTTTCTACTCCTAATTTAAAGTATGGCGTAAGACTAAAGAGTATGAGTACCGAAGCAATACTGTAGATAAAGGTTGAGTACAGATGTGCGTTTTTAAACTTCCCAAGCTCTGAAGTAAACGAGTAATATGTTGCCGGAATTAAAATTGCCGCGATATCAAGCATGTACTGCCACAACACGGCATTCTCATATGAAGTGCTGTAGGTAACTCCCGCAAGACCTAAGCTCCACAGTCCAATCGTTGAAGAAAAAATAATCCATTTTCTATTAAGCACTGACTTTGTTTCAGTACTATAAATAAGAAAACCAAACGCAATGCTGGTCAAAAACGTCATGAAGCACGTGATTGAAAATATCACTCCCATGGTTAACTTTTTAGAATGGTCCAGCCAAGCATCTTTGCCTTTTGCTCAAAAAACCATTTTGGGTTGACGACGATTCGTGTACGTACCGCGCTAAATAATGGCATGTCAGAAATATGGTCAGAATAAAATGTTGCATTAGAAAGTATGAGTCCACGTTTTTCTGCGTACGCTGAAACTCGCGCCACTTTTTCATCACCATGCACTGGCTTACCTAGTATGACTCCGGTAAATACCTCATCTTTTACTTCAAGCTCCGTAGCCAGAACATTGGTGATACCCAGTGCGCGCGCGAGTGGCTTTGCAAGGACATCGGCAGAGTTTGTGACAAGCACCACTTCTGAACCATCCATCAAATGCACTTTTAGTTTATCTACCACCACAGTGTTCAGACACTCATGTAGAACTGTCTGTATGTAGGGCGCAAGCAGTGTCTCTACTTCAGAAACTTTCATGCCTTTCATAAATGCATACGCATACACCATTACTTTTTGCGGATCACGCATGAGACCAAGCTTGTACATCACAAATGCAAGTAAGAGCCTCACATAAAAATAGCCAGTGATTACCTTTTTTTCTTTGAGGTAATTCAATAACATTTTTTGAGACTGCCCTCGTATGAGCGTATCGTCTAAGTCGAAGAGTATTAAATCTTTCATGAGTTTCGTTTTAAATATTCTTTGCCTGAGAGTTTGCTTATTTTTTCCATGACGACATCGGTCAGTACCAGATGCTCATCGTGAGAAAGGTCTTTGTCGTGGTGTTCATGGAGCGAATGCGGTTCTCCCACATGAATTGACACAATCTTCTTTAATCGTGGGATTTTATGATGACGCGCCATGACCGCGTATGTACCCTTAATGCCTACGGGGATTATGGGCACTTTCATTTTGTGTGCAAACTTGGTAACACCAGTAAATGCTGGCAACATGTGGTGTTCATGCTTTGAGCGCGTTCCTTCAGGAAAGATACCTATCAAATCGCCACGCTCCAGGTGAAAGCGCACTTTTTCATTTACTTCTGATTTATCATGCTCAGTACGGTTTACGCGTATCTGTCCCATTGCACGCATGATGGGCGCCCAGATGGGGCTCTCGAAAAATTTTTCAGCTGCGAGAAAATGTACATGTCTATCAGATACCGCTAAGAAACAAATGAAGTCAAAATAACTTTGATGATTGAGTGCCACAATGGCAGAGCCTTCCTTGGGGAGATGTTCCATCCCCGAAACTTGTCGTACCCAAATCAAACGAATAAGAGGCGCTATAAGCACCTTAAGTATGCGATACATTTTGTCACTCCGTTCTGTTTCAGCTTCTAGCGTCTTTGTATGCGTACTCATTGCATCAGTATACCATCTTGAGCCCTCCGAACTCATGCAGAGAGACTACGAACTGAGGATATTTTTTGCGAATTGTCTGTACCCTTCTGCTCTCTGTTCTGGAGTATCAGTACTTGTAGACGCTCCCATTTCAGATTGAAATGTGGTGTGTTTTTTATATGAGACACGTGTCTTCCCTGCATCTATGGTGATGGTAAGCGGTACCACAATCGCACTCGTACTCTCGGCAAGATATCCTGCACCACCGTGCACAGTTGTTTTGTTTGTGATGCCACCGTATGGAAAAATACATACCGTCCCACCCCTTTGTAATACGCCTGCATGTGCAGAAAGTGCTTGTTCGTAGTTACCCGTACCGCGCTCTGCTGGCCACGCACCCACAGACTTCATAAAAAGTGCGCTCGTAAAGAAATATTTTTGCCATGAGATATTTCCGCCCGTATAGTTTTTGCCTTGGTCTCCCACGAAAATCACTGGTTTAAAAACCAGTTCTGTATACATGAGACCTGAGATAACATACGCAAAGTCGAGGAGGCTTACATGGTTAGAAATAAGCAATACGCCCTTTTTTTGTGATTGCGCAAGTGTAATTGCGTGTCGAACATGCTCGATTCCTTCTATGGTGAGACCTTTTTGAAACTTAAGACCTAAAAACCAGAATGGCTTGCTCGCAACTTGAATGAGTGTGGGGAGAACGTAGTGATACCAATGCATAATATAATTATAACATGAATTGGTAGAAAATCAAGTCTACACCTTTCTCGATAAGGATATGGCAACAACACCGGCACAGAGGAAGTAGAACAGCGTTGCGTCCCCTGCTGTCAGTGATGTAAGAAACGGACCGAAGGTAACGAGTGAACCAAGTGAGATAATACGTGTGCACACAAAGATTACCATCACCGTTACCCCACCTGCAGCGATAGCCACTTTGGAAAGTCGCTTAGTGTCATCTAAACCGCTGTTTGAGTGATGTGTTGCCCAAAATGAAAATACAAACAATCCTATAAAAATAAGTGTTTGCGGTGTAAGTGGTAGTGCAGAAAAGAGTGAGGTAATCGCCGTAGGTACGACATTTGTACCAATATGTGTGGTAAGAAATGACGCAACGATAAGCGCGAGCCCCACTTCTGAAACAACTTGTACTCCTTTAAGAAACGCAATAGTACACGCAAGTACAAAAATGCCAGAGATGAATATGATGTCAGAGGATATTCCTAAAAGTGTGTCAGGCATAGAAGTAATTATTTTTACTTGGTAAGTATATCACTGGAGAACTTTCTACCAAAACCTACACTGTATATTCTCTACAAACCTTCGTTGTGCAATTCATTAATGAGCTCTTTTGCTTTTTTAGAAAGTTTTTTTGGAATGTGAATAGAGACCACGACAATCAAATCACCACGGTTCCCTCCACGAATCGGAAACCCTCTGCCTTTTACGCGCACGGTTTCTCCGTGATCTACTCCTGCAGGAATATGTACGGTTACTTCTCCATCAACTGCGTGCACCACTTGTTCCTTTCCAAGAAGAGCTTCGCTCAACTTTACTTCTACTGGATGTACAATGTCGTTTCCGCTTCGTGCAAAATGCGCATCCTCCTTAACGTGAATGCGTATATATAAATCCCCCGGCACTCCTCCGGCGACTGCTTCTCCCTTCCCATTCATGCGGAGCATCTCTTCGCTTTGAATACCTGCGGGGATGTTCATAGTTATCTTTTCTTCCTGCTTGTAGACTTTTTGTCCTCTGCACGTACCACACTTTTCTTTAGGGATTGTTCCCACGCCACCACATGTGTCACACTCTCGCACCTGCGCAAAAGTACCAAGGATGGTTCGTCGAGATTCTTGTATCTGTCCCTTACCATCGCATGTCGCACACTTGGTTGTCTCAGCAGTCTTGCCTCCCGTACCCTTACAGGTCTCACACGATGCAATTTTGTTTATCAGGACCACACGCTCAACACCGAAGAGTGACTCCTTGAAGGTAATCTGCACATCAACAGAAATATCTCGCCCCTTCTTCTGTCCGCGTCGCTGACCTCTGCCTCCACCGCCAAAAAATTCTCCGAACATATCTCCCAAATCAAACTCGACACCACCACCATTCGTAAATTGAGAAAAATCAAAGCCTTCAAAACCAGACGCACCGCCAAAACCTCCTGAAGCTCCGCCACCCTGTGGTCCTGCACCATTAAATGACTGACCGTACCGGTCATACTCTGCACGACGTGTCGCATCACTTAACACACTATATGCCTCACTTATTTCTTTAAATTTTTTTTCATCACCACCTTTTTTGTCTGGATGGTATTGCTGGGCAAGTTTTCTAAATGCCTTCTTAATATCATCATCTGATGCATTTTTTGCTACGCCGAGTGTATCGTAAAAGTTTTTCATAGTGGTTGTGTATTACTGCTGTTTGTTTGTGTCATGTGCGAGCTGGTTCAGCATGTGCCCTACCATATCTTGTCCATCAGATGTTGCAAGTGCATCATTATGTCGTCCACTCACTGTTGCAAAGCGATCAGGGAGCACTCCAGATTTTTTTAATTTTTCACGTATCTCATCCCCTGGGAAGAGCCCTTCGTCGTGCGCAACGATAACCCCCACATGATGCCCCTTTTGCTGTAGCAATTTGATATGCGTGCGAATATCTGCGTTATGCATCACCCCAATTGATTCCCATGCGAGTACCGGATGCTTCACTACATTAGTTAGTGCTTCTTTAAAAACTGCACGTAATGCTTGTGGCAATTGTCCATTTGAAAACCCACGAGGTATATCTCCGAGTAACTCTGCGTTATATTTAAACGCGAGTCGCGCACGAGATACTGCCGAGTGCATCAACTGAGCGGTGAGTGAGCGCTTTTTTGTATCATCGTCCTCTGCTGTTGTTATTCCCAATGGGTCAAGGAGAACCACTGAGCGTACGGCTTCTGAACGTTCTACACCATAGAGTGCTGTATAAAACGCACCCTCGGAATGCCCCACAATATCTGCTTGCTCAATTTTTTTTCCTGAGAACACTGCATCGAGCAATGCAATTTTTCGTAATTCTGGGTACGGGATTCTTTTTCCCATTTCTTTCTGTAGGTGTGTTGCCTCAATTCCTACCGGTGCATTAAATGCAATGACTCGTCGCCCACCCGTTCGGCCGTGTCGCATGTTCGCACTTTCCTCTTCTTTTGGCTCAGCGTGAAATTCTGCCTGTGGGTCTACCTGTGGCGAAACAGTTTCTGTGTGTGGAGTTTTGCGTAACAGCTGACCTGCAGAAATACCGCGCGCGAGTGCTGCGTAGGGATAGCCACTCGTCATCCAGCCACTCGCTATAACCACAGGGACCGGATTTATGTTTTCAGAATTTTTTGGATTCCATTCATGCACTTCTATAATTTGTCCGTCTGGAAGGGTCAACTGTGCGACCGTATGGACGGTTTCAAGCGCGTTCTGATCTTCTACCACTTCTTCAGGTGCCACATGAATCTGCCTGCTTCCGTTATATCTATCAGTCGTATAGAGTCCTGGTTTTGTACCTATAGTCATTCGTTCACGCATACTATGTTATTAATTTTTTACCAAGACCGCTACCTTTTGTTTGCCACGCTTGATAAGCGCCAGACCATTCGCAAAAAAATCATTCTCGTGCAATAGCTTTTGTACATCTGATACTCGTTCAGCATTGTTCATAAGAATCGCATTACTCTCAATGAACTGCCGTGCCTCGCGCTTTGATGAGGCAAGACCTGTAGTGACGAGTACGTCTGTAAGCGCGTCACCAATTGCAACAGCGGTGTGTGGCGCAGATTTCAAGAATAGAGAGACATCAGTAACGGACTCAACGCTCACGTCACCAAACAATATCTGAGTGATGTGTTGCGCAGATTCTGCCTCAGCTTTCCCATGTATGAATGCGGTAACTTCGTATGCGAGCTTCCGCTGTGCACTACGCTTACCTTTATCTGCAGTGTGGTCAAGTTCAATTTCTGAAATTTCATCAAGCGAGAGGAGTGTAAAAATCTTTAGATAATCAATGACACTCTCATCTGAACTGTTTAACCAAAATTGATAGAACGCGTAGGGCGATGTTTTTTCTGCATCAAGCCATACCGCGTTACCTTCACTTTTACCAAACTTTTTCCCTGTCGCCTTATCTACAATAAGTGGCATCGTAAGCGCGTATGCGGTCTTTCCTTCTTTGCGACGAATTAAATCTACTCCTGCGACGATATTTCCCCACTGGTCGGAGCCACCGATTTGTAAGTCACATCCCTGTTCACGATTAAGGTGCAGGTAGTCATACGCTTGTAGTAATGGGTACGAAAATTCTGTGTATGAAATGCCATCATCACTCTGCAGGCGTGTAGCTATAGCATCTTTCTTCATTAAGTTATTTACCGTGAAGTGCTTACCGATATCGCGCAAAAATTCTATCAAGCCTAACTTGCCAAGCCAGTCGTAATTATCTACCACTACAAGCTCTGGAATGTTTAACACCTTCTCTGCTTGCTTCTTGAGCTTGTCTACACGTCGCGCAATTTCATCTCTGGGCAAGAGCGGGCGCTCAACATCGGGCTTTGGATCGCCAATCATTCCTGTACCACCTCCGGCGAGCATGATTACTTTGTGCCCTGCATCTGCTAAGTGACGCATGAGCATGTAGCCCACCAAGTTTCCTGCGTGGATGGAATCAGCAGTAGGATCGACTCCAAAATATACCGTACGCTTTTCTGGCGCATCAGTAATGTCTGACAATTTCTCTGCAGAAAATTGATTGACGAATCCGCGAGTAGTAAGTATGTGTGCGAGTGACATGGTGCCTAGTATACTATGTGCGCGCTAAAGTTAAAATAATTTGTTTTTGGCATTTGAGGTGGTATAACACGTGCAGTTCAACAGTAGAGGGGTACGCCGATGCGGCGCATAGCTTTGAACTGCGGAATTCTCCTGTTTGTCATCACCTGTAGCGGATGTACCATGACTGGTCGTATCTTCTATGAGTTCCCCGGCGGTCCAACCGCTGAGATAAAAATTTCAAACAAGTGATTCTGCGCGTGCACCGACCCTCGTTTTTCGTACGGTGCACGTTTTTTATACTGATTCTACACGCGCTCGATGCATTGCATTTTTTGCGTAACTATGATGAAATCTCGGTCCACGTGTCTGAAGGGAGATGTTCATGACGTCAAGACAACATGGAGCTATCACGGCGATGGCTATTGCGTTAATACTGTTGGTTCACGGGAGTGGGTACAACCTCACTACCGAGCTTGGATGGAGACGGTTGACCGACTTTCTCCCCCCACCTCACGAAGTTAACTTCGTGGCAATAGTGCTTTCGGCATTTCTTGCGGGAGTCGCGCTCATTTTGCGATTTGGTCCGCAAGAAAACTAAACTGACCCCACAGGGTTGGTCTGGCCGACGCGAGAGCCCTTCTCTCGCTTCGGTCATTTTTATTACCTACACGAGCGAACGCCAGCCACCGCCATTGTGTGCATCTATGCCATGCGCCATAAGTACACCTACCGCAATACCACTACGCCCTCCAGAGAGACACACTACGACGACTGGTTTGTCCCAAGACTTAATTTCATCAATCATTTTGTGCACGTCTTGTAATGGAATATTTTTTGAGCCGGGAACATTTCCTTCAGAAAACTCTTGAGGAGAGCGCACATCTATAACAATCGCGCCCTCACTCAATAATTTTTCAAAACTTTGCTTTTTCCCGAAACCAAACATATCTAGACCTCCTTTGCACCCTCTGCGCCGTCTGGTGTTCCTGTTTGTGGCTCACCTTGAGCTCCTGCACCATCTGCTGATGCTTCTGGTTGCATTGCTGGACCAATTTTTTGCATCGCCATACCAAGTGCCTCTGTGGCATTCTTCATTGCCTCAAGCTCTCCGCCGGCGAGTGCTGTCTTTAATTCGGTGATTTTTCCTTCTACTTCTGTTTTTACATCTGCAGGCACTTTTTCACCGTGCTCCTTCAAAGACTTCTCTGCTTGATAAAGCACCTGTTCTCCAAAGTTCTTTGCTTCGACAGCATCCTTTTTCTTCTTGTCTTCATCTGCATACTTTTCAGCGTCCTTGGTCATTTTTTCTACTTCTTCTTTTGAAAGTCCTGAACTTCCCTTAATTTCAATAGTCTGCTTCTTACCGGATGCCTTTTCTACGGCTGACACTTTCAAGATACCGTTTGCATCAATATCAAATGTCACCTCCACCTGTGGTACACCGCGTGGTGCTGGTGGAATACCATCAAGCACGAAACGTCCGAGTGAGCGGTTGTCTGCTGCCATTTCTCGCTCTCCTTGCACGACGTTAATTTCTACTGATGGCTGATTGTCTGCTGCAGTAGAAAATACCTGTGACTTACTTGTAGGAATAGTCGTGTTGCGCATGATGAGCTTTGTAGCGATAGAACCCATTGTTTCAATACCGAGTGAGAGTGGTGTCACATCGAGCAAGAGCACATCCTTCACATCACCTTGCAAAATACCTGCTTGAATTGCTGCACCCACTGCCACCACTTCGTCTGGGTTAATACTCTTGTTTGGCTCTTTGCCAAAGTAGTTTTTAACCGCATCAGCAATAGCTGGCATGCGTGTTTGTCCACCCACCAAGATAACTTGGTTAATGTCTGTAACTGAGAATCCTGAAGATTGAAGCGTGTCCTTAGTAATCTTCATTGAGCGCTCAATAAACTCACTGGTAAGCTCTTCGAGTTTTGAGCGTGAGAGTTTCATTAACAAGTGCTGTGGACCTTCTGTAGATGACGTAATGAATGGAATGTTGATTTCACTTTCTGCAGTAGTAGAAAGTTCAATTTTTGCTTTCTCCGCTGCTTCGTCAATACGTTGTAACGCGAGCGCGTCCTTACCTACATCAATACCGCTTTGCTTTTTAAATTCATCTACCACGTAGCGAATTATTTTTTGGTCAATGTCGCGTCCACCCATATGTGAGTCACCCCCGGTAGACTTAACTTCAATAACATCATCACCTACTTCAAGTACTGACACGTCGAACGTACCGCCACCAAAGTCATACACGATTATTTTTTCTTCCTTCTTTGAGTTAAAGCCGTATGCGAGTGCTGCTGCTGTTGGCTCGTTAATGATGCGCTTTACATCAAGTCCTGCAATTGCTCCCGCATCCTTTGTTGCTTTGCGCTGGTCGTCGTTAAAGTATGCAGGAACGGTAATTACTGCTTCAGTAATTTTTTCTCCCGTCTTTGCCTCTGCGTCTGCCTTCAGCTTTGCCAAAACCATTGCAGAAATTTCTTCTGGGCGGTAGTCCTTGTCGCCAATGGTGACGAGCACACCACCATCTGGCCCTGCCTTCAGTGCATACGGTACGGTGCCAATATCTTTTTGCACTTCTGCGTCAGAAAACTTGTGCCCGATGTAGCGCTTGATGCCGTAAATAGTGTTTTTTGGGTTGGTGACTGATTGTCTGCGAGCAATAACACCCACGAGTCTGTCGCCACTTTTAGAAATACCTACCACAGATGGTGTGGTGCGTGCTCCTTCACTGTTTTCAAGTATGGTTGGTTGTCCTGCCTGAATGATAGCCGTTGCAGAGTTTGTTGTTCCTAAGTCTATACCAAGAATTTTTGACATATATATTTTATTAAATGCTAATGTACCGGTATTCTAAAACGCTCCTGCAAATTATGCAAGGGGGGTATTTACAGGAGTGTCTTCATCCCACCTTCAGAAAATTTTGTACAAGAAATGCACGTGGTTACTTAGTAACTATCACCATCGTACCGGTGGGCACGATATTCATGAGCTCATTTATTTTTGCATTTTCCACCCGCACACAGCCATTACTCACCTCTCCTGTCATACCGCCATCTGGAGAACCGTGTATGGCAATTTCTGGATGCCACTGTCCCGCAAGCACAAGCATGCCTCCTACTTGTCCGCCGTATTCCTTTGGAAATGGTTGCCCTTTATTTTGAAGCCACCATTGTGCATCACGCTTTCCGACGAGTTGGTATGTTCCTGTAGGTGTAACGTGGTCGCCAATATATCTACGTTCATTTACTCCGCCCTTACCTATCGCAATATCAAAATTTTGTTCGAGCGCACCCGTTTTTCTATTATAAATCCACAAGTGTCGTGCACTCTTATCAATCACAATCATTTTTTCCGGACCTTTTTCTGCCTCTGCATATTTTTCTAACACCGTCGGCACGTTGACGCGCCATAAACTAAGCACAAAGTTTTTTGTTGCCTTTGCCACCGCAGACGGAAATGATTGGTCAGGGAGCTTGGGCGATTTTGCTCTGTCTTTTGTGGTAAACGGCCACTGGTTAGAAAAGAGTGAATTTTTAAGTACGTCCCACGTCGTTGGGTTATACATCTCTGGCTTCATCACGTAATAGTCTTCGCCACGTATCACTTGCTTCGTCATAAAGCCAAGACGCACATGCAAATCGAGAACCTTCGTGGCGATTCTGTTGAGGTCTACTTCAGTTAAATCGGGCACGCCGTCTTTGTTTAAATCAACACCCTCTTTCATGTACTTCACCACGTCACTAATGATACGTCGCTCTTCTCCGGCGATACCACGAATAAACGCGATGTGGTTACCCGAGGCAAGTGCCTGGTGTACGGCAAGTGCACGCTCTTCAAAACTACGCGCCGGTTGTGCGCGTGCGTGCTCAGCAATAAATGCTCGTGATGATTCCATGCTGAGGTCGTCAGTTACGGCGACACCTTGAAGCCCAAGACCTGTTTTACTTTTAGGACCAGTGAGTGTGTGGATGGCACGACGCGAATATACAGTCGGAATTTTTGAGTCTCCCCACAAGTTGTTGCCGGTGACCGCAGTCATAATGCCCCCAATCGGTGTTGGGTCGTTTGCGCGTGCGAGCAATGTGTTTATCTGCGCATCAAGTGTTGCCATCAAGCGCTGATTCGCTGCAATGATGACTTGTGTGCGTCCTTTTTGTGTAGGCACCGCAAGAATTTGTTTTTCATATTCAATATTTTTTGCACGCAATCGTTCTATCTGTGCGCGAAGCTCTGTGGTGCGTCGCTCTATGTAGTCATTACTCGCATCATTGTTTATCACATCACGGTATGGCACCAGCATTCCTGAGTCTCGTCGGATTACCACATTCGCCTGTTCGCGATGCGGATCTCCTTCAGCGAGGTTTGTTCCTACGAAGTGCTTGGGAACCACCACGACAGAAGTAGTATCTTTAAACCCGCGAATGTAGGCACCGGCAAGTGCAGAGACCACGTCGGGGCGCGAGCCATACGCTCTATCATCACGCTCTGCAGGACGAGAGCCATCAATATTTTCTACGATGTCGAGGTTCGGTCCAAAGACCAGGTTAATACCAGCATGCTCACAAATTTTTGCGATGGTTTTGCCATAGCCCTGCATTTCGTCCAAGAACTTTTGTCTCGCGCCATCTGTAGTGAGTCTGCTATATACGCGTCCGAGCCATTCCTGACTCGGCAGTGGATGGTCTGCTACAGCGCGTACTTTACCCGCATCACCATTATGTCTGCGTACGTAAAATTCATATTCTTTTTGTCGTTCCACCAACATGCGTTCAGGTATGCCAAATTTTCGCAGGTCTTCTTGCGTAAGTTTAAAGTGATTAATAAGTCCACCCTCAATATCAGCAGAAATAAGGACCGGATGTTTTGCTTCAAGGCGAATTTTTCTAATATTTTCTGTGGCGTCAGCGAGTGAGGTCAGTTCACTCCGGTATAAGTGTATGAGTCCCAGATTCGCACTTGAATTTCTGAGCGCAAATCCCACAGAGGGAAAACGGTTTGCCATACCTTGTGTATACCGCCCCGAATAGAGAGACGAGCCAAGTGCCAGACGCAGTTTTTCGGTAACCGGAAGTTCAGCAACAGTAAATGCATGGTTGCGAGCAATATTTTCTGTGTTCACTCCGCGTTGCCCCACTTCCATAGCACCTAAGCCTCCCGCGAAGGCAAGCGCAGTGATACCACTCCGGCGCAAGTTACGCTTAAACGGCGTGATTGGTTGCTTTGGTTGTGGCTCGTTTTTTGGCACACCTTCAGACATGTGTCTATCGTAGCACATGCATCTCTTCTAAAAATGCACTACGCACAACGCATCTGCAAAATTTCAGAGCGCCCTACCCTCGTGTGTATATATAGATACTCAGCAACAGCGCAAGTGAGACACCAAATATCATGGAAGCTTCTCGCGCATATGGTGCGCCGAGCGCAGATACCGCTGTCGTAAAAAATACGACCAGTGCGTACCCAAGTGCAACGAGCATCAGTGTGGTGAGTATGTTTATAAATGGTTTCATCGCCTTGTTGCAATTAATAGTATATCTGTGTATATTGGTAGTAATCACCACGAAAGAGACCCTGACATGGCCCTCCATGTTGGGGGCTTTTTTATTTCTTGCTACTTGGTACTTTAGAAGCATATTCTAATAGTGAGCGCTGGTCGTTAATATACGCGATTGGTGCACCAGTTCTCTTAAGTAAGATGGAGCATTTCCCCGTGACCGCTGGCGACAGTATTACTTGCAATGCTGACTTCTCAACAAGTACCTTGATGAGAGGCGCATAATCTCCGTCGCTCGCGACAATGACACATTTATTCAGCCGACCTTCATATAAGTCAGCACAGGCTTTCATAAGCAGGTCTGAGTCACAATTACCTTTTGGTATTCCATTTTGATACAAGACATCTTTAAATGCTAGTTCAAATCCGCATGCCTGCAAATGCACATACAAATTCTTGTACTTAGGAATTAAACCAATAAATATATACGCTGTATCAATTTTATACTTATCTGACAACCATACACGGAAACGTGCATAATCCAATTTCCAGTTCATCGTCGGGTCCTTAAGTGCCCTGTCTAAATTCGCTGCATCAATGTAAGCGATATTTATTTTCGATGATGACATACTACAAATGTTACCACAGAAAAATGCTGAGAAAATTTATATGTATTTTTTACTCAAACAATTATCCTAAATCAAAATGCGTGATGTACTTCTCTGTTTCGTCTATATCAATCGCAAGCACATAGCGCACGTGCTCCTCAACATTAAAAAATTGTGAAATGGTGCGCACCTCTTCGCCACATTCAAATGGATAAATGTAGACCGAGCGTTGGTATGTGGTAAATCCCATGTCTTCAAGTTTTTGACGGAACGAGTTTCGGACTGTGGTCATCTCCTTAGGAAAGTCGAACATGACAATGCGCCACTTTTTGTCCCAGCGCTTTGGTGCGGAAATACTGAGGTCCCAGATGGCAACTTCAGCAAGCTTTACCTTCCCTTCCTGCGTCAGCAATATGTAGTACTCGTCCCCGCGTGAGTCTATGGAGACACGGTTTTGTTCTTCAAGGTATTTTATTGCCTTCCAGATGCGGTTACGTTCAAAGCGGTCCTGTGGCTTAAAGTAATTAATCACCTCAAAGGCGCTTGCCTCAGTCTTTGCGCCTTCGTCAAAGCCACCTTCAACAAGCCGTAAAATACTCCGCGCAAGTTCACCGCGCTCAGGCTTGGGTGCAGGCATGTGTGCCTTGGTCATAAGAAGAGCCTAACACAGAGCCACGCTACAGTAAATATGATGATGCTTGTATGTAGTGGAGCGAGGTGTATACTTTATATATTGTCCCGTAGTTTAACGGCAGAACATTCTTCTTTCTGAGCGCTTAAAATTTTGAGCTTTCTGAAAAAGGAAAATCTTGGTTCGAATCCAAGCGGGACAGCAATTCGACATAATATTTTTAGCATATTTGAGAAAAGGAATACGAATGTAATATGCAGAAAACACAAAAAGAAAACGAGATATGCATAGAGCTTCACTATGATTTTGCAGACAGTGATACGCATTCAATAAACTTTTATACGAGGAATAGTTGCTCTTTGGCTCAAGCTGAGATTATTTCTTTTGTAATCGAATCACTCTACCCGGAGCAACAGTTCGAAATACTATCACTGGCCACAAAGGAAGGTTCTTTGAAAGATTTTGCAGTAGTAAAATTTATAAGTAATAGCCAGAATACAATCCTACTGGCGACAGCGATTTCGACCGTTGCGGCTGTAATTTCTATACTTCTATATAGTAGTCAGAAACAGGTAAACCAGAGTACAGATGAGCTAAATACTTTAGCGATATTTGAGAAATGTAAAGGATACGACCTAGACGATCTCCAAATTGAGAAAATTAAGGAAATTTGCGCTTCATTCATTCCCAAAAAGCAGAAAAATATATTTTATGAATCTATAATATCGAATAACGAAGTAATGTGCATAAATCCTAAATTTACACAAGGAACAAATGAGGTATTTTCTTGCAGAATTGAAAAGAATAATTTTGAGGATTATATTGAAAAAATACCTAAGGAAAAAGAGTTTCTGAAGACAGATTTGACGGGTCACATACAACTATCTCAGCCATACATAGATAGACAACAACAGTACGGTAGAGGGGTACCCTGGAAAGGTATATATTATGGCCTAGATATACTTGACGAGAATGATGAACTTATAATTGGAGACGGCGCAAACGTACTCTTTTATATGCAGGATGCAAATTACAAGAATCAAATATTGAACCAAGAGGTCAACTTTACTAGCGGCGACAATATTAATGTTGTATTCGATATAAGTCGCAACTATGATTTTGTAAGCCGAAAATTCGGAGGATCTAGGATGTACGTAAAAAGAGTTGTGCATCACAATGATAACCTCGTTGAACATAAGAAAAATCTTTTGTTAAAAAAAGAAAAGCAACGATTTGATGAAAAAAACTCTAATCAGGGATTACTATTTGATGGTACTTCTACTCAGCAATGATGGAGTTGCGGTCTAGTTGCTATATACTGCGCGAGTGACTTGGATTATATACACCTGCATATCGATATTTTCTCGCGCTATTGGCTCTATTGCGCATAAAGTTCTTGCCAAGGAAGTGAGCGCATCGGGTGAGACACTCGGGTTTCTCTTTCTAACTGCAAGTCTATTTCTTACATTTATTGCGGTACCCGTGTTTGATTTACAGATTGATACATCATTTACCAAAAACGAATGGCTGACACTTCTCGGTATGGCACTTACTCAAGGCATTGGAGTTATTTTGTATTTTAAATCGCTCAAGCGCTTAAGTAGCTCGACTGCGCAAATTGTTTTCTCTTCCATGCTGATATTCAGCACCATTTTTGCAATTATTTTTCTTGATTCACACTTTACGCTTATAAATATTGTTGGGATTGTTACCTTGATACTCGCCATCACCCTTGTCTCTCGACACGACTTACATGGTGACACAAGTGGCATCGTTCTCATGATTGCATCGGCATTTCTTTTTGCCATCTATCAAGTGATTAGTGTTGCAGTAGTACACACGTTTACTCTCGTAACATATTTACTTGCCACATATCTTGGCGCAGCAACATGCATAGCTTTATACGCACCTCGCACTGTTTTTGCAGAAATTGTATATAGTAAAGACCAAGTACAATTACTTTACCTCTCACTCATTGCAGGGGCGACGAGTCTTGGTAATGTTGCCTTTGCATACCTCGCCTACGCGAGTGCACCAGAACCAATTAAAGTTGCTCTGTTGCTTACCACCCAAGTTGTTGTCTCAGTAATTCTCGCGTACATCTTCCTAAAGGAACGTGACGACTTTTTTGCAAAATGTGTTTCTGCAATTCTTGTGGTTATTGCTGGGTATGCACTACTCGGCTAGCTTGAGTATAAAGTAGTATTACTTCCACAACTTTACGCGTGCAGGGCGAATGACTCTACCGCCAAGTTCATAGCCAGTACGGAGGACTTGCGCAACCGTATGTGATTTTGCCTCCTCACCTGCGGGTGTTTCTTCAGTGTCTTCAATTGGGTCATGGCGTACGGCATCAAACACTTCGCCAACTTTTCCGTACGAAGTAATACCGTTTTCATCGAGCACTTTTTTAAACTGTGAATGAATGTACTCAATACCCACACGCCAGTTACTGTCTACCTTTTCCCAGGCACTTCCGGTAAATGCAGAATCAAAGGCATCAAGTATGGGGAGCAGTTCCTCAAGCATGCCCTCCTTTACCATGGCACCCACGCGTGCGCGCTGTTCTTCTGCCACCTTGTCGCGGTTTACGACATCGGCCTTCATGCGTTGCCAGCCATTCAGGTACTCCTGCTTCTCTGCTTCAAGTTTTTTTATTTTCTCGCGGAGCTTTTTTACGAGGGACGCACCCGTGTCTTCGTCATACTCAACACCACTCGTGTCTTCTGCCTCATCTGCGCCATCTGCAACAACCGCGTCCTCGTGGTCGTGGTTACAGTTTTCTCCATGTACATGTTCGTCGTTCATAAAATGATTATACTTAAAAATACATAAATTTCTACCCCAGCGCGGTAGTTCGTCCTCACATAAAATTCAGAAAACTAATGTGCCCTATCCGTTCGATACAGAAGAAATGCTCCTGAGCCCAGCACCGTAAAGAATATACCCGAAATGGTAAGGGCGGTCCCCAAGGTATAGGCATCTGCCATGTACCCAAGGAATGGGCTACAAACCGCAAAAATGAGCCGTGAGAGCATGCTATTTACTGAGAGTATCGTTGCACGTACTGAGGATTCCGTGCGCGCATGGAGGTAGTCTTCTACGATTGCACTGCGCGCTGAGCGCGTAAAGGCAAACACAAACAGAAGTGGCAACAGTACCCATGAGTATGTGGTGCCAAGCAGTATGTACGATACGCCAACAGCGAGTGATAATACTAGGAGTGAGTTATTGAGTCCGCACAACTTTTCAAATCTATCTGCATAAAGTGCAAAAAATCCTACCGAGAGATTGATGACTGCCCACACAGCACCGAAGTACACAATAGGTACTGCGCTTGCCGTGAGGTACGGCTGTACAAACCACACCATCGTGAGTGTTGATGCGCTGATAATAGAACCATGGAGCACAAACCCGAGTACTGCTTTTTTCTTGAATGCATCATGCACCACAAATGCCATGTCGTGAAGCACCGAGCGGTGTGTTGTACGCTTGTGTAGTTTTGTTTGCACCAAAAAAAGCGAGAGCGGTACAAGGCAACTCATGACCACGGCTTGCACATAGAGCGGAAGGCGCAAACTAAGCGCAGCAAGAAACCCACCCAAGAGTGCGGCGCCCGCTTCAGAGACGCTAAATCCCAATGACTGTTTGCCGAGCTCTTTCTTGTAGGTACCTTCCTTCGATTCTGACATGAGCGAATCGTAGAGCAATGCTGAGTCTGCACCTGAGACAAACGCAAGCCCGATACCGAGTAATAGTTCTGCGATAAGTATCGTGGTGAAGTTAAATGAAAACGCATACACCCAATACCCGAATGCATACACGAAACAACCAAGGCGTATAGAATTTACCGTACCCAATCTATCCGCGAAATACCCTGATGGAATTTCAAAAAAAATCATCGCAACGGAAAAGAGTGCCTGCACGATAAAGAGGTCTGTCGTACTTAATCCATTTGATGCATAAAAGAGCGAGATGGTCGGTAAGAAAAACATCGCACCTTTTAAAATTTTGAGTGCGCGCAAGAGATACACATTTCTTTGATACAGGGACATCGCTGTAGTCTAGCCTGTACCCGTAGCAGAATGCAATGCAAAAAAAATACCGCGGGCAACTCAACCTGAGCTGCACCGCGATTCTGTTCCTCATCGGAGTACCGTGATAATCCACCTAAGGATAGGTATACCGACCCAGTACGAGAGCGCGCCGAGGGCGACAAGGAAATACACCGAGACTGCGAGGCAACCCCAATTTGTCTCTCGTGGCGTATCCTTGTATGCACGTGACTCTCTCTTCTCTGGCTTTCGTGGTGGTAGCTGGTGGACGTTACTCATACACACACTCCTTTCGTAACATGCCCCATACCCCACCACGACCCTAGCAAAAGAGCGCATAGATTGCAAAATTCCCTCATACCTTTAGGCTTGGTATACTTTTCCTATGACTTCCGAAAGTTCAGAACGAGACGCCTCTGACCGAATACCTACAAGACTGGGTGAGCATTGGGACGCACAGCCACCACTCCTTATGGGACGCGAGCACTTTCAGTTTCAGTTTGATGTGGCAAAAGAAATGCAACGCGTCACTGGTGAACCATTCATTGAGGTACTGAAAAAATACACATCACTCCCCCGCGCATTTCTTTTTGTGCTTTCACCCACCGATGCATCAGTAACCATGAACACCACCGTGAAAGAATCTGAGATGGTAGACGAGGCATATAAGATTTATAGAAAAACGCATCGAAATGGTACCCCTGCTGAATATCATCCTGAATCGCCAAACCCTAATAACTGGGTAGGTTATGGATGCTTCATGGCTGACTACAGAGAACACGAGAAGGCAGTGCATATACATTTTTCTAATGTTGAGTTTGACCCTAACGGTTCCCCGCTTCGCGGTGAAAAGACTGATGCACGACTGCAAGAATTGCATGATTTATTTACCTACATACAGAAAAAATTTCCTCGCGCAGAGTACGTACTCGGTGACTCATGGCTCTATACGCTTCCGCAGTATCGCGCACTGTTTCCTGATTCATACGTAGAAGTGCAGACACCATCTGCGCGCATGGATGAAGCAGAATTTCTGCGAACCGGTGCATCTTGGGGCCAGTTTCTTGGCTGGGATTACACACTCAATATGGAGCGTGGACAGCAATTACTTAATAATTTGCGTGCGCTCCCTGACAACTCAGCACGCGTGCACGATATTGCACAGGCATTTCCTGCGCGACTACATGCATACAAAGGACCGATTACTGACTTCTACAAAAAGTACGGCGTTACGTAGTATTGGATAGTGACTAAAAAACTCCCTTGCGGGAGTTTTTGATTGATTAACGTTTTGAGAACTGTGGTGCTCGGCGAGCCTTCTTCAAACCAAACTTCTTACGCTCAACTGAACGTTGGTCACGAGTGAGGAAACCTGCCTTCTTAAGATCACCGCGAAGTGAAATATCATTCTTGATGAGTGCACGTGCAATACCGTGTCGTACTGACTCAGCTTGTGAAGAAACTCCACCGCCGTGTGTAAGTACGGTTACTTCATATGTGTGCTCTCCCATAGACTCAAGCGCCATAGCTTGGTGTGCCTTGATTGGAAAATAAACCTCAAGTTTCTTACCATTTACCACAACTGTTGTCTTCTTAGCTGGAGTGATGCGCACACGTGCTGTTGCCGTTTTGCGTCGTCCTACTGCCTCGATGTATTTTTCTTTTGCTGACATAGTTCAGTGTTATTTGGTTTTATTAATAATGAGGTTCTTCATTCTGCGTGTGTGGAGTGAGTTGCGAGGAACCATTTTTGAAACAGCTGCCTTTAATACTTCACTGTGTCCGAACTTTTCGATAACACGGCGCATAGAGATATGGCGAAGACCACCTGGGTATCCTGAATACTTTACGTATTGCTTTGTTCCCACACGTGAGTCTGGAATGTCGAGCTTGTCTACGTTTTCGATTGTTACTGTTACTGGATATGCGACGTTCTTCACTGCGTCAACAGACTCCTTTCCAAGAAGGATAGAAGCTATTTTTGATGCGGCGCGTCCAATGCGCATTCCTGTTACATCTATTGTGTGTGTTTTTTTCTCAGTCATGGTGATTTCGTTATACAAATTCTATGAACGCTGTGTCGTGCGCAACGTTTGCTGCACCTCCAAGCTTTGTAATACGTGTGTATCCACCTGGACGTGTTGCGTAGCGAGGGCCAATAACATCATGGAGCTTTGCAACGGTCTCGAGGTCGTTACCTGTGCGAGATGCCACAATGCGGCGTGATGCGAGGGTGTTCTTCTTTGCCATAGTAACCAAGCGTTCTACGTGCGGGCGGAGTTCTTTAGCTTTTGCAATCGTAGTTTCAATTCCTCCGTGCATCACCATTGATCGTGTGAGTGACTTCAAAAGTGCCATACGTTGTACGCTGTCTCTGCCAAGTGCTCTGTTTCTTCGGTGATGCTTCATAACGGGGATTACTCTACGATACTAAGTTAATAAATGCAATTACGCGCGAAGGGCAATGCCGTGCTCGCTTAATGCTTTCTTGATTTCCTGCACTCCTTTCTGACCCAACCCTTGGATAGCAAGAAGGTCTTCCTCTCGCTTGCGGACCAAGCCACCGAGAGTTCTGATACCTGCTTCATCAATAACAGCGGCAACACGTGGTGTGAGTGAAAGCTCATCAACGCGCATCTTTAATACCTCCATATCTCCTTGTGGAGCCTCGTCGCGCTCTGTCATTGGAGTTGTGTTGGTTTCAATTACTGGTGTCTCAAGAGTTTCCTCTTTGAATCCAACAATTGCCTTCAATTGGTGAATCATGATGTCGATAGACTTCTCGAGTGCATCCTTTGGAGCAATCGTTCCGTCTGTCTCAAGTGTTACCTTCAAGCGGTTGAAATCTGTTCTGTCGCCAACACGCATGTTCTCTACTTCGTAGTTTACGCGACGAATCGGAGAAAATGCTGCATCGAGTGCAATTGCACCAATCTCAACACGGTCTTTGTGTATTATCTCTTTTGCAATAAAGCCAATGCCCTTTTCAATAGTAAATTCGATTTCGAGCTTCTTCTTTGGAGCGAGTTCACAGATGTACTGGTCTGGGTTCATTACCTCAACTTGTCCTGGAAGTGAGATGTCACTTGCAGTAACCATCTTGCCACCAGTAACAGAAAGTGTGAGCTTTTGCTTCTCTTCTCCAGTCATCATGAAGCGTACGCGCTTAAGGTTCAAAAGTAGCGTGATGACATCTTCCTTAACACCCTCAACTGTAGAAAATTCGTGTGGTGCGCCATCAATCTTTACTCCGGTGATTGCAACACCTGGAAGTGAAGAAAGGATGATACGGCGAAGTGAGTTACCGATAGTGTGTCCGTAACCAGGGTAAAAGCCGTCGATTTCGAAAACTGCTTTGTTGCCGTCCTCTTTAATGATTCGTGGCTTTGATGGTAGTACGATTTGGTGCTCTGACATAGGCTTTTTATATTACGTAAATAATAAAATACAATAACTACTATCGTGTATAGAATTCGAAAATCTGAGCGAGGTTAAACATGGTCTCATCCTGCTTAAATACTGGAGTACTGACGATTTTTCCTGACTTCTTTGCAACATCTGGAGTCATCCATGCTGGTGCATTGAGTTCTGAAATGTTTACGAACAATGCACTGTCCTTACTACCTTCACGGAGTGTGAGAACATCACCAACCTTAAGTGCGTGTGATGGAATAGTAGAACGTACACCGTTGATAACGATGTGGCCGTGAGATACGAGCTGGCGAGCCATGCGTCGTGTCTTTGCGAGTCCGAGGCGGTACACCGCGTTGTCTGCACGAAGTTCAAGTGCGGCAAAGATTGCAGCTGGTGAATCCTTCTCGTTTACTGTCTCACTGATGTACTTTTGCAATTGCTTTTCTGTAATACCGTATGCAAAGCGAAGCTTTTGTTTCTCTAAGAACTGCTTGCCGTAGTCTGACATTGCGCGTGGCTTCTTTCCACGACGTGCATTCTTGTGACGCTCTTCAGAGCGAGTAAACTTTGCAGTTTGTGTCTTTTCAAAGATACCTGCGCCAAGTCTTTTTGCTATTTTAAATTTTGGTCCAATCTTCATATGAGTAGTGTATTAATGACTAGGGTTAGATGCGGCGTGGCTTTGGAGCACGAGGACCGTTGTGTGGCACTGGTGTGTCATCAACAATCTTAAGTATGCCAATTCCCTTACCTGCAAATGAGCGGAGTGCAGACTCACGTCCTGATCCTACCCCTCTAATAACTACGGTAACTTCTTTTACACCCATGAGTTGTGCCTTCTCTCCGATAAGCTCACCAACCTTGGCTGCAGCAAACGGTGTACCCTTCTTTGCACCTGCAAAACCGAGTGAACCACTTGAAGACCACATGACTACGTTGCCACGCTCGTCTGAGAGCGCAACCTTTGTGTTGTTATATGTTGCCTGAATAGAAAGGATACCCTTTACTATCTTTTTTGAACCAGCCTTAGAAAGAGCGCGAGAACGCAACTCTTTGTTAACTGAAGTTCCTTTTTGTTTGATTATACGTTTTTTTCCCATGATTTTTTCGGCTTGATTAGTGACACCATTTCAGCCCTAGTGGGTGTCGTTTATAAAAATTGCGCACTGCTACTTATGTCTTCTCCAACTTGCGGCGACCACTTGTCATCGTCTTACGAACGTTGCCACGGATACTTCGGCTGTTGGTACGTGTTGTTTGACCGTGTACTGGAAGCTTCTTCATGTGTCGGTCTCCTCTCCATGATTTAATTTCTCGGAGGCGCTTGATGTTTGAAGAAATCAAACGGCGGAGGTTACCTTCGATTGGTCGAGTTTCAATAGCTGTACGTATTGCACCTTCTTCTTCTGTAGAGAGGTCCTTTGGGCGCTTTCCAAAATCAATTGAGAGAGACTCAAGGATTGTCTTAGCGAGTGGTCGTCCTACACCATATACGGCAGTGAGACCGATTTCGAGTCTCTTTTCTTCTGGAATGTTGACACCTGCAATACGCATAAATGATTTGATTGAAAAATTAATAATTATGATTAGCCCTGACGTTGCTTGTGTCGTGGGTTCTTACATACAATCTGTACTCTGCCTCGGCGGTGCACTGTCTGGCAGTCCTTACATCGTGGTTTTGTTGAAGCTTTTACTTTCATGATTGTTATGTAAATTTTTGAAAATTATATTCTGCGGTTGATTCGTGCCTTTCCTCCGTATTGGTCTATTTGCACTAACACCTTGTCTCCTACCAGCACTTTGATTCTATTGAATCGCATTTTGCCTGCAAGATACGCGAGCACTTCAGTAGTTTCTCCTTCAATAATCACTCTAAACATCGCATTTGGTAACGCTTCCGTTACGACTGCTTGTTTTAGTAATTCTGGTGAAGTTGTAGCCACTTTAAAATCTTGCGCCCTAGAAAAAGACTAGAACTAACAAGTTCGGGGAATACTACCAAAGATGTGGACGAGTGTCAACGAGATGATTCTAAGAACACAGTGACTTAGACGCGAAGTACCGCATCAGTGAGAGCTAGCGCGCGAACAATCGCCTTCACATCATGTACTCGGACTATGTCTGCGCCACGCTCAGCTGACAGAACCGCGGCAGCAATAGTTGCCTCGAGACGCTCTTCCTTGGGGAGATTGAGCTTATACCCCAGAAATGACTTACGTGAAGGACCGACCAATACCGGATACCCCATATTAGTAATATGCTCGAGATATTTAATTAATTGTAAGTTTTGTTCTGTCGTTTTGCCGAAGCCAATACCTGGGTCGAGAATGATATGCTCATGTGGAATACCTACTGCCAGTCCAAGCTGTACTAACTCCATGAGGTAGGCGCCCACATCGGCAACGACGTCGGTGTATACAATACCTTCATACCGTCCTCCGAGTTGTGGATCTATGTGGAGGTTTTTTTCATTACTCCTGTTGTGCGTGATGATGATGGGAACACCAAACTCGTGAGCAACCTGCAGTAACTGAGGTGTGACACGCACATCTGCAACTGTATTAAGTAACGACGCTCCTGCCTGTAATGCCTGGCGCGCTACTTCTGGTTTTATCGTATCTACGGAGATAGGCACGGTGACACGCGTAGCGAGTGCACTAATGACGGGGAGCACGCGCGCGAGCTCTTCCTCAGTACTTACTGGTACGGAACCAGGACGAGTAGACTCTCCACCTACATCTAAGATATGGGCACCGTCACGTACAAATTGTTCTCCCTGTGCACACGACACTTCACACCAATCACCTTCTGTTACCAAAGTGCCGTCGCCCGAGAATGAATCCGTCGTCACATTAATGATACCCATCACGTATGCCTGCGTGCCCCAGGTAAATGAGGTGTTACGAATAGTGAGATTACTTTTCTGTACTGTCATGTATCGCCACTATAGCATCGCGGTCATCTAATTTCTGCATCAGTGCATGCACCGTTACCCCGTAGCGAGGTAGGAGTAGTTCAGGCGCAATTTCTGAAAGTGGCACGAGTACAAACGCGCGTTCATGCATACGTGCATGCGGAATGGTGAGTTCTGCTTTGCTAACTTCCCTGTCGTCATATGTCAGAATATCCATATCAATTACACGCGCACCATTACGAACTGTGGGCGTGCGCCCCAGAGCACGCTCACTTTTTTTTAATCTCTGCAAAAGAACTTGTGGACTGAGTGTCGTTTCCAATGCACATACTGCATTTAAAAAGTTTGCCTGATTCTCTATGTATTTTGGCTTGGTTTCATACAACGACGACTGTGCCGTAACTGTACCCAAAGTACTGAGTAGTCGCAGTGCCTCGTGGAGGTGAAAACTGGTATCGCCCACATTTGAACCAAGTGCAATATATGCAGTAGCCATAGTGAACGTCTTAGCGTTGCGAATCTATGTGCAACTTTTTAAGCACGAGATGCTCCGCGTATGTTTTGCTGTAGTAAGTCTTTCCGTATTTATCGGCAAGATAGAAAATATATGGATTTGGTGTTGGGTGCACCACTGCATCAAGTGCATTCATGCCAGGATTGTTTATAGGACCCGGTGGGAGACCTCCATGTCGGTAGGTATTGTATGGAGATTCATTTTTTAAATCTTTGAGTGTGAGACCAAACGTTCCCTTACCAAGAATGTATAGAAATGTTGCGTCTACTTGGAGCGGCATATTTATCTTCAGACGATTGTCTATAACTGAGGCAATCATCTTTCTATCGGCTGTATCGTTTTCTTCTTTTTCCAAGATTGACGCAATGGTAACCACGTCGTGCAGAGAGTAGTTCGATTTTTTTATATCTGCCTGAAGTGGTTCAATCTTTTTATAGAATGCGTTTTGCATTATTTTTATCACGTCTGCCTCTTTTGAATTTGGGAGTACGTTGTACGTATCTGGAAACAAGTAGCCTTCGTATTGCTCTGCCTGACGCACAAATTCTTCAGCCTTGAACGCAATGAGCTTCTTTTCAAAAATTTTCCCTATCTCCTTTACGGTACTGCCCTCAGGGATAAGCACGGTTACCGGCTCAAGCCCAAAAGCGTTTGGTGACGTGATGCGCTGAGCAACTTCAAGTAATGTTGCAGGCTTTTTGAATAGGTAGTCGCCGGCATATACCTTATCTTCTCGTCCTCGAATTTTTATAATCATCTTGAGCCAGAATGCAGAACGAACGACTGAGTCCTTTTCGAGTGCATCTACAACACCCTGGAGACTGACACCTTTAGGCACTGCAACTAAGCGCTGGGTAACTTCAGCGTCGCCGGTTACTGGTGCACCCGTAGCATTAAAAAAGTTTTGCGGTGCTTTGTTTATAAAAGCTTCTGCATAAAAAAATACTACCGCAAGTATTGCGACGAGAAAAATAGTTCGCAGGTTTGCATGATAGTTCCAGCGTCTGGTGACGTATGCTTCTGCATCATGTACTAATTGTTCACCAGGAAGTTGCTCCTGAAGTTCATCTTGTTTCTTCATGTATCTGTTAGTATAGCGCACGAGTGCTACTTTGTAGCAAACTTTCCATCACCATTCTTAACAAATGTTTCTGTATCTTGGAGATTCACGAGAATAGTGCCGTCTTTTACATAGCGCTCACGTTTTACGCGGTCAATTATTTCTTTGCGAGACAACGGTCCTTCGCGGTGCAAAATATCTTTGATAACTTCTTTTACCACACCCTTTGAGTATCCCCATTCTGAGAGCGCATAGAGTCCACGTCCCACGAGAATAAATCGTCCATCTTTTATGAGTTCATTGTGACACGTTGCTTCGTGTGCTTTTCGTCCAAAAAGTTCTGAGATAGAACGTGCGACTTCTGCAAAGTGCATTGGTGAGCCGTGACGCTTGAGCGAAAGATATGCCATGTCACGCATGTTTTTTACACGGACTCCTGGTGCATCAACGCGACCCCATTCGCCGAGTGGGTTTCTGCCGATTTTCTTTGAGAGTGAAAGCCAGCGCTTTGCGATTTCTTCTTCTTGGTATTTATCGTTTAAGTGTGTGAGATCTGCAAGAAAACGCTTCATAAGCTCTGCCTCAGCTACCAATTCTGTGTCATTGAGGTTGCGGTAGAGATTGCGAAGTGCTGTATGTACAGACTCTGCAACGCCATGGTCTGCATGCCAGCGGTGTACGAACTCTGGGTCCTCCTTCATGCGGTTGAATTCGTTTCCAACGACGAGCAAAAAGTGTATGTGGTTTTGGATACTTTCGTTCTTTGAAATAGCTTCGAGGAGCTCTTGTTCTGGCACAATACCGCCTAAATCAATGATTACACCTGATATTTCCTTAAAAACGGCCTGAGACTCCTTGTAGTCCGCAGACTCACGAATTGCCTCAATTGCTCGGTTTTCAATTTGTCGGACACGCTCACGAGTGATGGTGTACTTACTACCTATAGATTCGAGTGTCTCTCGCTTTACCGCTGTGCCCAAGCCATAGCGCCCTGAAAGAACGTCGCGCTCACGATTTGGAAGCACTCCGAGGAGCTTTTTGGTTACTTGTTTAGGTTTGAAGGTAATGACGAATGACATATGTTTTCAGATTACGGGAGTAGTTCTAACATGGATTTATAAAAACGTCAAGTCGCACAGTACCACTCTATCCGGATTTGTCTATCCCCTACGCAGAAGAGGCTGTTGATAACCACCTGAGCGTACGAGTTCTCTGCTTGGCTAAAGTGGAGCGACAACGATATTCACTAATCGCTGTGGGACAATGATAATTTTTACGATGCGCTGGTCTGCAGTCCATTTTTCTACTGCGCGTTGTGCTAATTGCTCTATCACCTCCTTACTCTCAGCAATGGCACACGTAAACTGACCGCGCAATTTACCATTTACCTGTACTGCCATGATGACTGAACTTGCTATGAGCTTTTTTTCTTGCCACTTTGGCCACTTCTCAAGGTGTATGGATTGTTTGTGTCCACGGATATGCCACAACTCCTCAGCGCAGTGCGGTGCAAGTGGTGCAAGAAGTTTTATAAGTGTGTCGTACTGTGCAGAAGTTATTCCCTGCTTTTCTGCATGATTGATGAAGGTCATGAGCGCTGCAATCGCAGTATTAAATTTCATCTCTTGCATGTCCTCACTACACTTCTTTATCATTTTGTGTAACTCACGCTCAGTATCTTCAGAAACTTTTGTAGAGAGAGAAAATTGCAATTTCCACACTCGCTCCAAAAAGCGACGGACACCGGCGATACTTTCCTGACTCCAAGGGTAACTTCCCACTTCGTTGTACGGCCCAATAAAGGCAAGGTACATACGCACTGTGTCTGCACCGAGGCGCTTTACTACATCATCTGGGTCAATAACATTCCCTTTTGACTTACTCATCTTCTGACCATCTGGACCCATAATGAGCCCGCGATTCATGCGTCGCACGTATGGTTCTGGATGAGAAACCATTTTCATATCATAGAGTGCCTTGTGCCAAAAACGTGAGTACAGCACGTGCATCGTGGTGTGCTCTGCGCCTCCTGAATACACATCAACGGGGAGCCACTGTGCAAGAGCCTTTGCTGATGCAAATTGTTGCTTGTTTTTCGGATCAGCGTATCGGAGGTAATACCACGATGAATCCACAAAGGTATCGAGTGTGTCTGTCTCACGCTCTGCTTTACCTTTACACACAGGACACGTTGTTTTTACAAATCGCGCAGATTTTGCAAGCGGTGATTTACCATCACCATCTGGTAAGTAGTCGGTAATGCGTGGCAATTCTACAGGAAGTTGCTTTTCAGGTACTGGTTGTGGACCACATTTTGCACAGTGCACCATTGGTATTGGTACGCCCCAATAGCGCTGGCGACTTACAATCCAATCACGAAGACGATATGTCTTTTTTACAACACCGTACAATTCGGTAAACAACTTTTTAGCTTCTTCTGTTGTTATGCCGTCATGTGCTCCTGAATTAACGAGTCGCCCTTCTCCGGTATATATTGTTGGACCTTTCTCAAAAGCTTTTTTCGTTGCATCCTTTTCCATGAGTGTAAGGAATGCGAACAACTCGTCCCATGTCTTCCATGTATTTCTGTGCTGGCCTGATTCTTCATCTGCAACAGGTACCGACGCGCCGCTTTGGAGTTCAAAGTAAAGATTTTGAAAACGGGCGCGAATATTTGTCTGCTTTCGCTGGTGATAGAACTCGATAAATGAGAAGCCTTTCACATCGCGGATGAATTTTGCATCAGTGTATCCAGCCTCTTCTTGTATCTCTCGCTTTCCAGCGGTAACGACATCTTCGCCAGGCTCAATGCCCCCAGAGACCATCGTACGCACGCCACTGTGGTCGGTCCATTCTTGTGCCAGATACTCGTCCTTTTCCCAGTGCTTCACAATACACATGACGGCATCTCGTTCCTTAAATGCACCATCCTCGCGTACTTTCTCATTGCCGGTACTTGCAGTAGATACTTTTGCTACCACTTGCGTTACTGGGATGCCAAACTTTTTGGCAAACTCATTATCGCGCTCATCGTGTGCTGGAACTGCCATAACTGCGCCCGTTCCGTATTGTGCTAACACATAATCTGCAATGTATACCGGAATGTTTTTTCCTGTTGCTGGATTCTGTGCTTGCACACCAAGAAGTGGAAGACCTGTCTTTTCCTTTCCTTCTTGCCGTTCAAGCTCCGTCTTCTTTGTTGTTGCAGTAATATATTTGCGTACATCTTGTGCGTTACTCAGAAGCCCTGCGTGTGTGAGTGCTTTTGTAACAAAGGGGTGCTCAGGTGCTAAGACCAAACAGGTAGCACCATAGAGCGTGTCAGGGCGAGTAGTAAATACTGGAATGCCGGGTAAAACATTTTGAACAACGAACGGCTCATCACTTGAAGTAAAATGTATCTTTTTTGCTTTCGCTTCATGTATTTTTGCAGATATTTTTTCACTTAAGTACTCTATGTATTTACCTCGTTTCTCGTTTTCTAGCGAATCAGCAAGAATCTTTCTAAAACCAGCGAGTGATTTAATTTTCTCATAGTCACAGACCATAGTGAATGTTTTCCAAAATGGTCTAGGTTGATCAGGGCTAAAGCGCTCTTCCATGGCCGGGGCAACGAGAATGAGTCCTGCAACCTTTATGTTCAACCGCTCTAGAACCTTCATTGCAACAACTGCGCCCAGTGAGTGCCCGACGATAATTGTATTTTCATCAATCGTGCATGAATCAATTACATACTGCACCTGCTCAATCTCCCTCGGCTTGTCAGTATTCGGCATTTGAGGGCACTCCACGCTGTGTCCATTTTTCTCTAAAGATTTTTTCAAATTTGGGAGAAAATTTTTATCCGCCCTGCCTGTAAACCCATGCAAAATAACGAAGTTTTCCTTTTTTGCATTAGAATTACTATTTACTACTTGAAAATTTATTTCTGCACCTTCACTTCTTCCAATCCAATTTCTTTGAGAATCTTTAATAGCATCTGGCCAATCGAGTGGCGCGAGATCATCTACCAATCTATCTGCATATTGCGTTATGCGAATGTTCCATTGTGGCATCTCGCGTTGGAGCACGTCACTACTGCATCGTTCACACGTACCTGAAACAACTTGCTCATTCGCAAGCACTGTCTTACATGAAGGGCACCAGTTTGCCATCGTTGGCTTTCGATACACCAAGCCTTTCTTGTAGAGTTGTAGGAACAAAGATTGTGTCCACTTATAGTATGCAGGATCACAAGTAATCACTTCACGATTCCAATCAAACGAGGTACCCATAGACTCAATCTGCTTGCGCATATGCGCAATGTTCTTGTATGTCCATGTACGTGGATTAATGCCACGCTTTATCGCTGCGTTTTCTGCAGGAAGTCCGAATGCGTCAAAACCTATCGGGTATAGCACGTTCATTCCTTGCATGCGTCGGAAGCGCGTATACATGTCTGGGACTGCAAATGCGTACCAGTGCCCGACGTGCAAATTGCCAGATGGATATGGGAACTCAACGAGTACAAACTCGTTTTTCTTACCCTTTACGCTATCTTTAGTGGTGTACAATTTTTTCTTGGCCCATTCCTGCTGCCATTTTTTTTCTACACGAAGATGGTTGTACGATTTCATACGCACTTATTGTGTTGTTTCTACAAGCGGAGGTGCTTGAATTGTGCCGTCACAAGTATCTACCACGGTACCATCAGCAAGTGTCTGTATGCCACATTCAGGAGATACCATCTTAATTCCAGCATATTCAGAAATAACACTCGCTCCCGTAATCACAGCAAGTGTCACAACGATGGACCAGAACATACCCGTAGCAATAGCGGTTGTTGTTGAGCGACGTGTGCCCGCTGTAGCAACCTTAATTGCTTTATAGTACGCAAAAAATGTAAATGCAGCTGCAAGCACGTACACTGCAACAAGTGAGGGATTAACGAGCGTCTCCATGTATCCGTAATACCACTGGGACAGCACATCGAGAATAGACCAGACGAGCGTGCCTGCGGCGAGAATATTCAAAGACTCACTATGAGAAAATCTTTCTGAAATATTTTGAGAAGAATAACGAGTGATAGCGTACATGAATCCAACGGTACAGCCGAGAGCAACGAGACCGATGCACACTGCATCTATGAGAGGATTTTCAAATAATGGCGGAGTAACATAATAGTATCCGAGTGCACTACCGATAAACGCGATAATACTGTGCGCTACTGGCCACTCACTATATCGACCGCGCTCGGGCGCCTTGAGCATAATAATTTCTATCGCTGTTTGGATGAGTTTCATACCTGTACGGTACCACAAAATTGAATATCAGCGCAAACTCATATTCGTCTTGAAACTACTATGACACGACAATTTGAAAATGGCCGTGTTTTCACGCATAAAATGCGAAGTTACTGCAGACTAGCTGTGCAAAAATTCCATCACGTCTCCGTCCTGAACTATGTATTCTTTTCCTTCAGTTCGAATAGCACCTTTTGAACGTGCTTCCGCCCATGAGCCTGCATCAAGTAATTTTTGCCAGTTACATGTTTCCGCTCGAATAAACTTATCTTTAAAATCAGTGTGTATGACACCCGCTGCTTCTGGCGCTGTTGCACCTACGGGGATTGTCCATGCGCGTGTCTCGACTTCCCCTGTGGTGAAGTACGACATGAGATTTAAGGTACGGTACCCTGCTTGTATGAGCGCATTCAAACCATCTTCAGTAACACCAAACCCGTCTCTAAACTCTGCACGCTCTGCGACAGACACATCCTTAAGCGAACGCTCAACACCCACATCTACAGTGACGACGGTTGCGTTACTTTCCTGTAAAAACTTTTGAAGACTCTGCCATCGTTCATCTTTAGTATCATCCAAATTTTCTGCACCACTTTTTCTGTTCAGAATATACATGATTGGCTTCATGGTGAGCAGTGAGAGCTTTTTCACTTCGATAACCTCTTTGTCATCCAATGAGGCAGTACGTGCGAGCTTCCCGGCTTCGAGTACTGCAAATACTTTTGTAAGTGCACCATCAAGGAGCACTGCGTCTTTGTCGCCACGCTTTAAATCTCTACCATTCGTCTCTTTGCGCTTAGCGACTGTTTGCATATCTGCCAATATGAGCTCGAGATTTATCACTTCTACATCCTGCATGGGATCAACTTTTCCATGCACGTGAATAACATCGGTATCTTCAAAGATGCGCACTACTTCTGCAATGGCATCGACTTCACGTATGTTTGCAAGAAACGCATTGCCGAGACCTTCACCTTCTGAAGCACCTTTGACGAGTCCGGCGATATCAACAAACTCAACAATGGCAGGAACGATTTTTTTGGTGTTTGACATTATCGAAAGCTTGTCGAGTCTTATATCTGGAACAGCGACAACGCCCACTGATGGGTCAATGGTGCAGAATGGATAATTTTCTGCAGGAACGGACTTCTCGGTGAGAGCATTAAAGAGTGTAGATTTGCCCACATTAGGGAGGCCGACAATACCAATTTTAAGTGACATAGAAATATATAACGATTATGCAATAACGCCCGTATCGTACGTGATTTTTAAAGATTTAGCAAAGCAGATATTAAAAAGAGGTCGCCACGGGTGTAGCGACCTCACGCTCACTTCTTTCTCTTACAGCCTTTCGGCTTTGCACCTTTGGTTGGGGGTGGCCTGGTTTCTACCCAGACCAAGAGACCAAAAAATGCACCATTCAGACAGACGAGCGCTAACAGCCAGCACCACCACATGGCACTAACCCTTTATGCTAAGAACTGCCCCCTTACCCTCTTGACCGAAGGGAGTATACGGCTGAGGGGAATGGTACTCCTAACCTACATAGATGCAAGCACAAAAAAGGAGTCACTACGACTCCTTTTTTCTACACGGTGCACACTATTAAAATGGTCGTATTTTTTGCTGTGGCTGGACACCCATGACTGCCTGTAGTTCTTTTTGATATTTCTTCATCACTTCCATCATTGCTGACATCTGATGTTCACCCTTCTTAACTCGCGCGTCCATTTCACCTGCAATCTTTTGGAAAAGTTCAGGATTTTTTTCCACTAATTGCATAATCATATTCTGGGTCTCCTCAGGAACACCCTTCATCTGTGATTGAATAACTTTTTTTGTAAGATAACTTTTGATTCCCATACGAGTAGTATACGTTAGTAATAATGTTTTAAAAGATAATGATGGTCGCGCAACGTGATGTTGCGCGACCAGTACGCAACAAGTCATTGGACTTACTCGAAAACAGCATCTCTGAAGACTGCGGGCATCTCAGTTGGCTCACTCAGTACACCTGACGGTCCGTCACTACCCATACCGAGTAGAAACGTATTGTGCAGGTCATCAAACCCTTGTGGGGTTATACCGTCCGAGTTTGACCCCGACGGGAGTGGATTCCTGAGTCCTTCTTCAGGTCTACTTTCTGCGAAGCATCTTCCCACGACTATTCTCCGTTGCTGGCGCGTACGTGCAGTGATAGGCGCACGTACGTGGGAAAAATAGCATGTATTAAATAAACTTCAACAATTACATCCCTGGAGGTGGTAATACCAAACCTTCGGGCTCGAAATGCACCTCACGCGCACCATTTTCAACAACACCAATATCAACCAAATCATACCCTGCACTCTTACCTATCTCTAATGTGCGCGCTACTTCATGTGCAGGAATAAAGAGGTAGTACCCAATTCCCCAGTTAAATGTTTTTACACAATCAAGTAAAGACACCCCGCATCGCTCTTTCACAAACGTAAAGAGTGGCGGCACCGGCACCCATGAGTGGACGCGGTAGGTATATGGCCTATCATCAAATGCGAGCTTTGCGATACCACTTCCCGTGCCAGGAAGTAACGCAGCAATCTCAACATCAGCCTTAAGTAAATTTTCTATGAGAGCCACATATGAGCGTGTAGGTATCAGCACTTCTGCACCAAGAGTATTTCCGTTTTCTAGCTTTGTTAAAAATTGCTCTGGGAGCTCAAGTGCCTTTTTTATTACGAGCGAAATACCATTTGCGTGAATTCCGGATGACGGTACGCCAATGATGTGACATCCTGCGGAGAGCTTTTCTCCGGTAATAATTTTTTCTTTTGGTGCAATAATTCCCGTAACACAGCCCGAGAGAGATGGCGCACTTTTTACTGGGGGTTCTGCCTTAATGAGATACTTGAGTGCTGGTGACTCGCCCGCTGGTAATGCCATGCCCACCTCTTTACAGACAGAAACAAAACCGCGAGCCAAATCTTGCGCGCGCCGTTCATCGGCAAACCATTCACTGTCTCCTGCCGCTACTTCATCGGTATACACCACAGGCATGGCGCCTTGCGCAATAACATCATTCACCGCCATTAACGCCGTATCTATTGCCATAGCATCATAATATGTTGGCCCTTCAGGATTACGCGCATACATCCATTCTGCTATCCAGTTCTTATTCCCAAGACCTTCTTGAGTATTACACCAGCGATGTGATTGCGTCCCTCTATATTCATAGACACCTCCATGTGAGTGCAGGACGCTTTTGTCGATATATACATCTCGAGCATTAGGAAAATTAAGTGTTTGTTTTCCTGCAGCAATCATCGCATGCTTGAATGGTTCAAGCTTTGTATAGTCTACTCCTGCTTTTGCGTATTCAGATTGAGCCATACTTAATTCTTAAATTTTGATTTAGCAATTTTTTCAGCAAGACCGATATACGTGACGGGAGTTATTGCGAGCAATTCATTTTTCACTTTTTGTGAGACCGGAAGCGTATGTATGAATGTACTGATGCGCTCCAGTGTCATAGTCTCACCACGAGTTAACTCTTTAAGTTGCTCATACGCATTACTAATGCCTTCACGCTTTAATACTGTTTGCAGTGCCTCTGCGATTACCTCTACATGCTCTCTGAGTACATTTTCTACCAGTGTTGTATTTACTTCTGCTCGACTAAACCCCTTGATGAGGGACGTGAACGCGAGCACGCTGTGCGAAAATGCTGTACCAACCGAACGCATGACTGTCGAATCTGAAAGGTCACGCTGGAGACGAGACACGGGAAGCTTTGTAGAAAAATGTGTAAAAAGTGCGTTGCCAATACCAAGGTTCCCTTCAGCGTTTTCGAACTGTATCGGGTTTACTTTATGTGGCATTGCTGAAGAGCCAATCTCTCCCGAAACCTTTTTTTGCACGAGCCAACCATCACTGATGTAGCGCCACATATCCTGAGCACAATCGAGTGCAATAACATTGATGCGACGACACGCATCAAAAATTTCTGCGTATGTATCATGCGGTTCAATTTGAGTGGTGACCAAGTTTGGAATAAGAAGTATGTAATTTTTCTTGGTATTCAGGCCATCAATAAATTTCTGAGTGAATGCAATCCAATCAATCTTAGGGTACGCAACAGCGTGCGCAGCATAGGTACCCGTTGCACCATTTAACTTTGCGTTAATGGTCATGCGTTTTAAATTCTGCAATTGCTGAGAAAGGCGCGATTCAAAGACGCGAAATTCCTTTCCGAAAGTAGATGGCGTCGCTGTCTGTCCGTGAGTACGTGAGAGAAAAGGAAGTCCCGCATACGTAAGCGCTCGTGCATTGAGCTCTGCTCGCACCACCTCGACATGTGGAATATACACTTGCTCAAGCGCGTCACGAATCATGAGTGCGTACGCGCAATTATTTATATCTTCGGACGTCAACCCAAAATGTATGAAATGCGCCAACGGCTGTAGCGTAGTCTGTTCAATTTTTAGTTTGATAAAATACTCAACAGCCTTCACGTCATGATTTGTTGCGGGTATACCCTTGTACCCGGTACGTTCGATTCTCTGCACACATATACAGTCTTCTAAGGTTGGATGTGCAATTTCGTCCAGGAGGGTGACCTCACTCTTGGTGAGCGCTCGAGGCGCAACACCTTTTGTCTTCATGAGTAATTTAAAATACGCAATTTCAACAAACACGCGATACTGAATCAGTGCTGACTCGCTAAAAAATGGCGCTAATTTCTTTGACTCTTCTGTGTACCGTCCATCAATCGGACTCACGGCAAGGAGTGGGTTCATACGTTATGCAGTAAAATAATTAGTAAGGTTTGACTCAATTCTTGCAGAAATGTCCCCAGTAGCATGCGGAACGAACTGCTCTCCAAGCAACTGCTCGTAAATATGCATATAACGTCTCGACAGCTCTGTAATCATTTCTGCTGGTGCCTCTGGCAATGGTGCGTCTCCGTACGGATCGCAATTCGCCTTAAACCAGAGTCGTAAAAATTCTTTGTCGAAATTTTCTGGCTCAAGCCCGGCCGTAATACGTTCTTGGTATGAATGCAGTTGCCAGTAGCGCGATGAGTCTGGTGTGTGAATCTCATCAATAAGCATGAGCTCGCCTTCAGGAGTAACGCCAAACTCATACTTTGTGTCGACAAGAATTAAGCCTCTGTCCTTGGCTATGAGTTGACCACGTGCAAATAGTTCAAGTGCTACGCGCTCTACCTCACTCCAGAGCGACTCGGGTACATGCCCTTCACTAATAATTTCTTCACGCGTGATTGGCCTATCATGTGTATCAGACTTCGTTGTTGGCGTGAGTAATGCGTGAGGCAATTGCGCATTTTTTTGCAAACCATCTGGCAGTGTCACACCACCAAAATTTCGCTCACCACTAGTATAGAGTGTCCAGAGCGCAGTGCTCGTTACACCGGTAATATATCCACGCACCACCACCTCAATTGGAAGCACAGAACATTTTTTGACTACGATTGCATTTGGGTCTGGCCAGCCAATAAGATGATTTTGAATAATATTTCGTGTCTTCTCAAACCAAAAATTACTGATGGCTGTAAGGACTGCACCTTTGTGCGGGATGAGCGCCAAATTTCTATCAAATGCAGAGTACCGATCTGTTGCGACGAGGGTGATAGTATCTTCTTGTATATATACATCGCGCACCTTGCCTTGCACTCGTGTACCAAAATTTTTGAAGTCCGTTTTTTCAAGTGTCATAGTCTGTTCCATACATTATATGTGAAGGTATGCATCAACCCCTTTTTCTTTTAGTGAATCGATTTTTGCGCATACCGCGTCATGCATGTCAGTTCGATACTTTTTTAACGCATCACGAACATGCACATCTGAAACACCAAGGATTTGTGCGGCGAGTATGCCAGCATTCTTTGCACCGTTAATGGCGACAGTAGCAACAGGAACCCCTGGTGGCATTTGTACAATTGAGTGCAATGAATCTACTCCTGACAGGCTTTTGGTTTGTATGGGTACCCCGATAACTGGAAGATGCGTGAGCGACGCGGTCATTCCAGGTAGATGCGCTGCGCCACCTGCACCGGCTATAATTACTGAAAGCCCCTTTTCTTCCGCCTGTGTTGCATATGTAAACATGCGCTCGGGTGTCCTATGTGCTGAGACGATAGTAATTTCGTATGGAACACCAAGCACATCAAGCACATCTGCAGCTTCTTTCATCACAGATAAATCTGAATCTGAACCCATTATTATGCCAATGCGTGGTGAACTCATAATTGTTATTAAATATGTATTAATTTTCTTGCCAGCTCTGCTTTCTGTTGTACCTCGCTCAGTGTATCACCCACCACCGTCACATGCCCCATTTTACGCTCAATTTTAGTATCTGCTTTTCCATATATGTGCACTGATACATTTCCCAGTGCCTCAGCCTCTTCCACGCCAACGGGGTTTGCAGGGGCATTTCTATCACCCAGTATATTTACCATCACGGAAGCAGGGTGTTTTTGCTGGACGGAACCAAGTGGCAAGCCAGCAACTGCACGGATATGATTTTCAAATTGTGAGGTGTCACATCCTTCAATCGTCCAATGACCGGAATTGTGCACCCGAGGCGCTATCTCATTTACTAATACTTTCCCATCATATAAAAACATTTCTACAGCAAATACACCGGCACCTGTAAACGCCGAGAGCACACGTTCAGCGATATCATGCGCCTGCTTTGCGATATCTGCTGAAACCGGAGCTGGCACAAGGGTCATGTGACAAATATGATTTTGGTGAATTGTTTCAACGATTGGATACACTGCTTTTTGACCATCCTTTGTCCTCACGGCAACAACAGCGAGCTCCTTTTCAAAGGGAATCATTTTTTCTGCGTAGAGAGCTCCGCTACCTAATGCAGCTATTGTCGTTTCGATAACTTCTGGAGAAGTAACTGTTCTATTTCCTCTACCGTCATATCCGCCACTTCTTGCCTTGAGCACGTACGGGTATCCAAATATTTCACCTGCACGTAACGCATCTTCCTTAGATGCAATCTGCATAAAGTCACCTACTGGAATACCAGCATTCTGCAGTAGTTGCTTTTGCGTAAGTTTATCTTTAATGATTAGCAATGTATCTGGGTTTGGATGTACTTCAAATCCTGATGTGACGAGCTCTTGAAGTGCGGGTAGATTTGCAGACTCTATTTCAAACGTCATGACGTCACACTGCTTCGCAAGTTCAGTTACCGGTGCATGCTCTGTAAAATTACCCACAACCGCGACATCTGCCACCTGGCCCGCCGGACCACGTGCTGAAGGGTCTAGGACAACTGTGCGCACGCCTAGAGTACGCGCAGCATCTGCGAGCATTCTTCCCAACTGTCCTCCTCCAACTATACCGACAGTTTTTTCTTTCATATTAAAAATTTTTCTTGCAGTATTCGACTGCGTTTCTAAAGACTTTTACACCCGGTCCTTCGGTTGGAATTTTCTTATTCTTTCTTTTGAGTGCATCCTTCTTGTTTGTCCAGTTAGGAAGTTGAGTAAAAAAGAGTGCACGTTCCGGATGAGGCATAAGTCCAAAAACTCTGCCACCATGCGCTGTTACACCGGCTATATTTTTTAACGCGCCATTCGGGTTTGCAGGTAATGAATACTCATGACACATTTCTCCGCTTACATACTCTCCGGCAATACCACCACTCTTCTTAAGTGCCTGCATACCTTTTGTATCAATCATATATCTCCCTTCGCCGTGCGCAATCGGTAGCGCGACAGTACCAAGACCCATTGTCCATGGACTCGTGTTTGAGAATGCGACATCTACCCATCTCGTAAGATAGCGAGCGCCTGTATTGTGTAGCAACACTCCTGGAACCAGACCAAGCGCCGAGATTATTTGGAACCCATTACAAATACCAATAACAAGACCACCTCGTGCGATAAAAGCATCAAGCTCATTTTTTAGCCCTGAAGATACAATGTGTGCATACGCTTTTCCAGAACCCATATGATCACCAAATGAGAACCCACCAGGAAACGCGATGATGTGTACCTTTTCTAAAAGTGATGGGTTAGCACAGACATCATTAATATGTCGCACCGTAGCCTCTGCACCTACATAGTTAAACGCGTATGCCGTCTCTTCCTCACAGTTAATCCCAAACCCACAGAGCACGAGCACCTGAGGTTTCTTTATTTTTCTACGTGTGCGTGTATCTTTCATATTAAAAATCCTTAAAAGTAGAACGGTATGCACGCTCAAGTGATTGCAAAGGAATACGAACAGCTTTTGTAAGACCATTAATCGAGAGTTCTTTTTTTGTCTGCGTTAGACCAATGTTCGTAAAAGATACACCTTTCATTATTCTTTCAAAATTCTTCACGTTCTTCTTGGGCACGCTTACCAATATTCTACCTTGGCTCTCTGCAAAGAATTTTTGTATATCGGTCGTTGCGGAACCGGCAATTTTTTTAATATCTACTCGTGCTCCAAGATTGCCAGCAATGAGCATTTTTGACAGCGCGACTGCAAAACCTCCCCGAGACACACTGATGGACGATGCGAGTAATTCTTTTGAGATTACCTTTTCGAGAGCACGATACACTCGCACATTCTTTTTTGCATCAACCTGTGGGACCGCTGTTGCATAGGATACATCTGCATCTGCACTGATCATTCCAAGGTATTCACTTCCTTGGAGTTCATCGTGTGTTTCTCCAATAAGGTAGAGTACATCTCCTGAAGATTTAGCATCAATTGAAACTGCTCGAGTAACATCTGAAACTACCCCAATAGATGAAATAAGCATGGTTGGCAATGCAGAAACTGCAACTGGTGAGCCTGTGGCGTCAAACCCTTTAAAATCATTGAACATACTGTCTTTGCCTGAGATGAACGGCGTACCGTAGGCAACCGCATAGTCATGACAACCTCGAATTGTTTCTTTAAGTTGATAGAGGCGCTCTGGATCATTCCCTTTGCACCAACAACAGTTATCAAGTATCGCCAATGTATCCAAAGTACCCCCTGCGGCTACAATGCCACGAATTGCCGTATCAACTACCGCGCCCGCCATTTTATACGCGTCATGTTCTGTGTATGTCGGTAAGCACCCTGAAGAAAGGGCGACGCCTTTCTTTGAAGTTAACAAGGGCTTGGTAATCGTAGTATCAGCATTTACTTGCCCCTTGCCTTGTAAGGGTTTAAGTACTGAACCGCCTTGCACTTCTGCATCGTATTGTCTCGCGATATATGCAGTACTTGCGATTGATGGTCGTGCCAAGATGTTGAGCAATTCTTTAGAAAGATTTTTTGTTGTAGGTACAGGACGTCGCATCTCTGTCCGCTGTGGAATACTAGAGATTTGATGTTTCGCTTTTCTTCCGTTATGAAGAAACTCAAGTGACATGTCAACGATTTTTTCCCCGTGAGAAGTAACAACACATCGTCCACTATTGGTAAACGTTCCGATGACTGCAGATTCTACCCCGCGAGAAATGAGTAGCTTTTGCAATTCCTCCAATGATTCCTTTGGGACTGCGAGAGTCATGCGCTCTTGAGATTCTGATATCCATATCTGCCATGCTGAGAGTCCTGGATATTTCAGCAGAACTGCATCAAGATCTACTTCACAGCCATCACATTCTTTTGCCATTTCAGCAACCGAACATGAAATACCACCTGCACCATTGTCGGTAATACTCGTAAACAACCCTCTGTCACGGGCCTCCTTCACAAGAGTGTCACTCATCTTTTTTTGGGTTATCGGGTCTCCAATTTGCACTGCGGTAGCTGGACTGTGAGAATCGAGGGTTACCGAAGAAAACGTTGCGCCGTGGATACCATCTTGTCCGACTCGCCCACCACACACGAGAATATAGTCGCCCGGTCGCGCTTGTTTTTCATGAGCTAATTTTTTGCCAATTTTTTTTGGTATCAAACCTACATTACCAACAAATACCAGAGGCTTACCCCGAAAACGCGGGTGCGTGAGGACAAATCCTTGTGGTGTTGGTATTCCTGAGCAGTTCCCGCCAACATTTACACCCTGCACAATACCATCAAGTATTCTTCGTGCCGAAAGAAGTGGTGATTGCAACTGTGAGTCTCTGAAAAACTTGCTTGTATCTCGGGGGTCAGCTACGCAATATCCATACAAGTTAATGACCGGTTTTGCACCCAAGCCAAAACCCATAGTGTCTCTATTCACACCCACAATGCCGGTAATTGCACCCCCAAACGGGTCGAGTGCTGACGGACTATTATGCGTCTCAACTTTATGAGTTACGAGGTAATCTTTATCAAAAACAATAGCTCCTGCGTTATCAGAAAATACAGACACGCAAAAATCTTTTTTTCCCTTCGCGCTACGTATCTTTTTTGTAGCTCCCTTTATGTACGTTCTGTACAGACCATCTACTAAATCATCAAGTGGGTCCGAGAAAATAGTGTGCTTACAATGTTCGGACCATGTCTGGGCAATCGATTCAAGTTCAATATCAGTAGGGTTTCTCTCCTCTTTTTTAAAGTAGTCACGAATGGTATGGAGGCTTTCCATATCAAGTGCAAGCGGTCCGCGACGTGTGCCGTCATTGTTTTCTATACCCATTTTACCAATCAATTGCAATTGCGTATCATCGATTGCAAGGTCAACGGTAGTTACTTTCGGGACAGCACCAAGCTGTACCTTTGGAACATATTTTTTTTCGTAGTGAGCATGCCATTCTTCAAACGATACAACTTGTCCACGCTCAATGAGAGGATTATGCATCGCGAGTGAAATTTTTTCTGCTTCATCTCGGGTTAGTTTTCCGGTGATGAAGTGGACTTGCGATGTATAGACAAGAGCATCATCATTCAGTGGCGTATCAATAAGCGTGCGCATGCTCTCACGTGCAGTTGCACCAACCGTGTCAGTAACACCAGGAAGAAACCCTATTTCAATAGCGTACGTGAATTTTTTTGGCGCAAGCGTATATGTAGACGAAACATTTTCTGAAGACGGCTCAGCAAGTAGTCGTTGAATGCGAGTAAGTGCTGTAGCGGATGGTTCAAAGTCGAGTGTGTAGGCATCGATAAGTTCAAGTGAAGAGATACCACTACCAACACCTGCATTCCTCAGAAAATCCCTTTTTACTCGTGCGCGCGTGTCCGCATATTTTGGTGATACCTCAATGCGAATAGTCATAGGGCAATGGTATCACTCTCCAAAAATAATTACCAGCGTGGCCACCAAAAATGTACTAGGCCGAGCAAAGACCTTCTTCTGCCGATTTTTGTACGTTTAATTGAGAGCGCTACTGCATGTGAACCGAGTGCATGCCCCACCTTTTCTGACAGTGTGCGCATGTAGGCCCCGCTTCCCGACACGACACGTATACGTACTATTGGAAATTGCATATCCGTATCCTTTAACAATGCATGCCATTTGAGCAGAATTTCTTTTCTGCGAAAGTCGTTTCCGAGCACTTTAGTTGAAGCCGTTACCGTCGTAATAAGTGATATCTTTTTTTCTATATACTCCATAAGTTTTTCACTATGCACCGCATCTACGCCAAGATATTCAAGTTCGTGAATACGCGTATCTGTTTTAGGTATTTCAATTTCATGCAACTTCCCTTCAAGTGCCCACACAAAGAGTGGCTTGCCATTTACTGGTTTTGAAGAGTACGGAGGAAACGGCCAAGGGAATCTCCCAATAAAGCCCTTCAGCACTCTTTTTAGTTGCACAGTGGGTGGCAATTCTGGGATATCTTCGAGTGTTGCCATACCAAGAACATCAGCAGTGTCAGTGCGTACTCCAAGCAAAATTTCTACCTCATACTCCTTATCAAGATTTCTGTAGAACTCTACTTGCTTACACTCATCTCCCACCAAGACCAAAATTTTTCCTTCTGCCATAGGATCAAGTCGTCCCGCATATGCAAGCGGCACATCATGTAAAATGACATGGTCGAAACGAAAACGCTGCAATGCTTCCAACGGGGTTTCTCCAATGTTCTTATACACTACTCCTGTTTTCATTTTTTTAGTCTACCTTTATTTGCCAATTTTCGCGAGCGCATCAAAAGAGTCGCTTTTGTGAGTACGATTTCTTTTTTTGTGACCACATTTTTCGCAGGTGTTTACCAGTATCCACTCACCTTTTTCAATTTCTGCACCTGTCGGCTTCATCATCCCTCCACATTCAGACATTCTATCTCCTGGATAGACATCTACGTGTTTACTCCATAGACATTTTGGGCAATGATTAGTATAGCCATCACCTTTCACTGCTGTTGCGCAGTGCTCGCACACAAAATCCTCCTTCATGCGAACAAATGTTTTAGGGGTGAGATTACTACTCATACTCAATCGTTGCTGGTGGCTTTTGTGTCACATCGTAGAGCACACGGTTAACCCCCCGCACTTTTCCGATAATTGCACTTGATATTTTCTCTAGTAACTCATGAGGCATTTTGTGCCAATCGGCAGTCATGCCATCTACAGAATCTACGGCGCGTAATGCAAGAACATATTCATAGGTTCGCGCATCACCCATGACACCTACCACTTTAAGAGGTAGAAGTGCCGCAAATGCTTGCCAAATTTTTTCGTACTCACCAAACTTCTTGAGCTCGTCGAGATACACCGCATCTGCTTCCTGAAGGATACGTACACGCTCAGGTGTTACTTCGCCAACAATACGAATCGCAAGTCCCGGTCCCGGAAACGGATGTCGATACACCAATTCTCTTGGTAGTCCGAGTGCCATGCCTACTTGGCGCACCTCATCTTTGTATAAATCCTTAAGTGGCTCAAGTACTTTGAGTTTCATTTTTTCTGGTAGCGCAAGGTTATGATGAGTTTTTATTTTTGACGCCGTTTTTGAAGGTGCCGCAGACTCAATACGGTCAGGATATATTGTTCCTTGCGCAAGATAGGTAATATTATATTTTGCCTTCATCTCTTCAACCTCTTTTTCAAAAATTTCTATAAATGCATGCCCGATAATCTTGCGCTTTTCCTCCGGGTCAGTAACGCCTTTTAAACGAGAAAGATACATCTCTCCCGCACTGACTACTTTCAATGTTTTAAATCCATTTTTCTTGAGATAACTCGCAACTTGAGCAACCTCATCTTTTCGCAGAAGCCCGGTATCAACAAAAAGTCCATGCATGCGATTACCAATTGCTTCATGCAGTAACGTTGCAGCGACAAGCGAGTCAACACCGCCAGAAAGTGCAACGAGGACATGTTCCTTGCCTACTTCATTTCGTATATCATGTACGATAGATTTTGCGACAGAATTAATCTGCCAATTTTTTTTTGCTTTACAGATCGTACGTACGAAATTTTTAAAAATTTGCTCACCATATTCAGTATGCGAAACCTCTGGATGAAATTGTAATCCAAATATTTTTTGCTTTTCGTCGGCGTACACTGCGTGGGCACATGCTTTTGTAGACGCATTCGTCGTAAATCCATCTGGAAGTTTTGACACCTGATCACCGTGAGAGAACCACACAATCTGCTTTTTTGGCACTTTGGCGAGAAGTGCCGTTGCCTTTTTTGTAACGACAATTTCTTTCCCAAATTCATGGTGGATACCTTTTACAACGATACCTCCCAACATATCAGCAATAAGCTGATGCCCATAACAAATACCGAGTACAGGGATACCAAGAGTGAGGAGTGCATCTTCAGCGCGTGGGCCACCTTCTATAACTGACGAGGGACCACCAGAAAAAATTATTCCTATTGCGCCCATTTCATGAACTTCTCGTGCCGTAATAGTATGCGGAACAATTTCTGCTTTCACTCCAAGCGCACGAACTCGTCTTGCAATTAAATGCGCAAATTGACTACCGAAATTGAGTATAAGAATCATACTGTGTGTAAGTGTACATATAGCATAGCGCGCTAAACGCGAAAAGCTACCTGAGACAGAAAGGATTACTAAATTAGAATCGAGGCAACGCTATTTGACACCTCAAGTACGCCTTGAGTTACAGGAAAGGTAAATTTTTCTTTTCCAACAGTCACAGTAACTACGCCTGACTTAAGTGTCGTAATAAGTGGTTCGTGGTTTGCAAGAATTCCCATTTCTCCACCTGTTCCTGGTACAAGCACACTATCTGCCGTCCCGTCAAAAAGGGTGTCACTTACAGTTGCGATGGTGACGTGCAAACTCATGGCTAGCCGTTTATCTCATCAATACTTCCCTTCATGTAAAACACTTGTTCGTCCTTGTCGTCGTGTTTACCTGAAAGAATTTCTGCGAAACCGCGGACAGTGTCCTCACGTGAGGTATATTTTCCTGGGCGTCCGGTAAAGACTTCTCCAACGAAGAATGGCTGTGAGAGGAATTTTTGTATCTTACGCGCTCGGTACACCAACTGTTTATCTTCTTCAGAAAGTTCTTCGATACCAAGGATTGCAATGATATCTTGCAAGTCTTTATAGCGCTGCAGTACACGCTTCACTTCGTTTGCAACACGGTAGTGCTCTTCTCCTACGATGTCAGGAGTAAGCGCTGTTGAACCAGATTCAAGCGGATCAATAGCTGGGTAAATTCCCAATGATGCGAGTTGACGTGAGAGCACCACAGTTGAGTCCAAGTGTGCGAATGTTGTTGCGGGAGCTGGGTCTGTTGCGTCATCAGCTGGCACATACACCGCTTGTACTGACGTAATAGAACCATTCTTTGTTGAAGTGATGCGTTCTTGCAAGAGTCCCATTTCTGTAGCAAGTGTAGGCTGGTATCCCACGGCTGATGGCACACGACCAAGGAGTGATGACACCTCAGAACCTGCCTGCACAAAGCGAAACACGTTATCCATAAAGAAGAGTACGTCTTTTCCTCCTTCATCACGGAAGGCCTCCGCCATAGTAAGTCCTGAAAGCGCGACGCGAGCGCGGGCACCTGGGACTTCATTCATTTGACCAAACACGAGTGCAGTCTTATCGAGAACTCCAGACTCTGCCATTTCGTGATACAAGTCGTTTCCCTCACGGACGCGCTCACCAACACCGGCAAACACTGAGTAACCTCCGTGTTCACTTGCAACGTTGTGAATGAGTTCTGTGATGAGCACAGTCTTACCTACACCAGCACCACCGAAGAGTCCTGACTTACCACCTTTTATGAACGGTGTCATAAGGTCGATTGCCTTAATGCCAGTTTCAAAAATTTCAGCTTTTGTACTTTGCTCTGCGAATGTTGGAGGTTTGCGGTGAATCGGAAGACGTTTTACGTTTGCCTTAACATCAGGCTTACCGTCAATTGCATCTCCAAGAACGTTGAACATACGCCCAAGAGATGCCTGACCTACAGGCACAGAAATTGCGGCACCAGTGTCAGTCACCTCGAGTCCTCTCGTCAATCCTGACGTATCTTGCATCGCAATACAGCGTGCGCGGTTCAAGCCAACGTGCTGTGCAACTTCGAGGGTGAGTGTGCCTGTTGCAGTCGCAACAGTAAGTGCGTTTTGAATTGCAGGAAGTCCTTCATCAAAGCGAACGTCTACAACTGGTCCGATAATTTGTGTAATTGTGCCTTTCATAATAATAAAATTATAATAATTAAAATAAACTACTTCATCGCCTCCATACCACTGGTAATCTCAGAAACTTCCGCAGTAATCGCCGCTTGTCGCTTCTTGTTGAATTCAAGCGTCAGTTCGTGGGCGATTTCTTTGGCTTTATCTGTCGCATTCTTCATGGCAACCATACGCGCAGAATGCTCAGACGCCTTCGATTCTGCGAGCGCGTGGAAGACCGCAATGTTTGCAAGGTATGGAAGAACCATATTAAATACTGACGTCTGATCTGGCTCTATCAAATATTCTCCAGAAATCTTTGCATCGCTCGTCGCTACTTGTGAGAATTTCCCTTTTTTAGGAACAATCTCTGTAACCATTTGATTTATCGCATCTTGCGAGAGTGGAAGAATTTTTCGTGCTACAGCCTTTTGTTCAAATGTAGAAATAAAGTTTGTGTATACAATGTAAACTTTTTTACTTACGCCCGCCGTCTGCATATTTATGATTGTCGTTGCAACTTCCTGCAAATATTCAATTGAGATATTATCAGAAACGTTTATTTCTGAATATACAACCTTAAATCCACGGCGCTGAGCAAATTCGAGACCGCGGCGCCCGATACAGAGTGCCTCAACATCACTTGCTGAAAGATTTTGTTCTTTCACAATTGACTGCACCGTCTTTAGGACCGATGCGTTCAATGAACCTGCAAGCCCTTTATCACTCGTCACAATAACAATGACTGTCTTTCCAACTTCACGCTCAACCACCAAAGGATGCTGGGATTTTTCCAAAGAACCAGAAACCTGTGAAAGAATTCTCATCGCAGCACGTGCATACCCTCTACTGCCGAGTGCACGCTCTTGTGCTTTGCGCATCTTTACTGCAGACACAGCTTCCATAGCCCGCGTTACCTTTGCGGTTTTTTTGACTGACTGAATCTTGAGTTTTATGTGCTTGAGAGACATTTTCTAATGATTAGTTACTCGTAGACTATTTAAGCAATTCTGGGTGTGAGTCGCGGAAAGTTCCGAACACATTATCAAGGCGCTTCTTGGTCTCATCCTCAAGCTTAGTACTGTCCTTAATTACAGTAAGGATATCAGCGTGCTGACCTTCCATAAATTCTACAAGCTTTATTTCCATTGGGCGCACGTTCGTTACTGGCATGTTGCCAAAGACTCCTGTAATCGCTGCGTACAGTACAACCACTTGTGATTCAAATGACATAGGCTTGCCGTTTGATTGCTTGAGTGCTTCAACCATACGACGACCTGAATCAATACGCTTTGATGTTGCCTCGTCGAGATCTTGAGCAAATTGCATAAATGCTTCAAGTTCGCGGAACTGCGCGAGCTCAAGACGAAGTGTACCTGCAACACCTTTCATAGCTTTTGTTTGCGCAGAAGAACCGACGCGAGAAACTGAAAGTCCTACGTCAATCGCCGGACGAATACCCTTGTTGAAGAGCCCTGCATCCAAGAAAATTTGACCATCAGTGATTGAGATGACGTTTGTAGGAATGTACGCAGAGACGTCACCTTCTTGAGTCTCAATAATTGGGAGTGCTGTAAGTGAACCAGCTCCTTTTGCGTCAGAAAGTTTTGCAGCTCGCTCAAGAAGACGTGAGTGTAAGTAGAAAATATCTCCCGGATATGCTTCGCGTCCCGGTGGTCGGCGCAACAAGAGAGAAAGTTCACGATATGCAACCGCCTGCTTTGAAAGATCATCATACACCACGAGGGCGTGCATGCCCTTGTCCATAAAATATTCACCAATTGCAGCACCAGTAAACGGCGCAAGGTATTGCATTGCTGCTGGGGCTGATGCTGGAGCAGAGACGATAACCGTATATTCCATAGCACCTGCCTCTTGTAGCTGTGCCATAATGCGCGCTGTTTTACTTTCTTTCTGTCCAACAGCAACATACACACAAATCGGTCGCTTTTCTTTTGGTTCGTTTCTTTGGTTTATGATAGTGTCAATCGCAATAGTCGTCTTTCCTGTTGAACGGTCACCGATAATGAGCTCACGCTGACCACGTCCGATTGGAATCATTGAGTCAATTGCTTTGATACCCGTGTGCATTGGTTCATGCACTGATTTTCTATCCATAACGCCATATGCCTGACGTTCAATTGGCACAAATTTTGGATTTGCGATTGGCCCCTTCGCATCGATTGGCTCAGCAAGTGCAGAGACGACGCGACCAACTACATTTTCTCCAACAGGAATAGAGAGTACTTTCCCTGTTGATACAACCTTCATACCTTCAGATACACGACTTACCTCACCCAACACCACCACTTTCACGGTATCTTCTTCCAAGTTTAGAACCAATCCAAAGAGAGTGTCTGTATCGCTCATTGCCTCCTTGAGTGACTTCTTATCAGAAGTTTCAAATCGCACCATTTCCATCATCATGGCATTAGTGAGACCTTCAACCTCTGCAACGCCGTCACCAACACGTACAACAGTACCTATTGTTTCAGCTGTGCCTGTATGCGCAAACTGCGCAATTTCTTTTTTTATTTTTTCTAAAATAATCGTGTCCATGGTGTGTTATTAATCTTCTAAGGTATGTCTATTAAATATCTCCATTCGTTATATTTCGATATAAGCGAAGCAATGCCGACTTGTAACTCTGTGATAGGCGTCGGCCCTTATGCTCCACATTAAATCCTCCAATGAGTGTATCGTCGTATTGAACCTGAATATCATCTGGGGTGATGCCAGGAAATGTGGCGAGTGCCACCTCCACTGCGCGAGAAGTATCTTTTCGCTTCGCAACTACAATGCGTGGCAAGTTTCTGTTCTTTACCATAACGATACGCTCATACGCAGTTGCGATGCGAGGCAATAGTCTTGTTGCACCACGTTCCTTTAGGGTACGGAGCAAGCCAGCAAAAACAGCATCAGGCTCTTGCCCCGCCATAAGTTGGTCACTGACTGCGTGTGCTACTGTCTCGGCATCCATCATACTACATTATTTAGTTACGCTTTTTACAGACTCTTTTTCACCGCGCAAGACCTTTTCGGCTACAAGAATTGCTGCTTTTGCAATCTCTTCTCTACTCTCGCGTAGAGCCTTATCCTTTGTCTCTTGGGCACGGAGTGCCGCATCGTTTGTTAGTGATTGCGCACGCTTTTCAGCATCAGTAACAATGAGCGCACCTTTTTCCTCTGCACGGAGTGCCGCTTTAGCAACGATTTGCTCACCAGTGAGTGACGCTTCGGCAATAACAGCTTTTCTTTCGATTTCTGCATCAGCATTTTTTTTCGCGGCCGCTTCAGCATCTGCGATTCCCTGTGCGATTTTTTGCTTTCTCTCTTCAAGCATTCCCATAACTGGCTTAAACAAGAAATATTTAAGCGCAACGAGAAGCACGCCGAAGTTAACCATCTGAATAATCAGAAGTCCCCAGTTCAGCCCAAATGTACTAATAAGCTCTCCCATACGTAGTACTAGACGAACTTAATGATGAATGAGACAACGATAGCCAAGATACCAAGCGCTTCAGCGAAGGCAATTGCCAAAATCATGTTTGAAACAATCTTTCCTGTTGCTTCAGGGTTTCGGCCGATAGCCTCCATTGCACCTTTACCAATAAGACCTACACCAAGAGCTGGTCCGAAAACTCCGAGACCTGCTGCGATTGCCATAGCGATTAATTTTGTTGATTCTGTATCCATACTTTTTACTTAACTTTTAATAATTAATTGCGCGAACTCTATCACAGAGACGCACTACTATCTACCGCACGGTAAACACTAGTGCACCTCCGTTGTCGCCAGTTTTATAAAGAACAAGGTCAGCAACATAAATATTGCTCCCTGAACCACACCAACGAACATTTCAAACGCCATGAGTGGTACCGGAAGAATGTACGGTACAAAGTACGTGACGACACCTATCAAAACCTCTCCCGCGAAAATATTTCCAAACAAACGGAAGCTAAACGATACAACACGAGCCAACTCACCTACCAATTCAACAATACCCACGAAAAAGTTGACTGGGGATGAGAAGTTAACGAACTTACTCATGTAGTGCCAAAAACCGAGGGCAACGATACCCGCTGCTTCAATAACCACAACGACAATAATCGTCAGTGCGAGGGTTGAATTAAGGTCTGTGTTTATACTTCTGAAAAGTGGAATAAATTCATGTCCCTTATAGAAACCGACAGAGCCGACGCCTGGTATAAATTCTGCAAGGTTAGAAATGGCCACGAACAGGAATATACTCATGAGAAGAGGGAAATATCTTTTTGCGAGTTGCGCATCTTCAAGTGTTGCAGATACAAAACTTTCAACATATGAAAATATTTCTTCCATAAGCAATTGAATCTTTCCCGGAACCATCTTTACTGAACGTCCAATGAGCCATCCGAAAAATATAAGTGCAGAGGACACAACGAGTGACGTGACGAGCGTGTTAGTTACAGGTATCCCCATCCACGTTCCCAATTGTTCCGCTTTAAGTGCAACGTGTATGCCACCTTCTTTGTGCGCTGGTTCAGTTACATGCGTAGCGGTAGCATTGTGTTCATCGATAGGTGCAACGAGTGCCTGGGCACCAGTAGTGGTATCCGGTGCATGTACTACACCATCACGTTCGGTTGGCAAAACATACGCTACATGTCCGGTTGTTTGTTCCATAAAATCGGGATAAACATAGCACAAACTGTAGCTTTTGTGTAGTGGCGCTATACAAAAAAATAGTGTCTAGTATCTAAGCCTCTATGTAAGGCTATTTCTGTAACGAAGCGGTAACACGAGCAAAATCTGCAGCGTCGGTTATTTGTGTCCAGTCATGACTCGGCACAAGTTTTACAGGCGTTGTGCGTGCCATCGTAACAATAGTTTGTGGAAGGCCAAATTCTGCACCATCTTTAATTGCAACAAGTGGGTAGTTAAAAATCTCAGGCGTAAGTACATAGACAGCAGCATTTACATATCCCTGCCCTTCAGTATGAGTTCCTTCAAGAACAGCGGTCAGCTCTTGCGATTCGTTCATTACCATCTTCCCTCCGGTAAACGTGCCTGCAACCGCTTTAACCAAAATGCCATTATCTCCGGCACCGAGGAGTGCAGTAATATCTCGTGACGAATGTAAATCGTCAGCCATCATCACCATAAATCGTCCCGAGAGTAACTTTTGACACTCAAACAGTGCATGTCCTGTGCCGAGAGGTTTTTCTTGAACTACATATCGTATACGTCGTCCCTCAAAAAAATCACCGAAATAGTCCATGATTGATTCTTTCAGATACCCGACAACAAGAATAACCTCGTCTACGTCTTGAGGGAGCACGGCAAGAATATGCTCGATGATTGTTTTGCCGTCGATTTTCAACATCGGTTTTGGCACATGCTCTGTGAGTGGACGCATGCGTTTCCCTTCTCCTGCAGCAAGTATGACAATTTGCATAAGTGGCATTTATAGCACAACACACATATTGAGCAAAAGATTTATATATATGCAGAAAATGAATGACGAACAGGTATATCATGTGACTCTCGTGGCAATTTTTCTGCAAACGCGAAATCGGGTACGACGCACAGTGTTGAGAGTGCGCTTCGAGATGAAAGAAATTTGTCATAGTACCCTTTGCCATGGCCAAGTCGTACACCCTCCCTACTTAATGCGAGTGCTGGCACGAACATACATGCGGTACTCACATCTTCGTCCCAGACAACCGCAGATACTTCCGGCTCTTGAATCCCAAATGTCCCCGTACTCAATTCGCTGAGTGCGGTGACGTGGTGGAAAGTCATTGACCCATCTACAACAGATATGCGAGGAAAGTAATACTGCTTATTAGGAAATGCATGCATGATGAACGCTATGTAGGGTATTTCAAATCGATTGAGAGGTGCAAATGCAAGCACGTGTGCTGCACGCAAAAAATCAGGTGCATGGGTGAGTAATTCGAAAGCGTGAACGGTGTAGGCACAAATGTCCTTTTTTTTGTACATATCAATGTACATCGTTCTTAACTGTTCTTTTTCCATGATAGTAGTCACTGTACCATTGTATCTGATTGCGTATAGTGCATTTTGAAGACAGCACTAGATACAACAGCGAAATACGTGATACATTATAGGTATACTTAATAAATAGTTACTATGATTACCACAGAACAAAGCAGTTGGACTGAGAAAGATGGCTGGAAAAATATTGAAACTAGAACACTCGCTGGAGATGCGCAGTGGGTTATGGTATTTGGCGGTAGACGACTTCTCGAAGACAACACACTCTTCAAGCAGGTGCGCGACAAGTACCCAAGTGCACAGATGGTAACATGCTCGACTGCGGGAGAAATTTTTGATACGAATGTTTCAGATAACTCTCTGTCAGTCACCGCGATTCACTTGGAAAAAACAACCCTTGCATTTACCACGACCGAGATACGAACATACGCTGAGAGTTACGATGCCGGCAAAAGACTTGCAGGGCAACTCTCACATGAGAATCTTGTACACGTTATGGTTTTTTCTGACGGAAGAATTGTAAACGGCACACAGCTCGTTTCTGGGCTAAATAGCTTTCTTCCTACGTCTGTTGCGGTCACTGGCGGCCTTGTTGGCGATGGTGCAGAATTCAAAAAAACACTTGTAGGATTTAATGAACCGGGACGCGAAGGCAATATCGTCGCTATTGGTTTTTACGGTTCTGCTCTTCATGTTGGTTATGGATCATTTGGTGGATGGGATTCATTTGGCGCTGAACGAACAATTACCAAATCGCATAACAATGTTCTGTACGAACTTGACGGACAACCTGCACTTGCGCTCTACAAGGAACTCTTAGGAGATCAGGCAGCAGGATTGCCGAGCACAGCACTTTTGTTCCCACTCAGATTACGCATGGTAACTAACGGCAAAGAACATGAAGTGGTGAGAACCATTCTCGGCATCGATGAGGCTACGCAGAGCATGACATTTGCCGGTGATATGCCAATCGGTATTCAAGCAACACTGATGAAGGCAAACTTTGAAAGACTTATCGACGGAGCTTCAAGTGCTGGTTCAATGAGTATTGAAGCATTAGGAACTCAGAAGCCTGAGCTAGCATTACTCGTGAGTTGTGTCGGGCGAAAACTCGTACTCCAGGAACGCTCAAAAGAAGAGACCGAAGCGGTCCGTGCAATTCTTGGTGATGTTGCTGCAATGACAGGATTTTACTCTTACGGTGAGCTCTGTCCGGTTACTTCTACTGAGAAGAAATGCGAATTGCACAATCAGACAATGACTATTACCACCTTTAGAGAAGAGTAGTTTTGGTACGACGTGAGAGCTAGCGCTCAGTAACCTTACTGAGAAGTTCCAAGAGAATACGGGATGACATTCCCGTGATTGTTTCTGCGTCGCCGGAAGTGACAATATAGTCTGTAAGGATAGGGTCATTAATATCAAAACCACCTGCAGTTCCCTGTTCAAAACCATTACGACTCGCAACTGCAAGCACATCTTCTGGTAATTCGGAAAGATAGACGCACCCTGCATCGGTGTTTTCTGCAGATGCATCTGTCTCAGTATTTACGACAAGAAGCGAAGTAATGACAGAAACTTTTTTCCCAACAAAATGTAGTAGAAAGCTCCGAGACTCCTCTACACTTGATGACTTTTCGAATATCTTCCCTTCACATTCGACAACGCTGTCAGCGGTAATCACTAACCCATGGCCACCCAACCTTGCTCGCACTGCGCGTGATTTTGCATGTGCCAACTCGCGCGTAAGCGTTTCGGCAACATCATGCCGTATGCTTTTTTCGTCGATATCTGCGGGAACAACTTCAAAGTCCAGGCCTAGCTTGGTGAGTATTTTTTTACGCCGTGGCGATGCTGAACCTAAAATTATTTTCATACAACCTACTATTGAAGTTACTTTGCAAATAAGCTCAAAAATTTCTGCGGATCGACAGAAGCGCCATTGATACGCACACTTAAGTGAAGATGCGGTCTTTCTGCATAGCCAGTTTTTCCTGAGTATCCTAAAACAGTACCTTGCTCAACAAGTTGACCGTGCGCTACCTTTAATTTCGACAAATGCATGTACAGCGTTTGCACACCGAGTCCATGGTCAATGATAACGGTATTGCCATAGACTGTAAATTTTTTCGATAGACGCACGATACCCTTATTCATGGCGATAATCGGAGTACCTTCTTTCGCTCTATAGTCAGTTCCTTTATGGGTAATGGTAGAGGCGGAACCAGTACGTATATATCCAAATGTATCAGTCACTATCGGTGCAAGTAGTGGTGGCACAAATCCATTTTTCCACAACACCTTGGGTTGCGTAAAGAGGTTTGAGATAGCAAAGTTTTCCTTCTCCAAAACACTCACGATGCGCAACTCATTCTTCACCCCATTCCCTCCCAACTTTACAGGAACTGGCGGGTTTACACGCGTTTCTTTTATGAGAGGATTAATTATTAGTTCGTGCGTAACTGCAGTTCCATTAGAAAGCTGTGCTGTAATTGTGCGGGAACCAACGGTACCCGTGAGTGGAACGCCAAAGAGTGCTGATGGTATAGACTGATAGGTAAAAACAGGTACTGAGGTTGCACCAATAGTTACGCGAGAGACAGTGCTCCCAGCCGGTACATCATGTACGCGAATAAGCACAGGAGACCCTTGCTCAATCACTTCTGGCATCACGGATATACTCACTGCAAGAACCGGTGAAGCGACAAAGAAAAGCGAGAGTGATGCGATATATATGAGCCTCATAGGACTAGTATAGCAAATCACTTTGACATCTGTTCTTCTAAGGAGTACGCTCAAGGTTGGTCCGTGCGGAAAAAACTCCCGTCCTCCCCGGTGGCAGTCCGCATGTAGTTGCTCACACGAGCAAGACCCGGGGTACACACTTCGCGCCCGTAGCGTGTACCCCAAATTTCTTTTCTTAAAAAAAATCTGCCCGAAGGCAGATTTTTAATTATCTCTTAGATTTATTTCTGTCGTTTTCTGTAAGTCCTTGCTTACGGATACGTGTGAAGTTTGGAGTAATTTCCAAATATTCATCGTCGTTCATAATTTCAAGTCCTCGCTCAATAGTGATGGTAAATGGCGGTGTCAGCTTTACGGCCTCATCAGTTCCAGATGCGCGCATGTTAGTGAGTTGCTTACCCTTAATTGGGTTCACAACCATCTCCTCTCCTTTCGAAGTGTTTCCGATGACCATACCCTCATATACTTCTACTTGTGGACCAATGTACAAAAGTCCACGGTCTTGCAAGTTCCATAATGCGAATGAGATTGATGTTCCTGACATCATAGAAATCATTGAACCTACTACACGCTTTTGAATAGTACCGGTGAAGTGCTTGAAACCAATGACTTGTGAAGAAAGAATACCCTCACCCTTTGTATCAATGACGAATTGCCCGCGGTATCCAAGAAGTCCACGTGTTGGTCCTTCAAGGGTGATGCGTGTAGTCGTATCCTTCATCACCATGTTAGTGAGCATGAATCCACGCATACCGAGGCGCTCAATAATTGCACCTTGGTACTCATTTGGAGTATCAATAGTCACCTCTTCAAACGGTTCAACTTTTTGTCCATTCTCTTCACGAGTAATAACACGTGGCTGAGATACCTGCATTTCAAATCCTTCACGTCGCATCTGCTCGAGGAGGATCGCAATATGTAACTCGCCACGTCCAGAAACTTCAAATGCATCTGGCGACGTAAATACTACTTTCAATCCAACGTTGATTTCAAGCTCACGCTCAAGTCTGTCGCGAATTTGACGTGAAGTTACAAACTTTCCATCTTTACCAGCAAACGGTGAGTTGTTAACCAAAAAGTTAAGTGAGATCGTTGGCTCATCAACATGAATTGGTGGCAATGGCACTGCACCGTCTCGGTCACTGACAGTTTCACCAATAGTAATATCAGGAATACCGGCAATCATCACAATATCTCCTGCACCTACAGTTTCCGCTTCAACGCGCTCAAATCCTTTGAAAGTGAACATCTTCGTTATCTTTCCTTTACGGGTCACTCCTTCATTGTTTGTGATTACAACGGTCGATGCTGTATTCAATACACCGTCGTATACGCGTCCGACTGCCATACGCCCAAGAAAGTTGTCGTACGCGAGGTTAAACGTCTGGAGGCGAAGTGGTACTGAAGCATCACTTTGTGGCGCTGCAGGAACATGCTTTAACACTTCATCGAGAAGTGGGTTCAGATTTGTTGATTCGTCTGCAAGATTTTTCTTTGCGATACCTTGTCGTCCAATAGCATAGATAACCGGAAACTCTGCTTGCTCATCAGATGCGCCCAATTCAACAAATAAATCAAATACTTGCTCTTCACAGAGTGCAGGGTTCGCAGCTGGTTTATCAATTTTGTTGATGACAACGATTGGCTTAAGTCCGAGTTCGAGTGATTTTTTCAAGACGAAGCGCGTTTGTGGCATTGGACCTTCTTGAGCATCCACAATCAAAAGCACGCAGTCAATTGAACGCAATACACGCTCTACCTCAGAACCGAAGTCTGCGTGACCTGGTGTATCAACAATGTTGATTTTTGTGTCTTTATAAAAAAGTGCGGTGTTCTTTGCGTAAATAGTAATACCACGCTCTTTTTCAAGAGTATTTGAGTCCATAGATGCACTCGCGTCAGATACAGCACCGTTCTGGCGCAAGAGTGCGTCAGTAAGAGTTGTCTTTCCGTGGTCAACGTGCGCGATGATGGCAATGTTTCGAATATCCATACTACTAATTTGTGTTAAATCTATAAAAAGAAAACCTCCGAAACATGGAGGAAGTCGCGAGTAGCATACGCGACTTAGCCCATTTGGTCAATACGGCTTACTGTATAGAATTTTACACGTGAGACTTACTCTCGGTCGCCGGCAAGATTCAAAAGATTTTGGAAAATCATAATGAAGTTTATGTACATGTGCAATGCACCCAGTGTTATCGCCTTTCCTTGCTGTTCGACACTAGTCAGTGTCGCGTGGAGGTGTTTGTAGTACTGTGCGTCATACACGGTAAGTGCAGAAAATACCAGCAATGCACCCGCAGAGATAATCATGTCTAGGAGGCTATTTTGGAAGTACATGTTTGCGAGTGATGAGAAAAAGATGCCCCACACTGCCACAAAAAGAAATGTACGCCAGCCACTCATGTCATGCTTTGTTATGTGACCAAGAAACGCGAGTGCAGTAAATGCTGAAGCGGCAACAAGGAAAATAACAACAACGAGTGAGAAGTTTTTTGTGAGGAAGTAGAGAAGAAATCCTGACATGGTAATACCGTTAAGTGCAGCATACGCGATGAAGAGTCCAGACGCAGTAGCGGTAGATATTTTATGTATTGCCATTTGCACACCAAACATAAGTGCAAGTTCAACTGCAACAATTCCATAAAAAAGAACGGGTGTTTGCAGTACTGCAATAAGCGGAGAATGTACGGTAAGCCATGCAGTACCCGCAGAGAGCACGAGTGCTGCCGCCATCCGACCGTAGATACTACTAAGGTATGTGTTGAGTGAGACCATACGTATATTTTAAAGTTATAAATTAGCCGAGCTGGGCATGAATCTTTTTTGCAATCTCTGCAAGTTTAGTTTCATTTTTTACGCAATATTCAAGCACTTGCAAGTCAGTTGCCTTTTGTCTCGCGTCTTTATTTTCAAGATTGGTAAGAACAATGACGGGTACGGTTGCGCCCCAACTATCCTTTCTCAATTCCTCAAGCATTTCAAGACCGCTCATATTCGGCATGACAACATCAAGCAAAATTATCTCTGGTTTGTTGTCTAGAGCTTCAGTAAGTCCTGCGTCACCAGTTCGTGCAGTAACAATTGCAAAGCCTTCACCGAGTAGCTTTGTTTTCATCGCTCGCGCGAGGTCATCTTCATCTTCTACTATAAGTATTGTCTTCTTTCGTGAGTGATCCATGGTATATCTTTCGGTAATAAATAAAGTGAATACTAGCCAAGTTTTTCGCGCACCTTCTTTACCACATCTGAGAGCTTCCAGTCACTTTTGACAATATAATCAAACACGCCAAGTTCTGTAGATTTTTGGACAGCTTCCATCTCAGATAGGTTGGTAAGAAAAATAACTTTAGCCGTTTTCCCCCAGTCGTCGCCTCGAAGCTTCATTAACATACTCATGCCATCCATTTTTGGCATCACTACATCAAGAAGAATGAGGTCTGGGTGGTTCTGTACGGCAAGAGCATAGCCTTCTTCGCCATCACGCGCAGCTGTTACGTCAAAGCCTTCATTTATAAGCTTATCCTGCATTGCGCGAGAAATTGCCGGTTCGTCTTCAACGAGTAAAATTTTCTTTTTTGTGGCTTCTTCCATAGTGTTGTAATTATATAGTATTAATACTGGTGTGTCTAAGTAGCATCCATGGTTACGCGAGCTTACGTGCACCGTCCTTTTTTTCCATACCATCAAGTGGCAGAGTGACGAAGAAAGATGTGCCCTTCCCCTCCTCAGATATAAAGGAAACCGTTCCATGCGAGTGCTCTATGATTGATTTTACGATATACAAACCGAGACCGGTACCATCCACGTTCTGTGAGCGCACGTTATCTGCTCGAAATAGTTTTGAGAAAATTCTATCCTTTTGATTTTCTGGAATACCGCACCCTGTGTCAGTAACACGAATAGCAATAGTATTTTTGCGTAAGCCGAGTACCACTTCAAACTCAACTGCACCACCTTCTGGAGTATATTTTATTGCGTTTGAAAGTAAATTCTGTAATACCATACGCAACAACTTTGTGTCTGCAGGAATCATAGGAATATTGTCACCAAAATGAGTAGTTAGCTTTTGCTTGCGTTGTGTAATGGTAGGCATCTGTTCGTTTATGACACTGCGTGCCATTTCGACAATATCAGTAGGCACAGGCTCTACAGAAAAAGTTCCCAATTCGATGCGGGATACGTTCAAGAGCGAGTTTACGAGATCAACCATACGTTGATTACTGTCATACATTTCTTGAATATACTTTTTTTGGTCGGCGTTCAGGGCACCAACATCGCCATCAAGTAACATTTCTGCATACCAGTTTATAGAAGTGAGCGGTGTTTTAAGTTGATGGGACGCGAGAGAAACGAACTCGGTTTTCGCTCTATCAATTTCTTTCTCGCGAGTAACATCATGCACTGTTCCCTGAATCGAATGTACGAGATGCACTCTGTCTCCGGGAACGGTGAGTATTTTGCCTTTCAATGTAAGCGAACGAATCGCGCGTGTAGGCAATTCTATTCTATAATTAACTTCAAATTCACCTGACGTTTTCATCGCTTTTACCATCTCAGCTTTTGCACGCTCTCTGTCTTCAGGTAAAATCATTGCATAAAATTCTTCAAGCGTTGGTGCTGTCCGGTGCATACGCTTATCCGTTGCGTGGAGTGCATACATTTCATCAGACCAGAAATGTTGGTTGGTTTGGAAGTCCCAAATGAAGCTTCCGAAGTGTCCAATTTTTTCAGCGGCTGCGAGTCTATTTCTACTTTCTTCAAGATCACCATTAATCGTAGATGAGTATTGATACATCTTGCGACGTGATTGCGTAGAGACATACGCAAGCCCAATAAGTGCAAGTGCGAGGAGTGCAATAAGTGTTGCAACCGTGATAACTACAAAACCACCGAGGTCTGCAATAAGTGTGTCGAGCGATTCAAGCATGTCGCCATCATAGCAAAAAATATGACCTCGTTATGACTGTAACCCACACCTTTGCATTCTATGAAGACGAGGAGTACGATTTACCTGCTTACCAGGAGAAAGGGGTCATCATGACTGGAAAAGCTGAAGTGAAAAGCGGAAAGTCCGGATTGGCAAAGCGCGGGAAATCGCGCCAACGCTGGAACGGCATCTGCCATTGCATGTGCGGTAAAGCGCAAACAGCGATGGTATTCCTCAAAACTTCCGGGAGGAAGTCCAAGGCCTACTTTCTTACAGTAGAGCCGGCGACAAAGGAAGATGTTGCGGAGTTCCTCCGTGACCAAGCCAAAAAAGAGCCGCGTCCCCCACGTAAGGCTTAATAATGGCGGAAACGCAAACACTAAGAGGGCTGCTCGCGACAACGCGTGTGGCCACTTTTTTTATACGTATACACTGGTGCATGGTATAGTACTTCAATGATTATTATCCAAAAGCATCTTGCAGAACGTGGTATCTGCTCGAGACGCGAGGGCGAGCGATTGGTACTAGAAAAGAAAGTAACCGTAAACGGTAAGCAGGCACTTATTGGGCAACTTATTGATCCTGAAAAGGATATAGTAAAAGTACTTGGTCACTCAGAAAAACCAAAAATGACCGTAGCAATACACAAGCCACGTGGCGTTGTCTGCTCAACAAATCCAAGCGAAGGTAAGACCATCGGGCAACTACTCCCCCAGTTTGCAAATCTCAGTATTGTAGGACGCCTCGATAAGGCAAGTGAAGGATTATTACTTCTCACGAGCGATGGTCTTATTACTCGTGCAGTCACGAGCAATGAGCACCTCATAGAAAAAGAATACCTGGTAGGCACACGAGAAAAATTATTTGGCGGACTTTTGAAGGATATGGAAAAAGGTATGAAGATTGACGGCGAACAAACGCTTCCTTGTACTACAGAATTACGTGACGACAGACAATCCTTTTTGATTACCCTCCGTGAGGGTAAGAAGCACCAAATTCGCAGAATGTGTGATGCAAAAAAACTTACGGTCACTATGTTAAAGCGACTGCGCATAGGACCCGTCCGCCTCTTGAAGATGCGCCCCGGCGAGTTTAGACAACTCACTGAGGAAGAAATTCAAACCATTAAAAGTACACTTGCTTCTGCATAGATATGTATATTCAATTCATTACAACTCAATTCGGTGTAATGAAAGTAACGGCAACGGCAGAAAAACTCGTCACAATTACGAAAGTTGCAAAAATAGGACTTGATGTGCCGAACGCCATTACGCGGAAGGTTGCAAAAGAACTTACTGCGTACGCAAAAGGTAAATTAAGAAAGTTTACTAGTATCAGCATTCATGCAGGTACGCCATTTGAGGAAGATGTCTGGCGTGCTATTGCGAGCATTCCATATGGGACAACAAAAAGTTACGGTGATATTGCACGTGTGATCGGCCGTCCTCAGGCAGTACGTGCCGTAGGAACCGCAACAGGAAAAAATTACTTATGCTTAGCTATTCCTTGTCATCGAGTCATCAAAAGTGACGGCACCCATGGACACTATGCACACGGGGCAAAAATGAAACGTGAGCTTCTTGCGTTTGAAAAAGCACACTCAAAATAAAACACCCACTGGGTGTTTTATTTTGAGTGTGCGTGTATGTGTTAGTTAACAGTATCTGTTGCACTTGCCTGCTCTGAGTATTGTACGCCACATGCTTTAACTGAAGCATTAAATTGTGTAAACGCTGCGGAGACATCGGCGCGAACGATTCTTCGTGCAGATTCAGTTGTGGTGCGGAATTTATTCCACCCTGCCTGTCGCGCGGTACGACGAGTTACTGCATCAGCCTGGTTCCAAGCCGCCATAAGTTCTGTTTTTCTTACGCCAAGCGCTGCAACTACGGCTGTGTTATGAGTAGTTCGAGCGGCGATAATCATATCTTCGCGAACACCAACTGCTGTCGCGACACAAGAACCATTGTATTGTGGCCGAACCATCTTTTTTTCCATTGGTGCTGGCATCATGCGGTCAGCAGACGGAAGAGCGCTTGTTTGCGCAAATACAGGCACAACTGCCATAAGGCCAAGTGCTGTTGCCGTTGAAATTGTAGCTAATGTTTGTCTCATATAAAAATATATTACTTTATAATTGGCTTAAGTATAGCCTATAGATATAAAGACGTGAACGGTGGTAATTTCTTACCGTGCATTTCGTATCTTAGCGTGTCTGAACCGTTGTCGAAGTATAGGTATCTTCGATGGATCGAACCTCCTTACCAAAAACATATCCAAGATAAAAAATCCCCACAAAAAGTACAATTGCTACGATTTGTGATGTTGTGGTTACCTTGTTCCAAATGATAGTCATATTATTTTATTATTTGTATAAATCTGCGAGCACGGGGTAAATTCTATCAGCAAATCGCGCATAACCTGCGTCGTTTGGATGAATGCGATCATCAGACATTAAATCACTCCTCGCCACAATACCCTTCATGATATTTGGAACGAACGCTGTGCCAAATTCTTCATGCACTGATTCAAACGCTTCGTAGTATGGGTCAGATAAAACACCACCACGTATTCCCACAAGCACAACGACAGCACCACTTTCTTGAATTTTCTTAACAATGGTACGTATATTCTTAAATGTTTCTTCCATTTTTACACTCTGTAAAAAATCGTTGCCCCCGATAAGCAAGATTACTGTGTCTGGTCGTACAGAGAGTACGTCATTTTCTAGCCGTGCAAGCGCCTGTGCTGAAGTGTTCCCACTCACTCCTCGATTAAGTATTGGCATTTCAAGTCGAGCACTAACCTGTGATACATAATCTTGTCCTAATGGTGCACCTACACCGACTGTGAGACTATCGCCAAACGCTACTATCACATCACCGCGCGGAGGAGCATTGGTAATGGCGACGGCAGAAAAAAATATCCAATATACGAACCAAAAGAACATAAGCGTTCCGAGAGTTACCGTTAGTGGTATATAAAACTTTTGTATTTGCATAATAACTACCTACCACTGAATATCTTTATTTACCTCCCGTCCAAGCATGGCAATAAAATCTTTTGTCTGTTCTGGCGTAAACACTTCGAGCCCAAGTCGTTCCGCGTGCACACGTAGCTCCGCTTCTGCAACTGAGATATCTTCTGCGCTCGCAACCTCTTTCTCAGCTTCAAAGTAAAAAATATCCGGAGGCGCTTGTACCAATGACCAATGCACACCATCAACCGCGTAAACAGTCTTTTTTCTATGCATCCATTGTCCTGTAGTGCAGCCGAAGGCACGCGCGAGCTCCTTCGCTTCTTCAAGTGTCACTTGAGTGAGCGGGTACGACTTCTCTATACGCGCAGTATTATCAGCAGAGGCTTTTGTCTTCACCATTACTTCACACATACCATTTGTTGAGCGCAGGCGCACATCATTAACGCGAAGCACCGGGTTTGAAGAATATCCAGGAACATCCTTTAGGAGAATCATTTCTCTATCTTGTGTCTCTAAAACAGTTCCGCTCGTCGCAAATTTAGCATGGAGTTCTTGCGAACGGGCCTCGGTGATGCGACCGCGAATTTCAACTTCTATCATAGTACGAGTATAGCAAAAAAAATATATAACAGAATGTTAGTATACGGACATGCGAACACTTGCTATGGACATCGGAGGCAATCGTGAGTTTACACAAGACTTTTTGCAATATGACAAAATCATTACGGATCGCGGATCAGTGTACTCAGTAACGATAGGACGAGTCACCAATAGTAAGGAAATACGAAGTTTTCTAAAGCGAATCAAAAGTAACAGTGACTATGCATCGGCGAGTCATAATTCATACGCAGTCCGCATTGAACATAACGGCGCACTCTACGAAACGCACGCAGACGACGGTGAAACTGGTGCTGGTAAGATACTGCTCCGTGAATTGCAGAAGCACTCGGTTAAGAATGTATGCGTTTGTGTGACACGCTGGTTTGGTGGCGAAAAACTAATGAGCGATAGATTTAAACACATCCAGGATGCTGCTCGTTATGCTCTTAAAAATAGTTAGTACTATTTATCCAAATCAAAAACAGTGTCAATGCGAATTTGCTTTACAAACTCTGGTACGTGAGAAACGAGAATCATAGCGCCCTGATAAGCGTCCAGTGCCTTCGCAATCTCAGGTATGTGACGAAAATTTATATGGTTCGTTGGCTCATCAAGAATAAGAAGTCCCGGTTGTTCGAGAACAAGACGCGCAAAGGCTACGAGCCCTTTTTGTCCTTCAGATAAATTTCCTATTTTTGTGTGCATTATTTCTGAAGTAAGTAAAAATCCTGCAGCGACACTTCGCATGCGCTCTTCGCTGATTTTTTGTGACACACCGTTTAGCGACGAAAGTACTGTTTCGTCGAAGTTAAGCGTTGAAAAGTCTTGACGATAGTACCCTACGCGCACACCGTTCGTGATAGTACTTCCGGTAGATTTTTCACTTGCAATTGCTTCAAGTAGCGTACTCTTACCGATGCCGTTTGGACCCTTCAGAAGGAGATGATTATTCCTACGGAGAACAATGCCCACCTTTTTTTCTTCAGGTTTGTGCTTTTTACCAATAATACTGCAGGTCTTTATAGATATGAGGTCACCCGAAAGCCCCTCTTGAACTGGAATCGTGAATGGACGAATTGTTTTATCTTCTTTACGTACATCAACCTTCTCCTCTTCCATCTCTTCAGCTTTTATACGCATGCGCTTTGCAACCATACGCATCTGGCCACCCTTATTAGCAAAAAAGTTTGCCTTATCTTTATTTTCTTGAATTTCTTTTTCAAGCTGTGCATTTTTTCTATTTTCTTTTTCTATACGCGCAGCAATATCTTTCTGAACATCTGTGTAGTTTCCAGAGTATTGTTCAATTTTTCTGGTGCGAACATCAAGATAGAGCACTGTGTCAGTAAATGCATTTAAGAAATGTGCATCGTGCGAAATAACCATCACGGTTTTTGAATATGCTACGAGGAATTTTGTAAGGTGATCAATTCCCGCATGATCAAGATTATTCGTCGGCTCATCAAGGAGAAGTAGATCAGGATCTTGAATAAGCGCTGAAGCCAAAAGTAAACGCGCCTGTTGTCCACCGGAAAAACTGCGGACAATGCGGTCGTGCATTTTCGCGTGACCTTTTAAGTTTACAACTTCAAGCACGTCATCAATTTTCGGATCAATGTCGTATACAGGTTTAGAAAAGCACTTAAGGAAAAAGTCACGCACAGTCAAGTCTAAATCTCCGCGCGGTATTACTTGGCGTGAAAGTGCAATAGTAAGTCCATGAACCTGAGCGATTTTCCCAGATTCTGGCTCTAAATGTTTTGTGATGAGCTGAAAGAGCGTACTTTTACCAGCCCCATTTTGACCCATGACTGTAATTTTTGCACCGCGCCGAATCGGAAAATCAACCGCATCTAAAATTGGCCGGTGTGGACCGTGCTCAAATGATACTTTTTCAAAGGTAAGTATATGTTCTTGTTTTGCCATTGCGCCCGCACTGTAGCATTCATAGTGCACATATCCAAAAGCGTGTATGACATATACAAAGGTGCAATAAAAAAGCCCCGTCGAAACGGGGCTTTTTTATGTAAGAGCTTACGCTCTTTGAACGTTGACTGCTGAGAGACCCTTTGGACCTTCCTCAACTTCGAAAGTAACTGTTTCGCCAACCTTAAGGTCGTCGAAAGCTACTCCGTTCAATTCCTTAGAGTGGAAGAAGAGATCCTTCGACTCGCCTTCGCGAGAGATGAATCCGAATCCTCTGTCTGTAAGAGTTTTGATTATACCTTTCATAGTATTGTTGTTATGTGTAATGATGAACCTGTTTTTGACCCTGCGTTTTTCCTCAAACTTTTTTACTGGTTAGTGGAGAAGCTCTAAAACTTAAGTACAGTAGCACATAAAAGCAAAAAAGCACAATACGCAACTGCACAAGACGTACATATAGTTTATTATTGGCTTCATTGAGCCTCCAGAAGAACTATCGGTGCACATCAGCCATCAATCTGAAACGCAAGCGTAATCTTATCCCCTTCAACGATTCCCTCTTTTTTTCTAACGAGCGCTTTAAGTGCAATAAGATAGACTTGTTCTTTCGAAGACCAAATAAGTACCGTCTTCCATGTTGTCGAGCCGACAGTTGCAACGATTGGCACAAAACCAAACCCTTTCGTCGGCGGTGACTCTTTGCGGACCAACTGAGATATTTCTTTTGGTACATAGACAAAATGCCAACCACCAAGTCCTGGGTATATCCATACAACTGCTTTTTTTACGACGTGCACCACACTCATTCATGCAGGATACCACGCATGATGACACATTAAAAAAGTCGCTTTCGTGACTTTTTTAATATTATTTTTTACTGACGTACTATCGTGTCGTGTTGCGGAGCACCAATGCAGTTACCGCTGAGCTTCCAGCTGGGATGTAGCCGAATACGCGCACCACATCGTTTGCTTGGAACGCAGTAAGAGATGTTCCCGCCCAATCTTTATTGAGTATTGCTGTGGCAGCACTAATTGAGATTGTTTGGTTTGCGCCGTTTATAACAACAGTAGCTGTAGTTGGGACTGTTGCACCAGGTACTACTGACAGATACCCTTCAAATATTTGTCGGTCGGTTGAAACTACTGGTGGCGTTACGACTGTTACTTTTGTCATGTCACGTAATGACGTAGCCTTAAGTGCAAGTGATGAGCCAGTTACGAATGTGCCTCTAACATTTATTACGTCTCCCACAACGATATCACTTGCCACAATCACTTTACTTCCTCTGTTTAAAAATTGTGTTGCGCTGTCTGTAGTAATATTCCACGTAAGTACAGCGGTACCAAGTGTAGTTGTTGCAGTATATGTAGACCCTGAAACGCCAGTAACTACCGCAGATTGAACTACTGAGGTACCGTTTGAGTTTATTGATACTTCAGGCTTTGGAGTATTCTCCTTTTGGACTTTTACCATTTTTATTTCACGCATCATGCTTCCGATGCCTTTATTATGGTCGTTATCCGCGAATGCCGTGCCTGAAGAGGCAACGATTGCGACTAATGCGAGTGCAAGCGAAAACGCTTTTGTATATGTATGCTTCATGTAATATGTTTATTATGTGTATGTAATACGAGTTACCTCGTTACACATGAAGACGCCAAAGATGAAAGCATCTTACACAGAAAAAAAATTAGGACACAAAACTTATTGCACAGGAAGTACTCGCAAAATTTCTTGAAAATTTCCTCTGAAGCCATCTACTTCGGCAGACCCCTCATCTACGTCTCCGACACGCACCACCACATCTTCACCATCCTTAAATATTCCAATCTCGTTTCCACCACCGGCATACCAACACACCACAGAAGCTATTTGATTTGGCAATTTTTTATTTGAAGCATGCTCTGGAGTATTGAGCGCAAGTTCATTTTCAAAGCAACTACCCGAATACACCCCAAGTGATGCTTCTGTCCCCCGTATTGTGGCGAAGACTTCCGTGTGAGGAATTACCTCATCTGTCACACCAGCATCAACAAAACGCCATACAGGCGCATCACCAGAAACAGGAGCTGTAGGACACTCTGCAAAGGCACAGGTAGGACCAGAACGCCCAACCGAGCTGCCGTCAGGGCACATCTTTGCTTCCATGGTACAGGCAACGTCTGGTGCTGCAATCCCGCCTAAAGCGGTAGAAATTGTATTGTTATATTGTATATACAAAAGTACTAACGCGATGCCTGCGATAAACGTAATAATAGGTGTGATTATGTGAGAATTCATATCAGCATACTATCACGGAGGATACCGTAGTCGCTACTGATTTTTTTTATACTCAACGTCAATATGAATTTCGTTGCGCAGTATAAATGGAGCCGATGCGGGAGGGTTATACAATGCTGTTAATGGTAGTGAAAGTTGCGCTACTCCATCTCTAACGAGAGATTCCTGTAGTTCATGTTTCTTTTTTAGAATGCGTGTTTTTGTTGGATACCATGTGAATCGCTTCACTGCCACAACTTTGCGTGGTAATACCTTGAGGTGCACCTGTGGGTTATTTGGTTTCGGTATAGTTTCGAGCGTGTATTGTGCAGGCATAACAAATGATATATGACGTTGACCACTTTCCTCCACATCCTGTACGGGTACAGTCATGGAAATTTTTGTAGGAGTTGTCTCAAGTGAATCTTGCACAGGGGCCGTCATCGCAATTGAAGAGGCTGTTGTATTATTTCCAAAAATATAGTCAGCGATTTCTCTAAATCCAGTATTTAAACCTTCGTTATAATCTCCAGTAACAGCAACCTCCGCGACAATCACTGAATCATATGCGCGTATCTGGTAATCCGTTCTTTGTTCAAGAATAGTGTACGCAGGCTCTTCAAGATTTCTTACGACAAGTAGACTGCCTATGGTCCATAGTAAGAGTACCAGAGTTACGATAAGAAGGAATACAATCATAGGTTTTTTTAATTTCATGTTGACGCAACTTTTTACTAAATTACATAGTAGCATATACTATACGTATAAAATTATATGAACGATGTAAGACCAAAAATCGGACTTGCCCTCGGCGGTGGAGTGGTGCTCGGTGCGGCGCACATAGGTGTACTCAGAGCCTTTGCTGAACACAATATTCAGATAGATGCCATTGCAGGCACTAGCGCAGGCGCAGTGGTAGGTGCATGCCTTGCATCAGGTGTGCCACTTTCCGAAATTGAAAGAATTGCGCAAAACTTAGGCTGGCTCCAAATCGCATCAATGCCAAATTCCATATTAGGAATCGCTACAAATACTAAACTTGGCACATTGCTTGAAAACATTCTTCCTGTAAAAAATATTGAGTCTACTTCGATACCGCTTCGCATCCTTGCAACCGAAGTTGCCCGTGGCAGAAAAAAAATATTTTCCTCAGGCTCTATATCTGAAGCGGTGCGCGCAAGTGCCTGTGTGCCCATTTTCTTTTCACCAGTTGAAATTGATGGCGAACTCTACGTAGATGGTGGGTTGGTGGAGAATGTTCCCCTGTCTGCATTTGCCGACATGGATCTTGATATATTAATTGGCGTAAATCTCACCGGATACGAGAAAACTTTTGCACCAAAAGCACTCCCCGATATGATAGATCTCTGTATATTTCTATTCTCTCAACATCGTGATGTTCCCATGCGTCAACTTGCCCATGTTTTAATCGAACCAGATTTGCAAGCTTTTGACGTTAAGGATTTCAAGAACCTGCCATTAATTATCCAGGCTGGTTACGACGCTGGTATTCGTGCAATTCCAGAAATCACTCGACTGTATGCTGAGAAAAATATTAAAGAATCCTTTATAACAAAGTTTTATAAAAAGTACTTCGCACGCTAAAATTTAGTATGAAAGAAACAACCGATGGAAAAGCCGAGAGACTTCCGACACGAATCGAGATGGAGATTGCGGCACAAGAAATTGAAAGTTTGCTGAGTATTCCAAAAAATGAACGCGGGACTTCGTGGGACAGTGCATTTGATACTGCGCATCGCATTGCATCAGGCCTATCTGCCCCTAAATCACAGAGCGATGCAACGGTGCGGCAGCAAATTCGCTCAATAACAAAATGGCTACAGACCATGCATCAGCTCTCAAAGGAAGGTGGCGCGCTGAAAGTATCTACTGACACATCTCTCCAGGGTGTTGAAATTTGGACACATGTTGATACACGTCTTGAAGGTATGTTCATAAAAAACGAACCGTGGTCATTTTATGGACTTTCTACTCCTGAGGCAGTGCGCGCGCACGTACACGAACAGAATGCTCGTTTCCCGCATAGCAAAAGTATTGGTGCTGACGTTATGGGTCAAGGCTATCCCTGTGCTGATGCCGGCTGTGCAGAGACTATCGCAATAACTGCTCTCAACCGGCAAAAGCGACACACAGTTCCAGAACATCCAATTCATACTGTTGTGGGAAACTTGTATGTAAACACTGTGCGCGCGCAATTCTTACAAGAACTCGATACGCGCATACAAAAAGACGGGAGACTTGACCTCGTATTTTTTAGACCACTAAGCGGACTTCCAAAGATTAATGACCCCTACGCTCTTGCATATTTATTTGATCATCTTTTCGTTCCGCTCTACACCAAACTTGCACCCGGCGGAATCATGTTTGTTGAAATGCACGAAATTTATAGCGCGGGAACAATCTTTTTTGAATTGCTCAAAGATGCAGGTCTCACCATTGAACGACGGTCTGAAAAGAATGGTGATATGGTGAGAGATTGTAATACCTTTTGTATTCGAAAAGTCGAAGGAGCGCCAGAAAGTATCCCTTCATTACTGAAGCTTGCCCAATCTCACCCAGCATATATTAAAAAATTCTGGAATATGATACATATGGCAGATGACATAGGTATACATCCGCACGGACCTTTTTAATACTCTTTGCTACGCAATTCGCTCAAGTTGTAGCGCCGTATCTTCTGTATGCACATCAGTAATTTTTGGTGCATCGTGTGGTAATCGATATCGTAATTCGTATTTTTTCATATTGAAATTCGTGTAGGAAACTATAAGCGTCTTTCCAGTCCATGCCTTTTGGCGAAGATTCTTAAAAACCAATGTGCACGACTCACCTGGCCCGACATATCCACCACCCTCCTTTCTATCTGGTCCGAATCCAAAAATACGCACATGAATGTCACGCGCCCAGCGGTCGCCCTCTTTAGATATATTAGCTATTTTGCAAATTAAAAACTGACCTTCAGGTTTGTAAAAAACTTCAAGCGTAATGACTGGCTTAAACGATATCTCTTCAGCATGCATGACAGCCTTCCATGAGAAAAAGGCGGTAAGGCATGCACCACCAGCTGCGATCACTTGCAACCATTCTGCCGGCTGAATTTGCGAAAGACCCTCAAGTAGTGATTCCATGCAAATGTACGTTACGCTTTCTTACCCTTCCATCGTGGTGCAAACCGAATACACCATGTATAAAATGATGCGAGTATGACATTCATGCCGTGAGCTCGCATGCTTTCATAACATATTTTTTGAAACTCCTTCACGTCTTCGCCTTCGTAGCATAATTTTCCATCTGTAAAGCAATAGCTACAGTAAGTATCCGACTCTCGCACTCCTGTGTCTTTACTGAGAGGCATGAGACAACTTTCACAATTGGTGACGCATTTTTTTGTATCCATGCTCGATAGTGTACAAGCAATCTTACTTATTTTCCAGACTTTTATTACCAAAAGTCTTTATTTCCTGCTTCGTTTGGAATGCCACGTGGAGGGTGTATTGCGTCTTCGTCTCCGCGCTTGCCAAACACATGCGTATTGAGTAATACATCATTTGTTTTTGAGTAATCATCAAGTGCAAGCAGTTCACTTGCGCGAATTGGATTTCGTTCCCATGCACGTAAATTAGGTAGATGCTCAGGGCGCGCAAGAACGACTGTTCTGTTTTTTGTGTCTACATACGCATGAACTTTGTTATGCGCATACGTTATCGGTTGAGAAATAATAAGTGGATCAACTTGCGCACCAAACTCTGATGCAACAATTTTGGCAATAGTACGTATACCGTCCCGATATATCTCATCACCAGTTTTTTCTACATGGCTAGTTTCTGCATCTCTATGTGCACTTTCGTTATGATGAAACTTTCCACCAAAGAGTGTTATCTGAACCGTTCCTGGAACACACACATACGCCAACTCCTTACAGGCCTTAACGATATTTTTTGCAAATTCTTTAGAAAGTGGATCTGTAACCTGCATGTGCACCGGATTTATATGCGCAAGGAGTGACACCGGCTCCCCTGTTTTTTTATCAGTGCCGAATGCCGCGATGCCGAGACAATTCATGTAGCCTTCGGAGTATTTGTCGATAGCATCAACACGTGAAATAACTAAACCTGCGCGTACAGAATGTACATCCATTAAGTGTTGCAAATCTTTTTCTTCTGCTGTGCTTAATGCTAACGGAATATATGGCTCTAAATCATCTTCTTCCTCCACACCGTCAAAGTCATCGTCTTCGAGCGACCCCGGCACCTCTTCCCGATCAATGACCTCATCTTCGTCATCATCCCTTTTATCAATCTGATTCCGCACCCAGCGTTCATGCGCCTCAAGCGCATCCTCCCTGCGCCTCGTACGTTCATAGAGTTCTCTAAATCTATCGGGAGTCTCTCGCCACGGTGACGGTACATCTCCATCATCTTCCCCGTAATTTTCGCGCACTTCTCGCTCTTGACGACCCCATCTATCTTCAGGTTTAGGAAAACTTTCGATGACATTATCATGACCATCCACGTCATAATTACCGGAATGTTCACCGACAACACGAAACCCCTCTTGCTGTAAATATTTTACAATTCCGAAATAGCGAATATGTTTTGGATCTTCCCCATATGCAGCATGCTCAAATCGCTCCTTTTTAAACTGTTGCCAGCGTGAGCGCATATTGGGGACGTAACCTCCTGCGTTATCACTTACATACGCAGAAATTTCAGACTTAAGAAGCTCAACGTGCATCTGTGGGCCAAGAGTATCTACTTCTGAACTCCCAGTCACCGTGAAGTGTTCGTTCTGTGCTTGAGTGTCACGTTGTTCACCATAACCTCGTCTCATGCATATATTGTAGCATTATGTGAGACAAAGATTACGCGTATGCTACAGAAATCAGAATTACGTACTATGTGTATCTTTACGAAAAAACCTCCAGAGAAATGCAAGGAGAAGTGGGAGAACCATCAGTCCGTGCATATAACTAAATCCAGACTCGCTCATATATCCAGAGACAAGTCCCCAGACGCCAATGTACCAAAGCAAAATATTGCTCAGCATCATAAGTATCACAGCCTCAACGAAAGAAAAATTAAGAAAAGGTAGGAGGAACGGCGTAAGTGGAAATATCGTCGGGTTCATAAGAAAAAACAAAATGCGCCGTTCAATTGGGCGAGCTGGAGGGAAGAATATATGTGCCTGCTTCTTAAGAAATACAAACAGCTTCCTATCTCCATGATTTTTGAAAACCCAAGAACCTATCGCGTAGCCAGCGAAAATATCGAAAAGAGTCAGCGATACATAGAGCAGATGAATGGTGAGCGAAGAAATTCCATTCGAGACTGCGTATCCAATGGCAACTGCAGCAACGAGTGGCTCTTGAAGAAAAAATGCACCGATAAGTCCGAGCATACAAATTATTTTTGAGCTGTAAGTTGCACGACTCGCTGTGGCACAGCAAACACTATTCCTTCATCACTGAATCTTTCAGCAATTGTATAGCGAATCTCGCTCAGGATATTTTCATTATAAAAAATTTCTGTCATCCAAAAACGCAATTCGAATATATATCCATTTTCTCCAAAATCTTTAATGATTGCTGTTGCCTCCGGGGTTTGTTCCACTTTTTGATGTGCATGAGCACACTGGATAAGGATTTTTTGTACACGCGTCGGGTCAACACCATATGCAACCGAGAGTTTTATTCTAAACCGCGCCGGGCCACGACTGGGTGCGAGGTCATGGAGACCCACCGCGAGCACTTTTGAATTTGGCACAATAATGAACTCATTATCAATGGTGAGTAGTTGAGTTGTACGAATACCGATACTATGAATTTTTCCTTTATATTCACTCGTACTAACTACGTCACCGATATTTATATTTCTATCAAGTAACAAAATAACTCCAGAGATTGAATCCTGGAATAACTGCTGGAGCGCAAATCCAATACCAACCAAAAGTGCCGCCGAGCCCACAAAGAGGTACGAGAGCGAAACACCAGATACCTGAAATGCGATAATAAGACCGATTCCGTAAATAATATATGACGAGAGTTGAGCGAGCGTTTGCCCTTGTTCTTTTCTCAGCTTACCTCTACGAGTTTGTAGAAAAATAAAAAAGCGACTCACCCACCGTACACCAATGGCAACAATAATGACACTCAGAAAAACTGCGACTTGCCATGCAGTTATGGTTATATTTGAAACAGTGAGGAGTGGCGTTGAGAATAATGCATCCATACCGCATTATATGCGTCACATACACAGATGCAACACGTCGATACTATTCTAATTCTCTCAGCAAACTCGCAACATCAAGTCGCTCGGTAAACATCTCTAATTCTCCATCATTTTTTACACGCCATTCTGAACGCGGCCTGTCTGTGTACAGTTCAACACCGATGCCGTCTGGATCATTAAGATACAGCGCCTCAGAGACGCCGTGGTCGGCGGTCCCTGTGAGCGGATAGTGTGCATCGGTAATTTTTTTTAATACCTTTGCCAATTCCTTGCGAGAAGGATACAAAATCGCAAAATGAAAGAGTCCAGAGTGACCTGCTGGCGGTGGTGTCACTCCTTTCCCTGCCCATGTATTAAGACCAATATGATGATGGTATCCACCGGCAGAAAGAAACACTGCAGAGGCACCGTATCGTGTCGTCACTTCAAAACCAAGTAAGTCGCGATAAAATGCGAGAGAGCGTTCGAGGTCAGCAACCGTTAAATGCACATGGCCAATGGCAACTTCTGGATGTACAGCAGTCATAGATAAACTATTCGTGCTTGATAAATAGATACAAAAAATAGACTGCGGTAGAGACAAATACTACCCACCACAACATAATAAATGGTGCGAGATACTCACTAAAGTAAAGCGCTAAGAGTATGCCACACGATACACAGCATGACTTAAGTAATCCTGCTTGCCACCATGTAAATGTCCATGAAGAAAATATGTTCATAGGTACCTGTTATTTAATAATAATAAGTATACCAAGCGGACGCACTTCTCGCTCCCATTATGCACCTTACCTGCGCCCCCGCTCTTGAGGCCCAGCAATGATCGCGTCGTAGCTAGATTGTGAAATATAGACAGGTGTATAGGTACTCCCTAGAGAGTTAAGATTTCGTGTAAATGCGCGCAAGTGATTACGTGAACCTTTTTGTAAATTACGATATACACTCAAAATATCTTCACGCACAGTTTCCTTCATGCGAACATCAAGATCAAAGGTATCTAAGTCCTCTACTGTCGCCCCAACGACAAGCGCATCGGTGTTAGAGCGCATACCTTGTTCAAGTAATTTGGTATAGATGTTTTGTAATTGTGGAGATGTAAAAACTCCAACACTATTTGAGACAACAGGGTCAGAAATTTCATATGCCTGTAACAATCCTCGCACCGCATCAGTATGAGTCTGTTCTGACATAGCTATGTTTGAAAAAATTTTTGTACCCCACTTTTCTCCGAGCACTGTGTAGATATCGTGTGCCAGTTTTTCTTCTTCGCGCATGTACACGAGACCAGCAATCTCTGTTTCTGTAAGCACTGAAGGGATAGCTTCTTTTGCTTTTGAAAACGCTCCATTCGCCAGCATGTCACTTGTATCTACAACATACTCATCAACTGTCTGCACAGAAGTATCTTGCACCAAGGTAATTGTCTGTTCATTACCCGCAATACCACCTGCAAGTTCATAAACTCGAGAAATACCTCCTGAGGTAAACACAGGAAGACTTTTGTGCGTCCTGCTTCCAGAGCGACAATAGATAAAGTACGTCTTCGCAACGTCAAGTTCGCTCACCTTTTGAGCAAAATTCTCGTCATAGAAATTTATATTGAGTGCATCAAGGATATGTCCAGATGCATACTCTTCGGGTGTACGTATATCAATGAGCACTGCATTCTCAGTGCCGTGATATAACTTCATGAACGCTACTCCATCAAGTGCAGATGAAGAAGTGGTACCTGGCAAAACAAATGCAATACTTCCAAGAAGAGCAAAAGTGACGAGGGCAAATATATATTTTCTCATATTAGTTTGATATAAGTGTGTCTAGTAACTCAGGATTAAACCCGACGAGGATTTTTCCATCAATATCAATTACAGGAACTCCCATTTGACCACTTTTTGCAATCATCTCTCGAGCGGCCGCATGATCTTTTGATACGTCGATGTCAGTAAATGGCACTTTCATATTTCTAAAGTATTCCTTAGCAAAAACGCAATACGGGCATGTAGGGGTTGAATATACGGTTACGGTGTGTGTTTTCATACAATTTTCTTAAATGGATAATTAGCGATATTTACATATGTGACGCTTCAAATCTCTAATAAAACTTTCATGTGAAAGCGAGTAATATTTATGTTTACCTTCACGCTCTGCTATGAGCACACGCTCTCGAACCAGCACTTGTAAGTGGTGAGACGTTGTAGCAACGGTCATCTCAGTACGCCCCGCAATATCCGACACACATGCACGTGTATGTGTAATAAGCGTGCAGAGTATACGCAATCGCCCCTCGTCACCTACAGTGCGGAGCTGTTTTGCAAGTAAACGCATTTTTTCTTCTGAGGAAGCCGTTGTCATAAATAATACATTCAAATGTATGTTTGAATGTTATATGACGAAGTCATACTTGTCAACGTACCATAGACACCTGTAAAAAAGCAGTGTACTCTTTCACCCATGGCAAACTGGGACAACATAGAATCAAGAGGTACGGTGCAGGACCGACGAGGCTCCAGCGCACGTGTAGGTGGTAGTATCGGCGTTGCAGGTGTCGCTGTCCTCCTCTTAATTAATTATCTGCAAACAGGTACGGTAGATGTACAAACGCTTGCACAGGAACTCAATCAAATGCAGGAACAAAGTGCACACAGTCAAACAGTGGACACAAAGGAATTTGAAGGAGTGGATAGCTATGAACGCTTTGCCTCTACAGTGCTCGGTTCTACAACTGACACATGGGCAAGTATTTTTGAACAAAGTAATGCCCCAACATATACTCCTCCAGGATTTGTACTCTTTAGAGACGCAACCGATTCTCGCTGTGGTGGTGCCTATGCACAAATTGGCCCACACTACTGCCCTGCTGATGAAACGGTATACCTCGACGAAACATTTTTTGAGGAACTCCAAACACGCTTCGGTGCATCAGGTGACGTAGCACAAGCATATGTCATCGCGCACGAAGTAGGACATCACGTCCAAACACTTCTTGGTATTGAACAAGAATCTGTGACTCAGGAACTACAGGCAGATTGTTTTGCGGGCCTGTGGGCATTTTCTATACGAGATCAGAATGTGTTTAACCCAGGAGAGATAAAAGAAGCGCTTGATGCAGCGTCTGCAGTTGGTGATGACCACATCCAAGAAATAACGACTGGAGAAGTACATCCAGAAACATGGACTCATGGCTCTTCAGAACAACGTGTTGCTGCGTTTAATCGTGGCTACACATCAGGCATATTACAAAAGTGTCTGTAAAAAATAAATATACGTTATGGAAAAAAATATACTCAACAGCATAGGAGAAACACTGTTCAAGCTACGATTTCTCATGTCATTCTTTTATGTCGGCTTAGTTGTGATTCTTGTTGCGGTACTATTAAAATTTGGAGTTGAAATCGTACACCTACTTACCTATCTCATTACAGAAGATATCTCAAAAATAAGTTTAATCATCAAAGTACTTGAACTTGTAGATATGACCATGGTCGCCCAACTTGTATGGGTCGTCGCCTTGGCTGGTTTTTCTTTGTTTGTGACAAACGACCACTTCGAAGGAAAAGATGTGCAGAAACCTGACTGGCTTGAACGCGTAAACACCTACAACCTAAAATTAAAGCTAGCCTTTGCGATGATATCTATTTCTGGCGTTCATGCACTAAAGACATACCTTGAAGGTAGCTTACCTAAATACGATATTGCAATTATCGCGGGGATACATATGATGTTTGTACTTGCAGCAATTGGTATAGCATTTGCTGAGTATTTGACTCTTTCAAAAAAGGGCGACCACTAGCGTTCACGCACCTGCCCGCACGGGACACTATCTTCTGCAGTACCCAATGCGATTACAAAATGACTGGTCGTTTCTTTGGTAGCAACATCATGCAACAATCGTGCTGCATTTGTATGTGATAAAAATCTTTGATGCGAAAATCCTTGCACTTGCGCAACCGAAAGCACAGTAGCAAGACACTGGGGGCAATCGCTTTGTTGTGGATTAAGGAGTGCTCGAATTTTTTCAATATCACCTGAACATACGGTGTCAGTAGTTAGAGCATCCATAACGTCAGACTCACTGAGAGTAAGGTAATGCGAGAAGTCTGAGCTCACCACCAGCACGGTATCTGGTGCAGACATCAACTCTCCGACTAATTTCTGAAAACGAATTTGGTCATCGCGCGTTTCATTTTTTCGCACAGAAAGCATAAAAGGCACAATGCGCGCATCGGGAGCGTAGTGTGCGATATACGGCACAATACTAAATACTCCATGTTCTGTAATGAATCCATGAGAAAGTGACACATAGCCTCCACTCTGACGAGCCTGAGTAATTAATCCTGAGGCAACATGCGTTGTGCCAAAGAAAGTGGTGAAATGCCCGTACGTCGTACACACATATGTTGGACACTGCTGAAAGTGATCTGGCGAGATAAGAATGACTGTGTTTGGGCGAGCACGAGTTACTACAGACACGCCACGTGCAAGTGCCTCTGTAGCAACAAGATGGTGCGGGACTACGACAGCGCGTACATCTCCGAAAACAGTATCGTTCTCTTTCTGCGCAACCTTTTTAATGCCAGCAACGACAGCCAAATCTAGTTGTGCATCTGATGCGCGGTACGAAAAATCTTCAGGTGCGCGCAAAAAAGATACACCCACATATAAAAGTATGCAGGTGATTACTACTACTGCTACCGCGTACCAACGAGCTCTGTATACCATGCGGGGATGAGTGGCCATGAATCCTTTGGTTGATACGTAATGCTATAATCACCACCATCATTTGTGTAAAAATTGTCCTGCCATGCCTCGTCAGTAAGTCGTGTATCAGATAAAAATTCATAGTGCGAGTATGTAAAACCAGTAGTGAGTCGTGCACCATTCGCATCCTTTACCGCAACGAACAGTACGCGCGGTACTCCAGTTCCCTCCTCTAAAATTCCTTCATCACTCGTGTGTACGTCGGCAACCACTGCTGAGCGCTTATCTTTTATAGGAAGTATCGGGCCTTCAACGGGGAGCGGGAGTATGTCACGCATGCGACGAGTAATACCAATGCGCAACTCTTCAGCGCGACTCTGTGCTGCAACGAATGTTCCTTCTGCATTCCCAACATACTCAACACCAGCGCGTACCACTGATACTGACGGATCGATATATTGCTGCGTACAATTTGGGTCTTTCTCAAGTACTACTTTTTTTGAAATAGTTGGCTCAGAAAATGCAGTGTTCGCCAATTGCAATGCAGTATACTCCCGAACTACATCAAGAAGCTCTATGTAACTTTTAAGTCGCGGAAGATTTTGTAAGGAAATATTACGTCCGCTGTATTCCGCATACAACATGCGTGCTGCATAATGCAAACGGTCATACGCATCTGGTTGTGGTTCTACGTATCCGTAAGTAGGCTTTGGGATTACCCGTATATCACACGTGTCTGCATCACCGCCCCCTCCCATCTCTGCAAATGATTGCTTTGCATAAAGGATATTTGTATGACGTAACTCAGTCCAAAAACCAGATGCCGTAAGGAGTGTTTTTGCCCCCCATACCGGTGACTGCATAAATTGTGGGAGTTGTGCACGGTTGTCTTGTCCCCACTCAAACATGCCAGAAATGGACCACAGGATACTGGTAACTTGATTACTGCTCCAGTAACCAGTACCCCAATTATGTGATTCTTGAGCAAGTTGCATGAGTCTCGTATCTATCGCCTCTTTATGTTCTTCATAGAACAGAAGCTTCGGTAATTGCGCACGTGCATATTCAGACCCAAGTATACTCATAACCTGCAGTGAAGAAGCGCTCCGTGGCAACTTCATGCCCGCGACGTCTCCCGCTTCGTCCCCTTGGGTGAGCATCCCCGTCCAGTATGAGTCCGGAATAAACTTTTGACTAAAAAATCGCATACCTCGTGTTGCATCAATTACCTCCTTACGGGTAACTACTCCCACCGTGCTGTATGTTGCTGGTAATCCTTTTATGCGAGCAGGTGGCTTTTTCGAATCTAAAAATGGCAACAATTTTTCTGGCACAAAAGCCTCAGCACCAAGCGTGCCTACAGCATCAGCATAGTCTTCTACGTCTAAATCATCGCTATCGCCAACCAATTGAGAAAGGAAGCTTGAAAGCGATGTGTACTCCGCACGCAATTCAGGGTGTGTGTACATCAACTCACCAATACGAGTTGCATATGTCGTTAACTCAGGACTGCGTGTAAAGAAAGGTATTTGTTGATACCACTGCACTGCTCTAAAATACTGCCGACGCAATGATGAGCTCGTATAAGAACCGCGAACGGTAAAAAGAGAAAACGGCACAGAGAACTGAATATCGCCTGGGATATGCGTATACTCTTCTTTAAAAATATTTGGTATGGCCTTCGGTGGTGTGCTGTATATGAGCGCGATATCTGCAATAACCGCGCGCTCACTCTCTGCATCAAGATGAAGATTTTTAACAAACGCAACTACATGTGCTTCTGTATCTACATCCGCATCCTTTTTATTATGGGCGCGTTGCATGTCCTCAAGCGACATAGTGTTTGATTCCTCAGAATTCCAATATGCTTTGGCATCCAAGGGTGCCTGGACGGTAGCAAGGAGTGCGTACGGTACGGCAAAATACCTACGTACCTTTTGTGATTCTTGGCGTGTCTGTTCATCGGTAGCTGTAGCAACTTGTACTGAAACATCGTCATACAGTTTCTTTGTCGTTGCGTACACTTGTGGATAGAGGTAACTGTTTTCTGTTTCCTTTAATAATTCGAGTGAGAGCACAGAATACAAATGCGTCATCGAATCAGCAGAAATAAAAGGTGCATGTGCGGGCGTGCGCGCCTTATAATCACTCTCCCCTTCAATGCTTGCATAGAGGGCTGGAAACTCACGCAATGCATCACCCACACGGACCGGTGTAAGATTTGTATCTAAGACATTTTTTATGAGAAATTTATTTTTCTCGAGTTTTTCTAAGTCCTGCGGAGAAAAAACCACCCCGAACTCCTTTTGCACATCTCCGATATTAGTAATTTCATCGAGTGAAAACTTTTGAGCAATTCCTGGCGCGAGTGTAATCTTTGTTTGCTCGAATGGCACTAAGGCAGTTCCAGGCAACGAATCAGCATCTTCAGAACTGGTGGTAAACAGATCTGTAACGGTAGAAGTTGGCTGTGTAGCCGACACTCTGCGAAGCGTATCAAGTCCGAAGTACACCAGTGCACAAAGTGCGCATACACCGATAAGCGTTGCCGTAAGTATTCGTGACGCATGTGGAGCTGTAGTTTCTGGAGGCATAAAATTATGTATGAATAAGTCGTATCAGTATAGCAATAAACATGTATGCGGAGATACCTCTGTAAACACCTGCGCGAGTAACATCTACATAGTGCGTGCACGAGCTTTATTTTCTGCGATTCTGAATTTCACAATTTTTTGTATGAGACCGCGAGGAAGCTTCGTGGTGTACGGAAACTGAATTGTACCCTTGGAGCAGGTGTACTGCGTAAGCAAGTCCCTAAACTCACTGACACCAGATGACGCCGGAAAGAAACCCAAATGTTTTTTAAATGCACCGAAATGAACGAGATATCTTCCATGCAACTTGTAGGACGGGATACCGTATCCGATACATTCCTCGGCATGAGGTGCAGAGGCATGAACCAATGCTCGCATTTCGTTAAGAACAGATTGTATTTCCTTTGGGTAACTGCGTATATACGCATCTACAGTGGCGTATGCTTTCATATATTACTATCGTAACAAATTTTTTCTACTACAAATAGCTGTGCTTTAGTGACTGTTCTATTACCCTTCTGAGGTGTATAACTAATACATGAGCATATTTCTCACTGTACGCCTGAGAACTTTTTTCTACGCACTCATAGCGATTGCCTTGCTCTGGGCATGTCTTGTTGTTGCCATGTGGAGCTGGCGAAAGGATGGTCAACCATATACGTCTGGTGTCGTTATACATACTATGTCTCAGCATATCGTTATTACTCGGACGAATGGTGACACAGAACAAATACTGTTTGAACCTGGTACTGTCATTCACCGCGGACGCACGCACTCCACAGATGATATTCGCATCGGAGAACACATAATTGCGGGTGGTCGCTATGGTCCGGATGGACAATTTCATGCACAAGTGATTCGCGTCATCACCACAGAAACTGCGCAATAAATACACATATATGCACGAGACACTCATGAGATACCTCCCCCGATTCATGATTGTTCTCACCGTTTCACTATGTGTAATTTTTACCCTTTTTCTTTCACCAGATACACTTATTGCATACATCGGTGTTGAGAATGGATATCTGCTGGTACTCATTCTCGCATTTATCAGTGGCGTCAGTGTCTTTGGTGTTGCACCGTATCACCTTATGCTCCTTACTTTAGCTGTTGGTGGTCTCAACCCCTGGTTCCTTGCACTTGCAGCAACTACAGGACTCGGCATCGGCGATAGCACATCATATTTTTTAGGATATCACGGGCGAAATATTGTCCCTACCACATTAGAACCACTGGTAGAGCGCATGACACATTTTTTTGAACGACACCATGACACCATTCCGCTCTATATTTTCCTGTACGGCATGTTCGCACCATTTTCAAACGACTTCGTTGGAGTCACGTTAGGCGTACTCCGTTACCCATTTTTTCGTCTCATGATTCCCCTTCTTTCTGGAACTTTTATTTTTAATGCGACCATTGGCCTTTTGGCGCCGAGCATGTACGACACGCTCCTCACGGTCATTTCATATATCTAGAACATACTTCCGTTGACTAGTTATCCCCATTGCGTAACCGTGCAAATACGCCATGATACAAAGACATTATTCAGTAAGAAACATCTATGGAAGACACAGTACGAGACGCACTCACCTGGCGATACGCAACGAAAACATTTATCAAAGAGAAGCGCGTGCCGAACGAAATTCTAGAATCGATTATTGAAGCGGGACGTATGGCACCAACAGCATATGGCCTACAACCATTTCGCATCGTGCACATTGTGAACCCTGCGTTACGTGAACAACTTAAAGCGGTTTCATTTGGACAACCACAAGTAACAGATGCGGGTGATTTGTTTCTTATTGCGCGACGAACTGACATCACTGATGCGTTTGTCGATGAGTACGTTGGTCGTATCTCTACAGAACGAGGTGTACCACTCGAAAACCTGAAAGGATTCGGAGATATGATGAAGGGCGACATTATCGGACGCGACGAAGCAGGACGCGCAATGTGGGCAGGGCGCCAAGCATACATCGCACTGGGCGCCATGATAGAAACTACTGCACTCCTCCACGTAGACGGCTTTCCGATGGAAGGGTTCATGCCTGGCAAGGTTGATGAAGTGCTCGGCTTACCTGCCTTGAACCTCGCAAGCTTGGGATATTTTGCTGTAGGCTACCGTGACGAAAGCGATGTTGTTGCGTCATACAAAAAAGTTCGTGTATCTCGTGCAAACATTGTTGTAGAAAAGTAATTGCAGATAGTAGTAAAAACACCCGTGGACTTCGTCCACGGGTGTTTTTATATACCTCTACTTCTTTGCACAACCCTCAGCCAATTTTGCGCGAGTCATTTTCCCCACACCGCTTACCGTGGTAACAAAACTCATGCCATGCGCCTTTTGCCAAAGTACAACTGCGCGCGCGGTTTTTTGTCCGTAATATCCAGTTACCCCTGTATCGCTCCCGAAAATAAATTTTTGTAACTTTGAAACTTCGCCCTTCGTGCGTGCATCTGTAGATCCGAGTACCAAGTTTTGTGTGAGCTCAAGACAACTTGTTGTGGTCGGTACCTGTGTATCTTTTCGCAATCCTGCAATCGTACGCGCGAGTATCGCGTGGTAATGATCATCACGCATTAGCTGTATACGCACGCCGGTAATAGTAGGAAACTGCCGTAATGTCTTCTCGATTGATTCATATACGATATTTGAAAGATCGGCGCGCTCAAAGAAAACTTCAGCACGAGAATCAAAATTAATGGTAGCAATACCGTTTTCAAGTGAGATACCTTGATAGTACACATCAAGATGTAAATCACGATACGTTACGTCATATTTTGGATGCGCAAGGTCAGCTGTTTTGAACCAGTCAATGTTGATGCCCATCTCACGACTGAGCGCATACGAACTGAAAGGATTGAAGGCGACAGCAGTATCAAATTGTCCGCCACCACCGAGTAATATTCGGAGCGCTTGGTCTGCAACACGCGGTGTATATTTTGGCGCAGGATAACTCGTAAGTGATAGAAATCCTCCATTCTTTTTTGGATAGTACAGAGTATACGTGACGGTTGGTGCATCACCGGAGCCAATACGGTCCCCACGTGCATTTGTTGCGTTTGAGCACAATATATTTACCACGCGCATCGTTTTAGGACCAATACTTCCCGCCTCAACATCCATGCGATCAGTGATGATGCCGTGCTTTAACTGCCACATTGCGAGCAGTGCACGTGTCGGTTCATCAAACACACCAGGAACGCCTGGACCCATACCACCCAAATTAAATGTATTTACCACATCTGATTCACCAATCATTTGCTGTAATCCCACTATCGGACCAATGTCACTCTCGTTCATGTCTTTGTCGCCCAATTTTAAGGTTGACCAACCCTGTGCATGATCACACGGCCCAAGCATGGTCGCCTGTGCTGTGGTTGGCATTCCGCCCTGTAACACAAAAATGAGTGCGAGTAATGAGAGCGCGGAGAAGATGCGGTGTTGTATCATATATATTGTTACTACGTAATACGAGAATGGTAGCATAGCTATTTCTCTTCTGACACTTCTCTCGTAAGACGGGTACTATCCCGAAGTGTTGCGCGAATATTAGAAACCAATGCTCGTGTTACTTTGTCGTAGCGCTTTTTAAATGCTACGCGATTCTCTCGATATGCACGCGTTTGTGTGTATGCCTGCTTCCAATGCTCTTCAGGAACCTCCAATATTTCTTTTCTCCACATAATTATATTTTTCAGTGCACGAACCAGTATCTCAGTATCTGTCGCATTAAACGGTGGCCCCTCACGCAACAAGCGTTCGGCATCAGCAATAAAACGCGTGCGCATGTATTTGTACTGATCACCGAGGAGTACTCCTGAGTTAGGTAATGCACTTCTGTCTGCATGCGGGACGGTCAGTACTGAGGTGTGCAGTGGTAGTGACTCGTGCTCGTTTACATATGTTGCAGCAGAAATACGATGCGGGACAGTTCGCTCTGCGACATCACGAGTGATATCAAGACGCTCATGCACTGACGCCATGTTACGAAGGAGTCTGAGCATACCCTCACCTCCTGCACGCTCCACGCGTCGCGCAAGTGTCCTAAAGGAAAGCACACCCAGAAACGTGCGGTACACATCGTCACGAACTGCCTCATACGGAACTTGTTCATGTTTAGCAAGCACAGATATTACATCACGCACCGTATCCACTTGGTCTGGGTATTCCATGCGTACCTGCCAAAACATATCAAGTCGTCGCTCCATAGGCGTCTCTTCACCATATGGAAGAACAGAGAGGTAACGTTCAAAAATGCGCGCCGCATATTTTCGTAGTATGTGTTGTGTGAGTCCCTCAACGACACCTTCATCTACTCCCATCCAGTAGCGTCCACGGCGAATCTGAATAAACATATGATGAATAAATTCATGTATGACAATTTCAAGCTTCCTATGGACATCGTCTGTTTGTGCAAGGCGCACTAATTCAGCTTTACGGTCATGATGACCGCCGGCGCCAGAACCAAGGTTCGGTACTTGGGATATTTTCACCATATCAGGTCCCATTTTTTCTGCGCGCTCGGTTACTCGTTCATTCAGTGCCCCCAAGTGCAAAAGCTCGTCACGAATCAAATCGGCAGCAAACTCAAAGAGTTCTTTTTCTTCAGGTGTTGGGTCCTTCACCAGTTTTTTAGCAAGGTCTGCCAGGTAACTATTGCGAAAATCTCTGAATGACTCAATCGGTGCACGTACAATATCCGTACCAAAGTCCTTCAACGCCTGAAAACGCTCACGAATCATGTCATAAGTATATCAGAGCAACATCTGAGAAAAACATCTACATGCACCACTATTCAAACCTACTGCTCGTACAATACAAAATGAGGAATCCTGTCGAGACCAATGTAGTTGAACATCTTGTAATTTGCACGACGCGCTGTAGGCGGTAGCTGGCGCATCTTGAGATGCCGTTTAGGAATAAATGGATAAAAATGAATTACCTGTCGTTCCTTCCCTTTTTCTTTCCAGGTAAAGTTGGCGATAAGTGCGGGGGTCATGTACCCGGATTTCAAAACCTTTTCCATAATATCCCACCCAGCCCCGAAGATGACTGGCGTGGGCTTCTTGTTATTCGTCTTTACCTGCGCACGGAACGAACACCCGACGCACTGCACATCGTAGAGAGGGTAGTTCTTGGGGAGTCGCATAAGTCTCTTCCCACAGTTCGGACACGGCACGAGCGCAACTACCTGATCTTCACCTTTGTCGCCAGCATCTTGGTTTTTAGACATATGTCTATTAGATCACTTTGTGGCATGTACCACAAACAGTATTAAATAACAGGAAAAGTTATGATAAAATACTGCAATTACTATCAACAATTCAAAAATATGAAAAAGTTTATTGTTCTCTATTGCATGCCAAGTACAGGATTACAGGATTGGATGAAACTCCCCGCTGAGGAACGTCAGGCTGAAGAAAGCAAACTCAAGGCGCTTTGGGATACATGGGCATCGGCACAAGGCGCATCCCTACTCCTTACTGCAGCTGCAGGTAAGAACACTCGGGTCACAGCTGAAGGTGCTACAGAAGCGAGTAACGACCTCATGATGTACTCATTGGTTGAGGCAGAAGATAAGGAAAAGGCAACGGCAATGTTTGTGGGACACCCACACCTTCAAATCCCGGGCGCATGGATTGATGTCATGCCTGCGACAAAAATGGGAATTTAATTATAATCTACCGCACACTTAAAAAGACCCCATGGGTCCTTTTTAAGTTATGTTTATGTTTGCGTAATGTAGACATTGCTTGTATTGGGGTGCTCACTTGATACAATATTTAATATGAGCACAACAGATTCAGAAATAGCACTTAATAATATTATTAAAAATTTTTCAGGTAATGGTATGAATTCATTTAAAAAAATAATCCTTCTCGCCATTGCAGGCATAGTACTCTTTAACACATTTGGCATTATCCAAGCTGGCGATAGAGGCGTGAAGACACGTCTCGGAAAAATAGTTGGGATAGTTCAGCCAGGACCGTATTTTAAAATCCCTGTGCTCGAATCCATTTCAACAATGGACGTTCGTACGCGCACCATCAACTACGATAGAAATGGTAATGAAGGCGACGCAGCAGACACATCACAAATTTTTGGCGCATCTAAAGACCTCCAAGATGTGAAGATAGGGGTTGTGGTTAACTATCACACAGACCCAGACAAAGTTACGGATATTTTTGCTCAGTACAGTTCTGTACAAAACTACGAAACAAATGTGCTCGAATCGATCGTCAGGAAGACAGTGAAATCTCTTTCCGCTTCCTACACAGCTGAAGAACTTGTAACAAAACGAGCAGAGTTTAACGATAAGGTAACTGAAGACCTTACAGCTCAATTTTCTGAAAAATGGGCAATACTCGAAGCTGCCAACATAACCAATTTTGAATTTTCTGCAGATTTTACAAAAGCTATTGAAGCAAAAGTTACTGCGACACAAAACGCAGAAGCTGCACGAAATAAGCTCGAACAAGTAAAATTTGAAGCGCAACAACAAATTGAAAGCGCAAAAGCCCAAGCCGAAGCGATACGTATACAAGCACAGGCTATTAATAGCCAAGGTGGTGCAGACTACGTAAACCTAAAAGCTGTAGAAAAGTGGGACGGTAAGTTACCAACTCAAATGATACCAGGATCTACTGTGCCGTTCTTACAACTATAATTTCTAACTGAAATTTCTTAAAGAGACCCGTCCGGGTCTTTTTAAGTTAATAATATAATGCTAGATATTATGTAAAAGCAATACGCACCTTTAGCATGCGACAGCTTAGCTTCGACAGATGTCATTCTATTTTATTCTCGATGCGGACAACCTGGCCAGCAACACGGACGGCGCTTACCTTGCGTTATTTCAGCATGAAGTCGTGTAATGTGCTCTTTTCTCGTCTCTGGTTTTTTAAACGAGATTACCCAGCATATCCACTCGTTGCGACCAAGCGGTGTGAGACTATTCCATGCATTTGCTACCTTTTCAGAAGATACGAGAACTTTTCGCAGGTCGGCAGGTACGCGGTGCACAACACCAGAAGATAGTGTTTTTGTCATAGTGTCATTTTAGCATATTCGGGAATGAGTTCACGGCTTTGATTACAACGCGCAACGTGCCTATGCACGTTACTTCGGGCGCAAAAAATGCTCCGCTTTTTTTGCTGACTGACTCAGTCTGGAACCTCACACCTTGAGACCTTGTAAGGGTTCTTCGGGTACTTTTAGTGTAGCAAATTGAGACGTCTCAGTCTGGTCTCAATAGACACGATAGACACTATAAAAAGAGCTTAGGGAGTGTCTTGTGAGACCGTTTAAGGGTATTTACAGCTTTGACAACCTAGCCGTAATAAATGCACAAACTGCTCAAAATCGGGAACATTACTTGGTACAACTGCCAGAGGAAGATCCCCACAAAGAGCGCAAATGGTACAAGAAAAAACCATGGGTTCTTCCCCTTGTTTACCTCCTTCATCCTCTTAGTTTGACTAGTCACTTCCTTATACAAAGATTTAAAGAAATCAAAACCTAGGTAAATGATACTGAACGTCAAAAGCGTCTTAAGAGCATCGTTACCAGATTGCGTGAGATTCGATGCGTCACAATATGACTGTGCAAGAAAGATAATAAACGATAGACTAGCACCTACCAAGAAAAGGGACTTCATGACCGCATGTCCAGCAAAAGCCCAAGCAACCATAGCAAGGACTACGAGTTCAATTAGAAGTATCGTCCATCCTATTGTTTGGAATGTATCTTTAAAAAAAGTCATTCCTACAAACACAAGTGCAGACAACACCAAAAAGATACTAAACTGAATTAGCTTTTCTTTGCTGCTTGCAAGTTCTCTAATCATTTCTTTTATTTTCATAGACTAATACTATCGGGGATTTACTCGTTGAATTCTTTAACTACGAGATCACCGAAATCTTTTGAGTTTTTAGAGACAAAGCTGGCTATCGCCTGCTTGTGTGGTTCAGACAAAGTTCTTACTTGTCTCAGTTTTTGTACAAACGCATCTACTTGGTCTGGCTGAACACCCAACCTAGAAATTGCGTCGATCCATTTAGTGAGCAAGTCTGTGTCGGAAAAAGCGCCAGCATTAATCATTCTCAATACAATGTTCTTTAAGAAGTTTGGATCTCCCGAACGTTCAGCTGGAACACTGTACCCAACGTACTCTAAGAATGCGAGAGCTTCATTCTCATTTACAACTAGGTTAGCAAAAATATCAGCCTTCTCCTCATCTGAAAGTTTTCGCTTTAGAGGTAACTTACTTAATAGATCGAGCGTTACTCTGCTTCTAAACATTAAACCCGTTCGAGCATTCTCATCATTAGTAAGAAAATCCTTGCCCAGTGTCTGCAAAATAGTATCAGCAGTATTGGCATTTTCAATAATATAGCGACGAATCCATGAGGCGGGCTCTTTGTTAATAGTCAAATTAACTTTTTGGAAAATCTTTACGCATAGAGCTTTTTCCTCAGCAGACTTATTAGCAGAGTACCAAAAAGATATTGTTGAAGTGAATGCGTTTAGGATCGTTCCCACTCCGCCGTCACCGGAGGTTGGCGGACCTGATTTCTCAAGAAATTCTAAGCTTTGCTTTAAGACCTCAAGCCGAACATTGTCGACTTCGACAATGGGTTGCCACCGAAGTAAATAATCGAACAAGGTTAGGCCCACTGAATAGTACTCGCTCGTTGTTGGGCCAAGTGTAGTCAGTATCGATAAAATATCATCTAGGATATCCTTGCGGAATTTATCTGACTTCTCTGCATCAGGAAAAAGCTCATCCAGCCTGAGATGTCTAATGAAATTCTTTTTTGCCTCGATTATTTCAATTCTTTTGTTCTTAAAATTATCCTTATTCTCGTCATCATGGACAATCTCAAAAAGTTTTCTGACATTCTTTATCATATTTCTTTCAACAAGGGTATCTACTGCAATATTGCTTAGTATTACAACGAGATTTTGACTAAAATTCTTCTTATTAGCAGGTGACACACCGTCAAGACCTTTACTAAACATTTTCGATAGATCTATCCTATCGATTGCCGATTTGAATTTACCGCTTCCAGCATTTTTAAACGTGAGATGCACGACTTCTTGAAAATGTTTTAAATCTTCAGGTGTAATTATTTTATGGACTGTAATAAATATATTGAACAGTAAATTTTCATTCCGCATGTGTCGTCTACAGTAATCAGCCATAAGTTGTCCAAGATTCGACAGCTTGTCAGCTGATTTAACAGTGTTATATATTTTTTCAGCATCCTGTTTTCGCCCCTCGATTAGAGAGAGCACGAAGCTATTCCATTCTGGGACAGTCTTTTGTGCGTCACTTTGTCGTAATGAGAAATATATATCCTGAGCCTCGTCGTCATCAATATGTGAAGTGACTCGTAAAAATTCTTCTATTTTCTTTTTTTCTTCCTGTTCATCATCATGTAACTTCGAGACAATCTCACTAAGCTTGTCGCCAGTCCTTAGCACCCTATCCTCAATTTTGCTATAAGATTTTGGCCATTTAACGCGTAGGACGAGTACCTTCGCAAGAAAGGCAACGTGTTCCTTTTTGATAATTTGCTCAATACCCCTTTCTTTTGCAAGTAGATACAAAGAAATAAGCGAATTAATGAACTGGATGATTTCTCGTGGATTGTTTCTAAACGCATAACTTAGAATGAACACCAGATCATAGTTATCCTTAAATTCTGGAATTTGCGTCGTATTGAGTTTACGAACTATGAAATCATCGAGCTCTATGTTAAGAAATTTAGGGATCTGAATGGAGTGATTAAAAAACTTCCTTAAATATTCCTCAGTATCAAAATTATCACCGTACTCCTTAAGGAGTTGGTCGTTGATTGCTTTGTTATCACAAGGGATTACAAAGACCGTTCTATTATTCACATTTTTCCCATCAAGAGAGTAATCCTCGTCAGAAAGGAAAGTCTTGATATCACTCAAGAGATTTACTGCTTTTTCACTCGAAAGTCGATCAAGGTTGTCAATTATCACTAATAAATCGTTATTTTTTATTTCTGCAAGTGCTTTTACAAAGTGCTCCTCGAAACCCTCAGCTGAATCTGTTTTATCTATTACTTTCTCTCCATTAACTTGTTTTATCGTATCCGAGATAAAAGTTAGGAGTATTCCAATTACTCCTAAGTCAATAACTCTCTTTGCAATGCCTATGTAATCCTCTGAAAGCAATAAGGGTAGGATGCTTTGTCTAAAAATTATAATAACTACTAGGGCAACAATGATTAAGAACACACTCCTAAACAGAAGGCTCCCAAACGAAGCCTTTAGACTATCGAACCAGCTTAGATTAAAAGGAACCGATAATGATTGGTTAAGGGTTTCCTTATAGTTCAGTCCTAGATTTAGTTTCTGGTCGAGACTTATAAGAAATTGTCTACGGAATGAATCTCTTTCGTACTTCCAGGTATCAAAATATAGAACCTCGTATTTTTTCTCATTATTTAACCCATCTTCAATAAGTTTACAAATCGTACTTTTACCCACTCCCCACTGACCATATATTCCAATATTAAATGGGCGCGGAGCTTTTCTTATTATTTCTATAACACTATTCGCTATTTCTCCATGCCCAAAAATATCACTCTCTCCACTTTCGAGAGGTTTGTCTTCGAGAACTGTAAAATCTTGTTTGTGTGATTCTTTTTCTTCCATAAATTTATACAGGCAAATACTCACGTATCTTAGCATATGGTGGCTGCCAGACTTGGAATCTTTTTGGTAAAAGTGTTGACTCACTTTTCCAAAAACCGTACCTCGCGGTTTTTGCCTTGTGGATTACCACAAACAAAAACATCGCTCCGGTCTTCGATTCACAAGGCGTAACGTGCCTATGCACGTTACTTCCGGCGCGAAAAATGCTCCGCTTTTTTTGCTGCCAGACTTGGAATCGAACCAAGATTGAGAGCTTCAAAGGCTCCTGTCCTACCTTTAGACGATCTGGCAATGTGGTGTGGGACTGTTGCACCCGTGGCGCACAGTATACACATTTTTGTTTTTTTCTCTACTGTTCCTGGGTAAAATGTAGGCAGAGCCTCTCCAAAACCATGCTACAGTTATTTTATGAAAAAAGTGCCGAATGATGTTCCCCCGCATGAATACGAGCTTGACCCGTACGTTTTTACCCTTATTGCCATTGTGTTTCTTCTTGGCGCGAACTGGCTTTATGCCTTCTCAAAAGAGCGCCCTGCGCTACAGGCCGTTACCCTCCCGAGCGAAATACTGACCATTACTGAAACCCCGCTCGTCAACCCTGCACTTCGTGAAAAAACACGCATGGAAGAGATGCTTGCCGTATACGTGAATCATACCGAGAAAATAAACCCTTTAGACTATGCAGACCCGGTAGAGCCAGAATATGATGTAGACCCAGAAGATTTTGCCACTACTACCTCAACAAACAACGGTGATGGAAACGACGGCCCCGTACTTTTAACCACACCAAATAGTGCCGTACTTCGTGGCGAAAAGTTTTTACTCTACCCACGCGGGGGTGAGACCTTTTGTTTTGGACAAGATCTGCATATTTTTTGGAACCGCAGGGTAACCGACGCAGCAGTGGTAGACGTACACTTAGTCTCTCCGGGCAGTACCATACGCCTTGACTCAATTTCACGCACTGAGGGTACATACTTATGGCACATACAGCCCATACACACTACAACAACTGGAAAAATTGAAAGTACCGAAGTGCCGCCGAACGATGTCTATAGCATTGCCCTTGATGTGCTCACTCCATTTATGCCTGGGCACAATATGAGCAAAAATTTTTCTATTCGTGATTGTTCAAAGAAAAAAACAACGCCCTAGCGTTGTTTTTGTTTCTACGGCTTGATGAGCTCAGTCAGTTCGTCTTCTAAGGCAAATGCTTCTGGGGTGCGCTTCTGGCGAGGACGAGATAACTCGTTTATAACCATCTTCTCTACTTTGCCTGGGCGAGGTGTAAACACGGCGACTCTATCAGCAAGTTGTACCGCCTCAGGTACCAAGTGTGTCACCATAATAATGGTTGGCTTTTCCTTTTCCCAGAGGGTGAGCAAATCTGCACGTAATTCATCTGCGGTAAATGTATCCAGCTCAGAAAACGGTTCATCCATAAATATGACTTTTGGGTTTATGGCAAACGCACGCGCAAGTCCGACACGCTGACGCATACCTCCAGACAAATCGTGCGGGCGTGAATGTGCAAATTGTTCAATGCGAAAATTTTCTAACTGAATTCGCACGCGTTCATTGCGCTCAGCCTCTGACACATGTGCAAGCCCTAATCCCACGTTCTCAGCAATAGTCATCCATGGCATCAGTGCAAAGTTTTGGAAGACAAAGCCCATCTTTCCTGGAACAACATCGGGGTGTCGCTCAACAGTGCCGAGTGTTGCCTCATCAAGCCCACTCATAATGCGCAACAGTGTGGACTTTCCAGAACCAGAAGGACCAACCATCATAAAGAACTCGCCCTCATGCACCGTGAGTGAAATATCTTTAAGGGCTATAAACTGCTTCCCTCCTGCGTCGGTAAACTGCTTTGTTACATGCTCAAGTTTAATGATGTGTGTCATACGTATACGTTATTCTTCCATGACATGATGACTCCAATCCAACAGTGAGAGCCAGACAATTTTGTTAATAACGAAAATTAAAAATAAGAAACCAACAATACCAAAGCTGGTAATCATGGCATCATGTGAGTAACTTTGGAAAAAGTGTCCGAGTCCGTTTTGTGACGCAACAATCATTTCTGTCGCAATGAGCGCTTCCCATCCTTCCCCAAGCCCGATTATGGAACCAGTAATAACGCCAGGGAGAGTGACCGGCACAAGAAATTTTTTAAAATAATTAAAGCCTTTCATGTCGTACACAAACGCTGCTTCCTGCCAGTCAGTACGCATCATTTTCATATTACTGACAATCGTAAAAAATATTGGCCAAATAATCGTAAAGACAAGAAAAAGAATGATGACGCTATCAATGCGCTCTGCGCCGAGCATAAACACCGCAAGTGGCATCGCAGCAAATGTAGGAAAACTTTGGAGCACGTCAAACAGTGGGAGCGCAACCGCACCACGGCGCCCTTTATAAAAAAGTACTGCGCAGGGCCATGCAATCAGTACAGAAAGCACAAATGCGGCCATCAGTCGGTAAAAAGAAACTGCAAGATCACCCATCAATGGCAAGAATGCGACGTGTGCCACTTGCGTCCCTACAAAGAAAAATATAAACGGCAGTGCTAAAAGTCCAATAGTAAAGAGGAGGCTTTTATACGACTTGTAAATCATGCGCCGGTAGTGATGTTTTTGTCGCACTGAAAACTCAAACATAGCACCACTATACCACCGCATCGTTTGCCAAAAACACGCTATGCACAGGATGACAAACTTTTTCCGTCTCAATTTTGCCCCACCTCAAACTCCACCCCACTAAAGAGCACCCCGCTTGGGGTAAACACACTGGTGCCTCGCAGCTGCACGCCGGTCGTATGAAAGAAACTTGGCAGTGAACCCAGTGACATGTTCTGTATGGTC
>JBAQUX010000026.1:0-24014 GCA_049297775.1 Minisyncoccia bacterium
TCAGTGAACTCTGCAAAGATTGTTGATGGCTCAATCGTTGCCGCTGACCTTGCAAACAATGCAGTTACTGCCGCAAAGATTCTTGATGGTGAAATCACGAACGCTGATATCAATGCCGCCGCTGCGATTGCATACTCAAAATTAAATCTCGCAAGCAGTATTGTGACGGGGGACATCGTTGACGGCACCATTACCGGCGCTGACATCGGTGCAACGACGATTACGAACGGCAATATCGCCAACAGCACCATTGACCTCACCACAAAAGTCACCGGCATTCTTCCGGTTGCAAATGGTGGTACGGGTTCTGCAACACAAAACTTCGTTGACCTCACGACCGCACAAACAGTGGGAGGTGCAAAGACATTCTCCTCACTCCTTACTGGCTCAGCAGGACTCACGGTTACGGGAGCGGCAACAAGTATCACCACGGCGGGAGGAGGATTCACGGTGAATACTGCAGGAGGAGCAATCAACATAGGATCAGATACAAATGCACAGAACGTAAACCTCGGTACCGGTGCTGGCGCAAAGAACGTAGTTGTCGGTTCAAACACCACTACATCAGCACTTGAACTCAAAGCAGGAAGTGGAAACATCAACTTTACTGGTAATGGAGTCGTGAGATCTGGAGGAACTCTCACTTTCAACAACGCTGCCAACACCTTCGGTACCTCATTTGTTGCCGGCAACAACACCGCAAACCTTGCATATACGTTGCCTGTCACCGCTCCAACAGGAGGACAGATACTGTCATCAACTGCCGGTGGGGTATTGAGTTGGGTGAATGGTAATACAAAACTTTCCGGACTGCTTGCCGCAGACGCAACGAACACTATAGACAACTTTAACTTTGGTCAGACGTGGAATTGGTCAACAGTTAATACTGGCACCGCCTTGTCACTGAGTGCGAACGCATTAACCTCTGGTTCTGGGTTGGGTATTAGTTCAAATAGTACAGTCTTTACTGGCTCACTTGCTTCACTGTCGTCTCTAGGCAACGCGGTAACAACTACAGGAACTGTCCTTGCTCTTAATGTTTCTGGTGCGAGCTCAGCAGCAAAAGCACTTTCAATATTAAATGCGGGCACAGCACTCTCTGCTAATATCCAAGGTGCAGTAGCGTTCCGTGCAGGAACAACATACGTCACAGCGGGTTCTGCTGATAACGTCGCCTTCGGCAACGCATCTCTCATCAAACTCGATACAAGTGGTGCAGCTCAGACTATTACCGGTATTGCAGTAGGATCAGATGGTCAGCTTCTCACTCTCATGAACGTTGACGCAGCACTTTCTGTCACGCTTTCAAATAACTCAGGTTCTTCTTCTGCAGGAAACAAAATCATCACCGGTACAGGAAGTGACCTCGCTATCGCAGCAGGTTCTTCTGTGCAACTCGTCTATGATGCTACTGGTACTGCGGCTACATCATTCTGGAGAGTGATTGGGGGTACTGGAGGAGGTAGTGGCGGTGCGTCATCATTCAGTTCAGTAGACATCTCAAACCTTTCAACTGGTGGTCCGCTCGGTACTGCTGTGGCAACTGTAGACATCGCAACAAACTTTAATGTCAATCAAACCACAACAGCTCAAACCCTCACGATTCCGTTACCAACGAATGTAACCGCCACAAAAGGAAAGGTGATTACAATTAACAACATCGGTACTGCAAACTTCATTATTGGTGGCGTCACTGTCCCTGCAGGTTCATACGCATCTGGTTTTGTGTGGAATGGTACAGCATGGCAACCATTGAATGCGGCGAGTAATGTGGCGGGAGCAACATTTAGTGCTTCAAAATCTTCTAGTAGTACATCAGGTCTAACTACTATTGCGGGTAGTCCAACAACACTGCAGCCAACAACAGCACGACTACCACTTTCAGGGGCGGGCATAGATACAAACTCAAATAATATTACTGTTGGAACAAATAACATTACTATTCTTCAAACTGGTAAGTATTGTTTGACTGGTCAGTGGAATACAGGGAACTCATCGGCGCAAGGCTTCTTGGGGCATCAGTATGTAAAAAATAGTACTACGATTCTGCCAGGAGGTGTATTTGCTCTCAATGATACAACCATCCAAGGAGGTCCAAGTTACTCATCATCGGTAGATGTAGATTTAGTCGCAGGCGACATTATAGATATGCGCATCTACGGCAACAGTGGCACAACAACCAATTACCTGAGTTACTCGTTCAGTGCTAGTTTGATTTCTGGTAACGCACCAGTCACAGGGCAGACGGTGGATTATTTGAGGGCAACAAAGATTACAGTACAAACATTTACAGCTGTAGACCAAGCAGTTATTCTCTCAACCTTAGAGTCAGGTAATATCCCTCTAAACACCACTAACGGACAAATAACTCTCTCCGCAGGTAAAACATACATCTTAAGAGGTGCTGTAAACTCTGTTACAGGTGTTGCTGCCCCTCGTGCAACATTTGGTTGGTTTAATGCAACAGCGGGGAATTATATAGGCAACGCTACGTCCTTTTATGCCCCATCAGACACAGGAGCGAATGGGGCAGGGCAAGGTATTGCAGAAGCTATAATCACACCAACAGCAACTACTATTGTAGAATTTCGCCTAAACGGTGGATACCAAGCAGGTATAGGTATTGGAGTTGGTGACTTCAATGCACCAGGTTCAGGAATGGCGTGGGCTACAGTTCATCAACTCGGCTCAACCGCTACCACCGAATACCAAAACAACACACTTACCAATTTTGCTGCAGATGGGTATATTCTTGGGGGTACCGCAACCTCACCAACAGTGTCTGGTTACATCAACTTTTACACCATCAACCAGACAACCACAGCTAGAACTCTTTCAATCAACAACCCATCAAACACAGCACTTAACCGTATCATCTACATCAACAACACTGGTACTGCAAACTTCCAAATGCATGGTGTGACAGTTGGTGCAGGGGAGAGTAGTGCATTTGTATGGAACGGTACAACATGGAAGAGTTTTGGGAATCAGGCGGCGAATGTGGCTGCGGAGAACGGTTCAGCGTTTCCGGGTGCAGGTAATACAGCACTGTCAACGACTAAGACAACTTTGGCAACTGTCAATATTCCATCAGCAGGAACATGGCGGATTGACTACACGATCGTAACGTCAGCCGCGAACACTACGTCAAATGTTCAGTCAGGCTTATTTGATAGTACTGGTACAGTTCTCCAGCCAAACTCATCTATATCATTCGAGCCGAACGGGTCCAACTCCTCGTTTAGTAACTCAGGTATGGGTTCACAGTCATTTACGTTAACGACAACTGGACCTACTACGTATCTATGGCAAGCAAACTCAAATGGTTCGAGTGTAAACGTTGTAAATACTAATGGTCTCGGGAATGGACAGGGAGTGTCTCAGATTACTTGGCAAAAAATCTCTGGTTACCTTCCAGTGACCGGACAGAGCGTGGATTATGTAAGTGTTACCAGAGTAGGAACATCATATACAACAACTGCAGCTGGTGCTTATGAATTTGACACCGTTAAATCAGGAAATATCCCATACAACACAACAACAGGTCAATTCACTCTTGCCGCTGGTAAAACCTATGAACTACGAGGGGCAATTAGATTAACTACAGGTTTAACCAATCTTCAATATCAATGGTACGATGAAACTGCAAATGCAAGTATTGGAGGTGCCGCACTTCAATTTTCTAACAATGCTAGCTCACCGGCAGCATCACAGCAGGACGCTGTTGCCATATTTACTCCAACTGTAAATACAATAGTGTCTCTAAGAACAACAACCGCGAAAAATACTGTTTCTTTTGCGAACGATAGTTGGGCAACCATTACTCAGCTTGGATCTTCTGCCTTCACTGCGGGTACCAATCTTTACTTCAACTCACTCACCAACGCCACGGCAACGGGATTTCTAGATAACACACTCTTCTCTCAAGCATGGGACTGGTCAACTTTGACAAGTCAGATAGCACTCGCGCTAAGTGCGAATACCCTCACGACAGGATCACTTCAGAAACTGAGCACGTCATCAAGTGCCTTAACCACGGGTGGTGCGAATATAGGATCACTACTCGACATCCAGTCAACAGGTGCACCTACTGCATTCACTGGTTCTCTCGCTAACATTAATATGAGCAATGTAACAGGTGCTGCAGGAAATACCGGCACACTTCTTAATGTTAACGATGCAGGAGCAGCAAACGTTACAATATTAGGTAAGTTTACTACTGCGTCTCTTACAGGAAAAATACTTGACCTTTCTGCTTCAGGTATCTATACAGGTCTTGGGTTGCTAAATTTGACTGCCAACAGTGCAACGACTGGTAAGCTCGCTCAAATATCTGGCGGTGCGCTTACTACTGGAACAGCTCTTTCGATTAATGCCGGTACGTTTACCACAGGTTCAGTAATCGGTATTACGGCGACGGGGGGCGCTGCAATTATTTCGAATACCCCAGGAGCTGATATTACGACTCCAGCAGGGAATTCGCTTATCGTTAGGTCTGGAACTGGTGTGGGAGGTGATGCGACGTTTGACTCTGGATCTACTGGTGCAGTTAATATTGGAACGAATGCAAATGCAAAAACAATTACTGTTGGAAACGCGACCGGAGCAACAGGACTTAACTTTCTTTCGGGAACAGGTTCGCAGACATTCACGAGCCTAGCCACAACAGGTACCGCTTTCAACTTTACAGCTAACTCAGTCACTACAGGCTCAGGGCTTGAGGTACTTTCAAGTTATGGAGCAGGTAATTCTACCAATGGATTGCTCTCTGTACGGAATACGGGAGCCGTTACTAATGGCACAATCTTCCGTGCACAGTCGAACAGCACTGCAGGGTCGGGACTTACGGTTCTTGCAAATGGTAATGTCGGTATTGGTTTCAGTACGCCAGGCGCTCCGCTTGAGGTTAAGGATGCTCTTGGTGCAGGTATTGCGGTAACATCTTCCCACGTTTCTGAAGGTGGACAGGTAACATTTGGTGGAGCTAGTGGACAAACTTCTTACACCATCGACAACTTAAATGATGTTGGGACTAATGACTTCAGAGTATTTGAAGGCGCCACGGTTCGTGCATATATGACTATAGGTTTGAATGGTTGGATTACACCTTCTGACCAAAGACTCAAAGACAATATTGTTACAATGGATGATGTGCTCGGCAAGCTTTCTGGTGTACGCGGAACAACATATAACCTCAAGGATTCGGGTGTACTCCAGGGTGGTGTAATCGCGCAAGAAATCAAAGAAGTATTCCCATGGGCAGTATCAGGAGACGAGTCTACGGGCATGCTTGGAGTAAATTACGATACTATTGCAGCGATCTCACTTCAGGGTATAAAAGAACTTAATTTCAAAGTTGAGGGTGGTATGACGGCATTAGAAGACGCAGACGGTCTTGCGCCACTTTCTACAGAATCAGTTGCTCTCGGTGATTCTTTTGCGACGAGGTTCTACAAAAATCTTACTAAAAAATTAGTAGCGTGGTTTGAGAGTGCTACAAACGGTATCGGTAAATTCCTTGCGCGTGAAGTTCGAGCAAAAGAGAGGCTCTGCGTTGGTGAGACTTGCCTTACAGAAGTGCAGTTACAAGCATTAATTGCAGGAGCTGCTGCGGGGAGCGCTGTCGCAGGAGCAGAAGACACCGTCGCTCCGGTCATTGTCTTACATGGTAACGCGGAACAACATGCAGATATTGGCTCGACATGGTCTGACCTAGGCGCACAGGCAACAGATAATATTTCAGTCGTAGGAAATGTCATGGTCTCAGTAAATGGGGGGATACCAATGATTGCAGGAAGTGCGACGATTGATACAACTGCTGATGCTGTAGTTACGTTGGTATACACGGCAAAAGATGGGGCAGGGAACATAGGTACGGCAACGCGAATAATTACTGTCGGCATGGGCGTACCTGATACTGAGGCACCAACTCTCTCTGTAGTGCCTGGGGATGATGAAATTTTAGTTGATGAAACATGGATAGATGCAGGTGCGCAAGTGACTGATAATCGAAGTGCACATCTCGTTGCTGTTGTTTCTGGAAGTGTTGATATACACACTGCGGGGACATATATCATTACCTATACAGCTACAGATGAGGCAGGAAACAACGCTTCTCCGGTAACTCGTACGGTGGTCGTGCTTGATGTCCCACCTCACCCGTAGAACTTCCTTTGGGCTACTGGCAACACTACAGGAGAGAAAAACCAAGATGATCCTGTATTTTTTTAGAGAAAGTATCTTGTGATATACTATTTTTTACGTATGCGAAGCACTCAGATATCTTTCGTTGCACTCGTAGCTATCATCTTCAGTGCTCATGTAGCGAGTGCGTCAGTATCATCCGGCACCATAGATGTAACTTCGTACAAAGCGCTCGTCTGCCATGATGTAACCTGTGCGTCGCTTACGCCAGGAATTATTAACTTGCGTCCAACAGGAACAACACCTGTCACTATTGATGACATAAATGGTGTTGATGGTATTGCATGGGGTAATGAACTTGGCTGGATTACTTTTGATACTGCAGGTCCTGAAGCAGTGGGAATCAATACAGCAACAGGAGCACTTTCCGGACGTGCGTGGGCTCAAGCAGGAAGTTGGATAAATTTTGCACCAACCGGACAAGGAGTTTCTATAAATAGTGTCGGAGAATTTGTCGGCTGGGCATGGGTGGGTGGTCCCAATGGTGGGTGGATTAAATTTGACTGTGCGTTTGCAGGTGCATGTGTAAAGACTGATTGGCGCCCGACAAGTGCACGAAATACTGCATCTGCATCAGGTGGCGGGAGTAGTGGGGGAGGAGGTCCAGTCTCTGGGGTGAGTATTGATTTGTGCCCTAATCTTTCAGGCACACAAGGCAGTATTCCAAGCGGATATGGACTTTCTCAAGGCAACTGTGTTCCGGTTGCTGTTGATATGTGTACTAATGTTCCAGGCTTTCAAACAACGCTTCCGGTTGGGTATTCGCTAGAGGTGAATGGTCTTTGCGTTCTCTCTGTAGACTATTGCCCTAATATTTCCGGCATGCAAACTGTTATCCCCGCGGATTTAATTGTTGCTCCTTCAGGAAATTGTGTATCTTCAACGGTAGATTCAGCGACTGGAGCGCTCATGCCGAACGAAACTATTGTATTTCCTGGGTTATCACAACCGGGTACACCTGGTATCCCTCCAGTAAATGTATCGCAACCGTCAATTGCTGCGATAGGCACAGATACATGCCGTAACCTAACAGGAGTTCAATCAAAAGTGCCCGAAGGATACATTATTGATTACGTGGGTGACTGTGTGCTTCCCGGGGTGGACTATTGTCCGAATGTCCTTGGTAGGCAAGACAAAGTGCCTGAAGGATTTATCATCACTCAAGATGGAAAATGTGTCATAGACGCTGAACTGCTCGTACAGACGGATATTTCAATATCCGAAGCAGAGCGAGAGGCGCTACGGGGCACAGAACGTGTTATTGCGTATCCCTTCATACCAAAAAAGTGGCTCGTACCAGTGCGCGCTCCACGAATTACAAAGCATATCGCAACCGTAACTGAGAATAGTAGTTTTGTACTCCCCAAGCTCGATGTCGTGTCAACGGCGCTCACCGCACTTGCAGGGATTGTGCTCGTGTCATACCTCTACCTCCTTCTTTTTGTGAAGCGTACGCTCGGTGGTCTATAGGAAAACTCGTCCGTAAAGATATGTTGATAATGAGCGAAGCGGTGGTCTCCTTGATGGTAGCATAGACGTATCGGTAAGAAATATCCATTTCTCCCGTCATCTTAGTAGTAGATTATAATAATAGTGATAACAACCATGACAAAATCAGTTACTAGAGAAGCTATGGTATCAAGTGCGCTTGTTGCGATGATACTTATGATTATGAGTGTATCAGTCGTGTCAGCTCAGACTAACGACCCAGCAATGGCTCCAGCAATGCCACCAATTCCTGCACCAGCAGGTATCCCTGGGACCTTGCCACCGCCACCTGCAGACCTAATTAAGCTTGACGGTGTGAAAGGTGAGGCTCGTAAGGAGATGCGTGGTGAGATGCAACAAAAGCGTCAAGATATCCGCGCAGGAGTTAAAGAAGTTAAGGGACAAATCGAAGCCAAGCGAGCAGAGGTTAAGGGTATGCTCGGAGCGCAACAAGCAGAGATGAAAGATAAGCGCGTCGTGAATAAGGCAGAGATGGAGAAGAAAATGCTCGAACAGAAAGGAGAGATGCAGGCATTTACTGCAGATGTGCAAGCAAAAATAAAAGCAGCGACAACACCAGAGGAGAAGAAGAAAATAATGGATGAGGCGATGGCAGCTCGAAAGGGGATGCGCGTCGAAAATAAGGATGAGCGTAAAGGTATGCGTGAGGAAAATCGCGAAGAGCGAAAAGACATGCGTGCAGAAAACAAGGAGGAACGTATGGAGGTTCGTGGTCAGATAAAAGACTTACGTACACAGGCGCTCGGCAAAGTAGACCAAAAACTCGGCCTCGCTGATGAGCGTTTGTCACAAGTGACAACGCGTATCGCGACACGTATTGAAAAGTTAAAATCAGAAGGGGTAGATGTGACAAAGGCAACAACCTCTTTGGAAGCTGCAAAAGCAGCACAAGTGACTGCGCTTGCGAAGGTTGCTGAGCTAAAGGCTGCTATGAAAACAGTCCAAGTTGATGGAATAACTGCTGAAGAAGGACAGGCAATACGCACACTCGCAAAAGCAGCTGGCGATAGTATGAAAATTGCACAGGAAGCGTTGAGGACGGCTACATACGACTTAAAGGCAGCTAAGAAATAATTTTTATGGACACAACACAAAAAAGTATTGCACCGCTTCTTATCTCAGTAGTTGTAGCTCTCGCAGTTCTTGCGGGCGCTGGATACTACTATGTAAATATGACTACACCTGAGCCTGTTGCAGAGTCTGCGCCAGTAACATTGCCAGTTGAAGTACCAGTGGTTCCAGAGGAGACAAGTGACGCAAACGTAGATGCATTCCTCGCACAAGGTCCATCGACGAGCGATGATGTTGTTGCAATCGAATCTGATATCTCAGGTTCAGAGTTTGACAGCATGATGGCATCAATTGATGCAGACCTCGCCGATCTCTAAGATTTTTTTATCTGAGAGAAACAAAGCCCGCGTACGCGGGCTTTGTTTAATTTTGTATGATTAGGCGCCGTGTTGACCCCGTACTCGTAGTACTATACTCTTTTGTAATGACAAAGGACGAGCTGATTACGTATACACAGAGCTCTCTACAATTTATTGCTGATAATATTGATGTCGCGAGGGGCATAGTGCATGTACATATACACGCAGGTAAGAAAGTAGATCGTCCCAGGAGTGCATTTGTTCTGTGTAGTCTTGCTCGCGCATATGCGTGTGGTATTCCACTGCCCGAAACACTCACAAAAGAAAACCTCGTACAGGTGTACAACACTATTTTCAATGAATCAAAAAAACACGATACGCTCCGTGACCGAAGATTTGTTGAGTTGTACGGTATGCGTTTTTTTGAGTATCTGAACGAAGACTATACGCCGTACGTCCTTTCATTTATGGAAGGGGAGTATAGCGATCTCTACACCTATCCAGTAACACTGTATACCTTTATTTCAACATACATCATGTGTCCAAAACTTAGGGATGTATACCCGTTTTCAACATCATTGTACGCAACCGCATGTACGCAGATGGAATATATCTTATTTTCCGATGAAAAAAACAAATATAACGCATTTCACTTTGCTGAAGTCTCACTGTGGCAAGAACACATACCTCGGCATGTGTATGACCGTGCCTGTTCTTTAGTGAATACGCTTTTTCTGCGAGACGTAGCATCAGTACACTCGTATACATCTGCAATAGCAAAGAACCTAGAACATTTCGCGCGCGTCGGTGATGATGCTAAATTTGCTCAAGGTATGCATTTTATTCGTGCCCGTGCCATAGGTACATATAGTAATTACCTCAGCCCGAACCTTATTGCGTATCGGGACACAGTATATGTAGAGACCAAAGACTCACAATATATTTGTCTCGATACTTCTGCTCATATACTACAGGCGTATATTAATCTTTATGAACGCGCTTAAAATTTTTTGGCTTGAAGCATATCTAGACATGCGAAAAGCGCGTGGTTCTCGTTTTTTGTTTATTTCAAGAAACATTTCCTTTCTAGACTTATCACGGCTTGTATTTTATGAGTACACAAATGTTAGGACATCAGATGCGCATCTTTGCTCGCTCGTTATTGCTGATTTGCAAAATAAGGGCTTACTGCACAAATCTAATTGCGTTAAGTATCATTATTATGAATTAAGGACTGTCACATTTCACGATGTATATCTTAAAACGTCTGACAATCAATTTTTTTGTCGTGGCACATCGACAGACCTCATGGAGGCATATGCTAAAGCGCTGGGAGAAGTTTTTGAACGGACTAGCATTAAATATCCACCGCAAAGCGGAGTTGTTATAGCTACTGAGTCCGAGCTTGAAAGTAACGGCGCTCATTTCTTTAGTCCTCGCGATTTTGCGCAAGCAACACCAGAACAGAAAAAAAAGTTTGTAAATTTTAATATTGAGAAAAATGATGTGTTTGCTTGGGTTCGTGTGGAATCAATACATGACAACTCTGAGACCCTCATACCACTACAATCTGTATATTATGGTACACATACTTCGTATACAGAAAAAAGTATCATTCAGCAAACTACGCACGGCGCAGGGGCGTCATTTGACGCAGAGGGAGCTGTGCGCTCAGGTTTATTCGAAGTAGTGCATCGCCACTTCTTTTTGAAGTCGTGGTATTTCAACGAAGATATATCAGTCGTAGATTATACTTCAATTCCCAAGAGTGTAATTGCGCGAACTATCATTGATGAACTTACCGAGAATGGATTTGTTGTGCATTGTTTTAATTACACCACTGAAGCAAAGATGCCTACCATCATCTGTATACTTGAGAAAAATGGCGGAAGGTATTGCGGAGGGTCAACGGCACTTACTCTTGCGGGGGCCTTAACTCGCTCGGTTTCAGAAGCATTTGCTACGTATCTGTGGGTGCAACAAACGACAGCACGAGGAGAGCATCACCTTACCGAAGAAATGATTGCGAGTCTCCGTTCAGGATTTGTCGATACAAAGGCAAATGCACATACACGCGTATATATGTTTAGTAATGCATACTTTGTTTCCCGCCTTAACGCACATCTCTTTAAGAAATCTTCGGTAGTATTGTATGACACTTCGTTCGACATGGATTCACTGCATGATATTACCGCCTATGCGGTACAGCATTTTGACTCAGTATTTCAGTATCAGGTGCGAAACAGGTATCTCGACGAGTATGCCTATTCTGTGTGTCGCGTAATTGTGCCACAGAGTTACTATTTTGCCTTAGATGAAAAATATTCACGCCCCCTTCTTCGTGATGGACGTTATCCACAGATGACTGAGATAAATCCATTTCCATAAAGTATTGGACTATACTAAATATATAGTTAACAGATTCTTATGAAAAAAATAACACTATTTTTACTTACTGCGCCACTCATAATTATCGGCGCCGTGGTCTCACTTCCTGAAGTGATTATTCATATTTTTAGAGGTGTTTCGCTTGGCGATAGCACTTCGTCAAGTGTAGCATTTGCTGACGTTCCATATGTAGGTGAAGGTACGGGAGGTCAAGGTGAAGCAGGCGGAGAAGGGGCGGGAGAAGGAGCAGGCGGAGAAGGTTGTTGTGGCGAAGGCGGTGGCGAAGGCGGTGGTGGCGAGGGAGCGTAATTGTATAAACACGTGGGGACAAGGTGTATTAAAAATAAAAAATACAGCTATACTAAAAGTATATGAAAAAAATCACTCTCTTTTTACTCACGATACCTCTTGTCGTAGTCGGCGCAATTATCTCAGTGCCTGACCTTATTGCCTCTCTATTTCACGGTAAACCCTCGAGTGGTTTAAGTTCAGCATTTATTGCCCATGCAGATGATACGACTCCAGTTGAAGGACAAGGGCAGGGTGAGGCGCAAGGTGAGGGGGAGGGTGAAGGTGAGGGGGAGGGCTGCTCAGGCGAAGGCGGTGGCGAGGGAGGCGGAGAAGGTGGCGGTGGCGAGGGAGCGTAAAAATGCAGATATCAATAAACATATATCTTTTATCCAACAAAAAAATCTATGGAACCAGATACAACACGTCAGTCAGTTAAATACCTCTACATAATAATCGCAGTCATCGCATTCGTCTCAGCGGTTACTTTGTACGCAATGAGAGACACGCTGTTTACTCAAGTACCGAAAATAGTTGAAACAGAACAAGTGCCATTAACTGAAAAGAAACAATTAAATCAGAATATCGGTGACTCACTTCTCCGTGACCAACCAAAAGATTTACAAGATTATTTTAAAGCAAAAATTGCAAAAAATGAGAACGACTCACTTTCTCGGGCAGCAATTTACTTCATAACTCACCGATTTTTTGATAATGGAGGAGATGTATATGAAATCGTAGATTATATTCAGAGTGACCCATCGCTCGCATTTTTGGAAGAAGCAGAAACGGTCTATCCAAAAATATTTACGAAGATACTTGCTCGGGAAAAATTAAATAAGCAGGAACGATTACTTGCGTACCTCGCATATTTGGAGATACTTGAAAAAAGTGGCTATGCTGATGCTGCCGCATATGGAACCGCAGCTTCAAAATATATAGAACTATATGATGTTGAAAAAAGTACGAAGGCAAGTCAGTTTGGGGGCGCAGAGTTGAACTCGTTTAAAGATAAGTCTGTGCAATTTGCGCATGCTGCCCAAGGAGAGGTAGAAACATTCATTAGTACTGACGGAGTTCGTGACGGTGAGTTTTCAAAAGATGAAATGCTTGTGGGGATGAGTCAGTACGCGGTCGCACTTGCATTCTTTAAGAAATACGACATAAGTATTGATGCGTCATATACTTACGAAGAGGTTTTCGATTTTGCATTAAATTACGCAACGAGAAATACTCTCGTGCTCGAAGCGTTTACTGCCCTTAACTACAACTATGCGTTGATTATGGCTGGCGATGCTTCAGTAGAAAAATCAGAAAAAATTGGCCTCGGGGAAATTATGAAAAAGACATACCAAAAAACAACATATAAGAAGAATGGTTTGATAGATAAAATGATGAATGGTACAGCGCTCGGATATAATGTAAACGGTATTTACGGCGCGAAGACTATTAGTAAAATCATTGGGTATGATGCAGCTTTTAAGGAGTTTATGGTTATTCGTGGTTACAAAGGTGAATAACCTGAAATCGTTCTTACTGTATCTTATTATCGTTTCTCGCTTGAAGCGTCTCGTCCGCTTGCGAGTATACTTTTCTGATAGCGTCGTGCCCGGATTGTATAAGTGTAATGCCGAATTTTTTTTGGGGCGAGAACGATTGTTTTCGTATGGTGTAAGCAAGAGTTATCAAGAATCATTTTTAAAAACGATAAGCGAACTTTTCGAGCGATATATTCCTTGGAGCGTGTCAGTACATGGTGCGTTGCCTGATGAGCTTACTAAAGAGAGGGTGTCCTTTTTAGGGGAAATACATACGTCGTTGAGAGTGGTTCCGGTTTATTGTCTCGCCACAAAAGTTGGTGCATACGTGCCCGCTCATTGTGTAAGAAGGTACGCGCCGACACTTGATGGTGCACAAGTATTATTTCCATTTACTACGAATGGTTCTGCGGCGCATGTAGTCGAAGATGATGCGCTTTGTAATGGTATATATGAAGTCATCGAGAGAGATGCACTCTTGTGTCACTGGTATGGGAAGGTGGCACCGTCACGTATTACTACTGAGCATATGCCGCGCTCACTTCGTGATATCGTGAGTGCGTATAATTTTCGCGGGATAACAATTGGTGTGCTGTTGATTACTACCGATATTCATATACCTGCGGTGTGTGTTGTGGCGAGTACCGTAATTGATGGTGAGATACGTAGATGCTATACCGCTGCAGCACATGTATCACTTGAACGTGCAATTAAAAAGGCGCTTCATGAAGTTACTATTATACAATCGCATTTATTTGCGCCACATTCGAAAGAAATAAATCTAGAGCACATACAACAGCATGAAAGGCCACGATTATGGAGGGGGAGTGCGTTCGAGAAAGAATTCTCATGGTTTCTTTCGGGGGAAGAACGAGATTACCCTGCCACACTGGCATTATTTGAGAGGGGTACAATTCAAGGTTCACCAGACACTCTCGCGCTGTATCTGAAGGAGAAGGGAGTAACTACCTATGCATATATCTATCCGGCAGTTCCTCGTATTTCGTCACGAGTGATTGTGTGCAAAATAGTTACACCGGAATTATTTCCTTTCTTTTTAAGTGAACAACATAAAAAATTTGGAACTAAGAGGCTCGCGAATTTTTGTATGTATAAAAAAATACCATTTTTTGAGTATACATATCCACACTTGTTACCGTAATAGCTAACTATTTCCGAGTGTCTTGCACTTCAATATATTCTTCCTCGTAATATACAGAATCTTCAGTACCATCTTCATTGTTGTCTTCTTCATCGTCTTCAAATTCATCGTACTCATCTTCATCATCATACATATCATCATACGGGTTTCGTTTTCCTGAACCGTATTTCATCAGTTGCAGGCGTAACTCTTTTGCAATACTTTTATCGATAAGCGGAATCAGATATGCGCTCTGGCGTTTCTTCTTTTTTGAAATAGAGTCAGAAGAACTGATGATATCTAATTGTGCTAAACCGAGCATACGATAATGGTACGGCTGCTCTATATTTACGTTGCTAATTTGGTTGTACGGAAAAGTTACTTCGCGAATACGGAATAGGCCGCGCTGTAGCCTGAATGCATGCTCGTCGAGTGTAAATTTATATTGCCGAAAAAGAACATTAGCCCGCAGGTAGGCAATAAATACGCATGATACTGCAATCATCGCAATCCAGAGTGCAAGTGGATCCTTCTCTACATACCAGTCTTCATGCGCCAAAAGGAAGGCCGTGGTGCGCTCCATGAGCGGTCCCATATACACGGCATAGGATAGATATGCAAATCCTAGCCCAATCAATGTGAGCCACCATCCATATGAGAGTGCTGTGTATATGAATGTCCTGCTACCGCGCGTATGTACAACGTCTAATTCAAGCATATGTATAGTGTACACCAAACACGTCGTCTTCTTGCATAAAGTGCTGGCACGGCTGTGTAATATTGTGTCGAGATAATATCAGGCAAAAAAAGATGTTCTTGATGCTGGGGAAATGCGCGATGTGGTTCAGTAAAGTACGTTAAAATAAGATTATAATGTTATCTGAGCGTTTTACCTTTAAACCTTTGTACCAACCACAACAAGATGGGCATGATGTTCCGCGCAGTAGTTTTGAGAGCATCATCGAATCAAGTCCTTACACAGCCGCACTGATTATTGAAGCGTATGCGTTTGGTGCTCGGGATAGAGATGTTGCGGGACTTCTTACGGAAACTCTCGTTGCCGAAGCGGCTAAGCCGGAAGCTGAAAGAATAATTAATTACAAAGATACATACATCGAAAAGAAGACAATCATAGCGAGACTTACGGCAACCACTGCGAGTGCAAAGGGGTCTGCATCGAGTGACACTCCCGCGGTTTCAGAAGAACGTTACCGGGAGTATGTTCGGTTTCTTAAAAGTAAATTTTCGAATAATGCTGATGTGCTTATGTCAGGACGTGAGCAGGTTCGAGAGCGTGTGAGAACCTTCATGAGGGAAAAGCACCCTGCAGGATTTTGGCTCGCAGACCCCGACGCGCGTAAATTTACCCGAGCACTTATTCTTCACGAGAGTTCAGCTTCACCAGAAAAAATTGCACTTGCGCTTACGACTTTTGGAATCAAGCTCTCAAAAAAACAGCTTGAAAGTAGAATGGGTGCTAGTGAAAGTGCTCGGCGTTCCTTCGCAGACGAACTTCTTACCGTACCTGAGAGTATTCAATTCTCAGACAGTGATATACAAACGTATACAGAACGAGCGCACAGAGCACTTGGCTCGATTGAATCTGCGAAGCGCGAACGAAAAGCTGAGAAATTAGACTTTATGCAAAATCCTCACGCACGTGCACTCGTCGCTGGCTTATTGAGTATTCGCATCAACGACCCCGTCTCGCTCCATGGCAGGGTTGCTCGGCATGTCGTGCCATACAAAACAATTGCGAAGCTGGTGACTGATGTGTATCCGTCGGTAGTGGTAAGTGATATAACACTTAAATCTTTGGTTCAGTCTTCTGGAGGAAATGCTCCAAGTATTGAATTGCGAGGTATCGCAGTAAGGCAGATGGAGCAAGGTCAGGACGCTGGTATTCTGTCTGAAGGTAAGAGACGTGCAGAAGAATTGTGGCGTGCCTACGCCGCACGTCTCCAAGAGCGAACGTTTCTTCAGTCACCCCTTTTCAGGAATACAGAAGCGTGTGCGCTCGCGCACGTGTTGCTGACGACTGACATGCCCTTACAAGGTATCGCATCTGTACTTGAGGAAAAGTACAAAGTTGGTATCACAAAGTCGCTCATGCAATTATTAGTGCTTGAAGAAGGTACACGCCTCTCTGCTGCGCAGAAAATTTTACACTATAAAAATGCCGACACAGAAATTCTTACTCCAGAAGTGCTTGCGCATGCACGTGCATTACAGCCACAGATGTTCGAGCTTTATTTTAAGATACGTCAAAAATCAATACGTGATGTTTCTACTGGAAAACATACGCGACGGCTTGAGACTGAGATTTTTAGTGACGATGAAGAAGGTGCTGTAGTTGATGAATTTTTAGATGATGTAGGTAGTGAAGATGTCGTACGTATAAACGACAAAAGTATGCAGGATATTGCCGGGGCAGTTCAAGGGAATATGGTAGTGCCAGAAATCGTGCCAGATTCAGATGATGCGGTGCGAGAGCAAAATAGGATAGCAGAAGAAATGTTTGTCGCTATTAGAAAGCGAGAAAAAATTGATGGGTATCATTATATGTTTACTGATGCGTCGTTACCACAAGGTAGCCCCGCACGTGCGATTCAAATAAGTTTTGCTTCCTTCGAAGAAGTTGGTACAAGAGAGCAACGATGGCGTATGCAACAGTTTCAAAAATATCTGATGCGCATGACCAGTGAAATTAATCTAGGAAATGAAAATGCACTCTCAGTCTTCATGAGAAGAGAAAATGTACAATCGCTTATCGTACGTGCATTTTCAATTCAGCGCCCTACAGCAATAGGGGGACAGACAAGAAACGAATCGCACAGAGCAATAGTATGCAAAGCAACTCTTGATATGGTTCCTACTGAAGGAGGAGGCGTCGGTAGGGGTTCAGCTGAAGCAGTTGATGTCGTTGCACTCATTCCTGAAAGCGATGAATCACTTTCGATACAAACTACAGAATCGGTCCCTCGTGCTGTCTCAGAGGTGCACGACGAAAACGTAGTGGATGCTTTTTCGTTCTCTCAGTCTGAAATAGAAGAGCTTATAAAACCTCGACAAGGTTTGCGACGTGAATCGGGAAGACTTACTGCGCGGATGGACGGAACGCGACCAATAATGAAAAGTGCACTTATCCTCACGTTTACATATCCGCAACTACAACAATCTGAAGACGTAAGAAGCAAGATGATGCAAGAAGAGGGGTATCTTTTTCAGCTCGCACAGAGACTCGGAGACATGACCATTGAAAATCCTTTAAGAACATATATGGAAAAACAGGGGATGCAGGTTATTGAAATACGAAAAATGGGACGCAAAACCACAACAGACGGGCGAACAAATGTTGGCGTATATGAACCTCAGCCAGTAATCCGAGCAGTATTTGGTGACTTAGAGTAGTCACTACACAAGGACTTTTCTCCCGGTACGTGAGTCATTTTGAATACGCAACACACTCGGAATTGTGTTCTAAACCTATCTCTTCGTATTCTCAGTGTATAAAGTTTGACAGCAGTACTATCCTTGGTATATACTCCCGCTTACTTTTATGAACAACAACTAAACACTCTAGCGGCTGTACGGGATTTCCCGTGTTTGCCGCCAGCTTGGCGGTTTTTTCATACAAAGAGTTTGTACTTTGACAATTAGGTAACAACTCATAAATCAATTGCAGGAACGTGCATATCTTTCAAGAGTGTGCACGAGCAATTGTTATTGTAGAAAAACCAAGCAAATAGAATTCTCATTAGAACAAGTGAGACGTTGTGCAGCGGCACAATGGAAGCGGTTCTCAAAGCTCCTTACAGGAAGCTTTGATAAGGGCGTATGGAGGATGCCTTGACTCTAACAAGCGATGAAGGACGTAGTATGTCTGCGATAAGCGTCGGTAAGCTGACTAACAAGCGTTATACCCGACGATGTCCGAATGAGGAAACTCACTGGGGGTCATACTCCAGTACTCGAAAGAGAGCTTACCCAGGGAAGTGAAACATCTCAGTACCTGGAGGAAAAGAAAGCAAATGCGATTCCCTTAATAGCGGCGAGCGAAACGGGATCAGCCCAAACCGAGTGTAGCAATACACGAGGTGTTGTAGGGCAGATACATCAGTAGTAATACTGACATAAGTTACAAAATGTATATATAGCAGAACACACTGGGAAGTGTGGCTCCAAAGGGTAATAGCCCCGTATGCGAAATATATACGTCTTATGCGTATCTGTTCCTGAGTAACTCAAGACACGAATAGCTTGAGTGAATCTGCCGGGACTAACCGGCAAGGCTACATATTGTTAGAGATCGATAGTGAACTAGTACCGTGAGGGAAAGGTGAAAAGAACCCCGAGAGGGGAGTGAAATAGAACTGAAACCATATGCCTACAAGGAGTCAGAGCGGTCGCAAGACCGTCATGGCGTGCCTATTGAAGAATGAGCCAACGAGTTACTATATGTGGCAGGTGAAGTCTTAACGGACGTTAGCCACAGCGAAAGCGAGTATGAATAGTGCGTTAGTCGCATATAGTAGACCCGAAGCTAGGTGAGCTACCCATGAGCAGGTTGAACGCTGTCGAAAGATAGCGGGAGGACCGAACCGGTATGTCGTGCAACGCATTCGGATGACTTGTGGGTTGGAGTGAAAAGCTTATCGAACTTAGTAATAGCTGGTTCTCTCCGAAACAGCTTTTGGGTTGGCGTTAGGTGGTCCCTCTGGGGGTAGAGCACTGGAAGGTCTTAATAGGTAGCAATACCATAAGATCTATCAAACTCCGAATACCAGAGATTATAGCCTAGCAGTTAGACTACGGGGGCGAAGCTCCGTCAGTCAAAAGGGAAACAGCCCAGATCGCCGGTTAAGGTCCCTAAATCTATGCTCAGTGCACTTAAGGATGTGTTATTCCTTTGACAGTGAGGAGGTTGGCTTAGAAGCAGCCACCCTTTAAAGATAGCGTAACAGCTCACTCACTCAGGGATGATGCGCCGCAGATAATCGGGGCTTAAGCATAGTACCGAAACCGCGGATTCGTATACTTCGGTATACGAGTGGTAGGAGAGCGTTCCGTATCGTGATGAAGGTAAAGGGGTGACCCATGCTGGAACATACGGAAGTGAGAATGTTGGCACGAGTAACCGCAATGCGAGTGAGAATCTCGCACGTCGAAATACCAAGGTTTCCACAGCTATGTAGATCAGCTGTGGGTTAGTCGGTCCTAAGTCAATCCCGAATGGGGGAGATGATGGACATAGGGTTAATATTCCCTAACCTGTGCATATTTCTATGGAGTGACGGAGTGTTGTAATGTACATGCATTAATGGCTTTGACATTTGTTGAGTGAGGACGTGACCTAGGCAAATCCGGGTCGCACAAATCCAAGCACAGCAAGGAGCGAGCGCTTTCGGGCAATCGCAACGTACATGAGCACATTCTCAAGAAAAACTTCTACGTTATATATGTACAGACCGTACCGCAAACCGACACAGGTGGTAAGGTCGAGTAGACCAAGACGAACAAGTAAAGGGTCCTTAAGGAACTCGGCAAAAAAGCGGCCGTAACTTCGGGATAAGGCCTGCCTCTAGCAATAGAGGCCGCAGCGAAAGATTCCCAGGCAACTGTTTACCAAAAACACAGCTCCCTGCGAAGTGGTAACACTAAGTATAGGGGGTGACACCTGACCAATGCCGGAAGGTCAAATAGTGTTGGTCGTATAGCAATATACGGCTGGACGCTATAAGCCCCGGTCAATGTCGGCGATAACTATAATCGTCCTAAGGTTTCGTTTCTCACCAAAAGTGGGGGGCGAAATAACTGGGACGATTACAGAACAACGACTCAGCAATGAGCAATAATGGTAACCAGTTTCAAACAGATTAGAATTACACAAATAAGCTACTTCTCCGGAGAGTAATCTCCGGATGGTAACGCGACTACAAGAGACTGTACGTCGCGGGTCCTCACACATCAGCAATGATGGACGGATCAAGAAACAGTCCAACGTTAAAGGAATAGTTGAGCGTAATTCCTTGTCGGGTAAATTCCGACGTGCACGAATGGTGTAATGATCTGGGAACTGTCTCAAGGACCTGCTTGGTGAAAATACAATACCGGTGAAGATGCCGGTTTCCTGCAGGTAGACGAAAAGACCCCAGAAGCTTTACTGCAGCTTGATATTGGGTGTACGTGTTTGCTGCGTAGCATAGGTGGGAGAGGTTTGATGTGTACGATTTCGGTTGTACTCTACTCGTCAGTGAAATACCACTCTTTAAATGTGTACATTCTAACCACGGTTGTCAAACTTCCGTGAGACAGTATCTGGCAGGCAGTTTCAGTGGGGCGCTGTCCTCCTAAAAAGTAACGGAGGAGTTCAAAGGTTCTCTAGGTGTTGATGGAAACAATACCGATAGTGTAATGGCATAAGAGAGCTTAACTGCAAGACGTCGATGTCAAGCAGACACGAAAGTGGGACATAGTGAACCGACCATTCGCATTAGATGCGGTGGAAGATTAACCGATAAAAGTTACTCTGGGGATAACAGGCTAGTTGCGTCTAAGCGTCCATAGCGACGACGCAGTTCGGCACCTCGATGTCGGCTCATCTTATCCTGGCGCTGGAGCAGGTGCCAAAGGTTTGGCTGTTCGCCAATTAAAAAGATACGCGAGCTGGGTTCAGACCGTGTAGAAACTAACTAGTGCAAATTAGTTGGAGACTGCATCGTCTGAATCCCGAGGAAAAGAAGCATGTTGTGCATGCTCAGGGATTGTATGTCTGAAATAACACTTACAATAGCCACATAAAAAGAAATAGGTCTTTTTCGTCAAAAGACACAAATTTACGGCGGTCCATTATAGAAATATAGTGGTACATGGCTTACTTATTTCGGTGAATGTTTTTATGCGCATGACCAAACGTCGCATACTATACGAATACCGAGGGAAATGATTATAGAAATATATTCATGCCCGTAGAGACTACACGTAAGCGTTCTGACTCTGTAAGCAATTACAAAAAAGAATAAGATATAGTCCGACTACACATTCATGATATATATCAGTGAAGGGAAGTAGTGCGTAAGACAGGTTGGTCTCCTATCTCCTGCAGGCGTTGATTCTTGAAGAGATTTATCCCTAGTACGAGAGGACCGGGATGAACTGACCTCTGGTCTGTCAGCTGTTTCGCCAGAAGCATCGCTGAGTAGCTATGTCGGGAATGGATAACTGCTGAAAGCATCTAAGCAGGAAGCCAACTCTAAGATAAGGAATCGTTGAGACCCCTCAAAGATGATGAGGTTGATAGGCACCAGGTGCAAGTACAGCAATGTATTGAGCCGAGGTGTACTAATTCGTCAACAGAGCTTTTTGTAGGGAGCTATGCGAATCGCTCACAATGCATACATACGTATGTTGCGTGAAAAATTCTGTAAAGCTGAAGTTTTCTAGAAGACATTGCAGTGTCCTGCAATTGATTTATGAGTAGTTACAATAAAAAAATACGTGCATGATTATGTGCAAATAATTTTTGTTTTTTCTGTGTTGGTGTCTTGACGCTGTGGGTACACCCGGTCCCATTCCGAACCCGGCAGTTAAGCACAGTCGTAGCGATGGTACTTCGTAAGGGGGAGAGTAGCTAGACGCCAACACAAAGAAAATAAACTTTAAATAAAAACCGCCTAAGCGGTTTTTTTAGTGTGCATTTTTTTGTGTCTTCCTCATATCATTTTTTCGCGTATACTGTGTTGCATGTCATGGGCTGGAAGACGTAAATTTATATATGGTTTTGGTGTCTTTGCCGTACTTTTTATGGCGGTGTTACCACTTATCATTTCACTCTTATCGAAGCCGGCAACATGTTTCGATGGTCTTTTAAATCAAGGAGAAACGTCTGCTGATTTGGGAGGGCCATGTGAACTTCGTGACCCACTTACTCTAAAACCAGTGACAGTACTCTGGACTCGCTCATTTAAGTTGTTGCCAGGTATCTATAGTGCTGTTGCTTATCTTGAAAATCCAAATATTGATACTGGTTCAGAGCGTGTATTCTACACGCTGCGGTTATATGATAAGGACGGTGTGCAGGTGACTGAACGGTCTGGAGAGGCTTTTTTGCCACCACAAGCTATTGTGCCAGTATTTGAATCGAATATTCAAACAGGGAATCGCATTCCTGTTCGTGCTGCTCTTACTATGCAGACAGGCGCAGAATGGAAGCGCATGAAGCGATTTGCTGACGACATGGTCATTAGAGATCAGCAGAATAGTGAAATGGACAATCGGCCACGAGTGAAGGGAGCCGTGGCAAATGTTGGCCTCGAACATTTGCGTAAAGTAAGCGTCGTTGCCGTTGTTTTCGATGAGGCAGGAAATGCCGTCGGTGCATCACGTACGGTCATTGATGACCTACCGGCAGGATCAACGCGAGAAGCGGTGTTTACCTGGCCCGCCCCATTTACCTCGTATGTATCTCGTGTGGATATTATCCCACTCAGCAACCCTGATTCAATGAGGCGTATATAGCTTTAACTCGCCATGCGCCTCTCACGTACATACTGGTGGTCAGCCATAGACACAACGCTCGTATTTCCAGCGATGACTATCGTCATACTTGGTCTAGTGAGTATGGCGTCAGCTGATGCTCACTCAGTTTTTTTTGAAAAACAGATTATTTGGTTCTCAGTGTCGCTCGCCGTTTTTTTGGTCGCGCAGTCTTTCGAGTATCGTTTTTTAAGAAATACCTCAGTAGTGCTGACAATATTTTTAGTCACCATTGGACTATTATTTGCTACGTTTGTCTTAGGGAGTGTGTTTAAGGGTGCTCGGTCTTGGATAGACTTGGGACTATTTGCGGTACAGCCAGCTGAGCTCGCAAAGCTAACACTTATTATTATTCTCTCTAAATACTTTTCTCGACGTCACGTTGAGATTGCGCAAATACGACATGTCGTGGTTTCAGGGCTCTATGCCTTTGTATTGTTTGCTCTCGTTGCTCTACAGCCGGATTTTGGTTCCGCAATGATTCTTGCGGGGGTATGGTTCTTTATGGTTCTCTCGTCAGGTATTCCATGGAGAAATCTATTCGGACTCATTACGATGGGGGTTGTTGCCGTTGCTTGCATGTGGTTTTTTGTATTTGCACAGTATCAAAAGGATAGAATCATGACGTTTTTGCACCCCCTACGTGATACACGAGGAGCAGGATACAACGCACAACAATCAGTTATCGCTGTAGGCTCCGGTGAGTTATTTGGTAAAGGTTTAGGGCACGGGACTCAAAGTGAATTAAAATTTCTCCCTGAATACGAAACAGATTTTATTTTTGCAACATATGCAGAAGAGTGGGGCTTTGTAGGGGTCCTGATGCTTCTTGCGCTCTTTAGTTTTATCATATTTAGATTACTCACTATTGCCTCGCGAGGTGAGACAAACTTTGAGTCACTGTTTGCCATCGGCGTTGCTTCACTTTTTGTTGCTGAAACCATAATTAATATAGGCATGAATGTCGCTGTCATGCCGGTTACCGGTGTGGCGCTCCCGTTTATGAGTTACGGAGGTTCACATTTGCTCGTAGAGTGGACA
>JBAQUX010000027.1:0-1731 GCA_049297775.1 Minisyncoccia bacterium
CCTCTGGCTTAACCGTCAGCCCGGCACCGCCGGTGACATGAAGAAGAAAACACAGAACTACTATCTCATTGCCTTGCGCTCATTTCTTAAGTACATGCGAAAACAGGACATTGAGTCGCTTTCTCCCGAAAAGATAGAGCTCGCAAAGGCCTCTGGACGCGATCTCGACCTCATCACTGCGCAAGAATTGGAGCGACTTATGAAAGCGCCAACAGAAGCGATGGCTAAAGAGAAAGACCTTGCGCGAAAAGTCACGTACTTGCGAGATCAGGCCATACTTGAGCTTCTATTTTCAACAGGACTTCGTGTTTCGGAGCTTTGTGCACTTGATTCTGACCTCGACCTATCGCGTGACGAGTTTTCGGTGCGCGGGAAAGGAGACAAAGTGCGGGTGGTATTCCTCTCCCCTACAGCAAAGTCCGCGGTGCGCGACTACATCAAAGCGCGAGGCGACATCGAAGAGGCCTTGTTTGTCGAAGGTCGTTCCAAGAAACTACATCGCATCACTCCTCGGGACGTGCAGCGTCACGTGAAAAGATATGCCATCCAGGCGGGAATTACAGGAAAAGTATCTCCACACACCTTGCGACACGTTTTTGCTACCGACCTTTTAGAGAATGGCGCTGATTTGCGCAGTGTGCAGGCGCTACTGGGACACGCAAACATCGCGACTACCCAAGTGTATACCCACGTTACAGATAAGCATCTTCAGGAGATTCATCGGGCATTTCACGGAAAGCGGCGTCGCTAGGCGGTGAAACAGGGAGCTTTGTATCGTACATATCCACGTGGTCGTCACGCACGGAACCACCAAACGTATTCCACTCTGAAACGCCCTTTTTAGGTAACAGATTAAAGGCACTCGTAACCTCGTCGTGAGATGTAGGAATGTAAGTCATATGCGTGTAAGTATGAATACCTCACATGAAGCATCCGTGTAGATTGAGACGTACCTTTATATGGTATCTTTCCGGGTATGAAACTCATGTCGTGGAACGTAAATGGTATTCGGGCAGTACATAGAAAGGGGCTCTTTGTGCCTTTCATCGAGAAACACAAGCCTGACATTCTTTGCCTGCAGGAAACCAAGGCTGAGCAACACCAATCAGAAGTCGATCTCCCCGACTACGAGGAATATTGGAACTCGTCTACAGGACGCAAGGGCTACAGTGGAACAGCCATCTTTACGAAGGTGAAACCGAAGAGAGTACTCCTCGGTTTGCCTGAAGCAATAGAGAAAAAGTACAAATTCTCGAGCGAAGGGTACGGAAACCCAAACGCCGAAGGACGGGTTATTGGGGCAGAACTTGACGATTTTTACCTCGTAAATGTCTACACCCCCAACGCCAAACCTGACCTAAGTCGCCTTGATTTACGTTATAAGCACTGGGATCCTGCGTTTCTTGCCTATTGTAAGGAACTCGATAAGAAGAAACCCGTCATCTTTTGCGGGGATTTGAACGTAGCTCATACCGAAGATGACCTTACACATGCCAAACAAAACGAAGGAGAACACGGTTTTACCAAGGAAGAACGGTCAGGTATAGACGCAATAATCGACGCGGGTTTTGTCGATGTATTCCGCACGTTCCACAAAGGTAACGGGCACTACACCTGGTGGAGTAATTTCTCGAATGCACGCTCACGAAACGTTGGATGGCGCGTTGATTACTTTTTTGTGAGCAAGAAACTTGTGTCCAAAGTCAAAGCCGCAAATATTCACCCTGATGT
>JBAQUX010000028.1:0-5221 GCA_049297775.1 Minisyncoccia bacterium
GGTCCACACACTTGCGCTCCTGAATTTTTTGTCTGGCAGGCAAGTTTGCATGGCGCGCCAGTATTCGCATACTGATTTACGAATTGTTGGCACCACTGCATAAACTCAGGACCCAACTGTTTTGCTCCAGCTTGAGGTGTTGTGCCGACTGTTGGCTTTGTTGCGGGCGTCCCCACCGCAAAGACGAGCTGTGCCGTCATGACACTGAGTACGAGAAATGAGAAAAAGCTATACACTGAACGCATATTTCTATTATCCCTCATCGCAGACTCTCGTGAAAGTTGCTTATACCCACGAAGTTATTCAACAATAATCGTGACTCTTTTCGTTACTAAGTCTCCAGCGCTATTTTCGCATTCAAGTGTAATCTCTGACGTGCCTCTTTCTGTTAATCTATCAGTTTCTACTGACCCTTCGGTACCATTTTCCGCTATACCTTGCCCCGATACAGAACATGAGTTTACGTTTACTGCTACCCATGACACCGTTGACCGTTCACCACGCTGTACTCGTGCGGGTTCTACTTCCAATGAGAACACTGCCTTCTTCTGTAACGTTTTCGTAACTGTTTTTTTGACTGCAGGGTTCATACTGCACGATGCCCTTCCAATGATTTTCTGATTTTTAATACACTGAAGAGTATACTCAGTTGTCTTCTTAGGATTCACTCGCACACTTCCTTCAAGATTTCCTTTCGTTATAAATTTTATATCAAGTGGCTTAGACAAGGCACGAGATTTCGTACCCTCAGAGCAACTCCACTCTACCTGCTGGTCTTCACAGGTTATGGATGCAACTGCATCCTCGCCACTGTCAGTAACGGAAGTATCAAATTGCGGCACTTGAAACGCTGACTGTTGGAAAGAATTTTGGCTTGTTGGCTGAAATGGAGCATTCGGGGTACCGCCACCAGATGAACTTGATGGTTGCCCGCCCAACTGACCCCCAGTTCCGCCTGAGTTTGAAGCCGTTTGTTGCCCACTGCCAAACGCTGATGCGCTTGGGTTATTTTGCCCTGTAAGGACACTGTTAAACCCATTGTTGCCGAATGCGTTATTCGCCATATCCGGAGTTCCGGCGCCAGTGGGGATATATCCAATGTTTCTGCCGGAAGCAAGTGCTCCCGCCTGTGCATCACTACACTTCTCACAAATGGTTGCGCAGACGTCAATTTTTTCTGGACGACCTCGAAATGCACCTCCCGTATCATGGACGTATCCAATAACATTGTTCACTGTATATTTTTGCCTGTCGAGTGCACTTGTGTACGTAATGTTTCCCATACAAAAGTATCGCCCATAATTACTGGAATCGGATGCAAGTGTTACAAATTTTGATTTACCAGTACGGACATCATCTAAGCATCGTGGCTTGTTCACACCATCAAGTCCTTTTTTTGAAGTTTCAACACAACCCTCTATTGAAGTTCTGCAGTTCGGGGCACTGTGTGGTACATAAAAAGTAATTATTTTCCCGGAACTGGTTGTACAGTTTTGATTTGTTTGCGGAATACTTGTTGCTGATGTGAGCGCCGCATCAGTACCACGCGCATATATGGAGACGAGCGTACATATAAAAACACCAAACAAAATTATGTTTAGTGTTTTTATGGTGTGACGTTGTGGTACGTCCATAGGAATATTATTCGCCTTCGATTTCAACAGGGGCTTCGTCTCCACTACTAGAAACTTCAACGGTCACAGAATCTGATACGCGAGTTTTTCTGTCTGGTGCGAGACATTCTGCTCTAAACGTACTTGTCTCATAGAGGTTACCCGTAACAAATCCAGAACGTCCAACCTCTTTGAAGCACTTAGGGCTATCCTTGCCGTAGGTGTCACATCCCGGGCCGTACACTACACATGACGCGGTGCTTTGACTCTTCCAGCGCACAGTAACCGACGAGCCCTGTGGTGCTGCTGGTGGCTCCGCAGTTATTTGCACTTTCGGTCTGTTTGTTACTGTCGGAGTAACAGGTGTATCAGTACCAGTATCCCCAGTTACTTTTACAGTACATGAATTTCTGCCAATTTCTTTATCAAATTTATCACGGCAGCGCACGACGTATGTTGCATCGCGGAGTGGTTTTACTTCGTATGAACCTTCGGTTTTCCCATCTGTAGCAAACGTGCCATCTTCAGTACTTGTGCCAAGTGATGTAGTTGATGTGTTTGGACAAGACCACACGACTGTTGCCGGGTCATTTGCACGTATCTCCTCTGGGTCACAAGTAAGATCAACTTCTCCCTTAGTTGTTGTAGTACTGTCATCTTCTTCTACTGGCTTTACAATAACCTTTATTGGTTTACAGGTTACCGTACCTATTTCATTTGTTGCTTTGAGCTTATATATAGTCGTGAAGTCGGGTGACACTTCGGCACTTCCACCATCAACTATCCCGAGTGTACCTTTTGACTGATTACCCTTATCGTCTTGAGTGACATAATTTACTACCATTTTAATCGTGCCTTTTCCGGTCACAGTCCACGAGAGTGTTGTTGATTCACCTTTTGTTATTATTTGTGCTGGCTCTGCTTCAGTGTCCTCAACGCACTTTGGAGGTTCAGTTGGTTTCGTATCTTCCCACCACCATGGCTTCTGATTTTGGTTCTGACTCCCATCATCTTTCTTCGGATCACCTTTCAGCATATCCATCAAACCTTTACCGAGACCTTCGCCAAGACCCTGCCCCATTTTAGTGTCTGCAAGGCCCTTACCACTATCACCTCCGCCTCCTTGCTGACCACCGCCACCGTTATTTCCGTTGTTGTTATTACCATTTCCGTTACTATTCTGCGCTGCTGGGTCTGCCTTACATGTTCCTTCGCCAGGCTTATCACATGGCTGACCTGTCTTTTCATCTTTACCTTTAGGAGCTGGTTTTTCTTCTCGACACACGTACTTAAGCGGGTCACCACTTGCGCCCGCACCACACGCCGACACTCCTTGAGTCAAGGTCTCGGTATTAAAAGTAGAAACACCTTTCTGACATTTTCCACAACCTTTTGCAGTCTCCTCAATTTTTTTTCTTTGAACGCAAGTGGCAGCTTTATCTGGTGGTGGCGTCTTCGTTACTGTTGTTGACTGCGCGAGTACGACAGCTGCGGTAATAAGCGGAGGTGTTGCTGGTGCAGGCAGTTTTCCATCACCAGGTAATTTGTTTACCTCAAGTGGTACAAACTCATACTCAGGCTTTAATTTACCTGGACCTGAACACTGCTCTTTACTCCAACCTTTCGGCTTACATACACTGTCTTGTAATGCTTTAGTTTTAGCCGCACAGTCTGCATCTATAGTTTTTGGGGCTGGAAGTTTGTCTGCTTTAGGCGCAGCTTTGGGCGCAGTGGGTTTAGCAGTAGTACTACATGGTCCTGTTCCTACACAAATCACCTGCGCAGTCTGATTTGTATTTTTTAGAAAACTCACCCTTTCTACTGAACACCAGAAACAAAATGTTCGCTTGAGCCAGCCACCAAAACGGTTGAGCACACCAACACTTTCTACTTCTGCATTTGCACCATATGAATCATCGTAAATATTTTCAGTGAGGCTTCCTGTGCGTCCTTCGCCTGGGCGATTCCATAACCCTTGCACTTCACTTGGGGTAAGCTGATTTGTCCCTGCGTATGTTTGGCGTATACGAGCATTTTTGCGCGCGTCTGCTTCACGAGATATTCTTTCGAGTGTAGCGATATCTTCCTTTGAGTAAATACCGTCTGCACCAAGCTGTTCTGCAAGTTTGTCAAAGTCTTCATCTGCTGCAAGCTCTTCCACGGCAAAGGCGTTAGCATCTGTCTTAAATGCATTCTTGTCTTCAGTAAATGCATTATTGTCGGCGACGAGATTAGTTTTTACGCCTTTTGATGCAATGTAGCCAAGCTGTCCTCCACTTGTTGCGTCACTGTATTTTGTGTCCTTATCGTCAATAACCCCATCACCGTTTGTGTCGGTGGCTTTTGTTTTCGTGTCACCCGTGAGCGGGTCCACCAGTGAGGTATCCTCATTTATGTCCTCATTGGTTACAGTTGTATCTGTATCATCGGTGGTTGTTTCTCCAACATCTGAATACCCACCTGGGCCAACATAGACACGCACTGAACATTTTGATTCACCTGCTTTGTTCTTGAGGGTGAGGACATATGTAGTACTTTTTTGAGGCGTAATAGTCGCAGAAGACACATATACAGATGCCCCAGGAAGTGATGGCGCGAACGTTGTAGTTTCAGGCGTGCCCCCTGTGATTACCCAACTCAAATCTACAGCATCACCTGGATTTATTGCTTTCTTGCCTGAACTTGCCGTTATACTGCTACATTTTGGTGCAACAGTTGTGTCTGGTGGCACTCCGCCAGTATCACCGCCACCTTCACCACCGCCACCGCCACCTTTCATGAGTTCGCCGAGCATCTTTCCGATTGAGTCCATGAGGCCACTTACTTGCCCTCCTGCACCTGCAGGCGTAATACATTGCATATCACCAGTTGCCGTCTGGAAACATTTTTGTGGTATGCATGCTGCTTTTTCTTGCTTTGTTGCTGGTGTTTCTCCTAATGATCCTGCACCCGTAACGTTTGAACGCATTTCACATGCACCTCCAGTTGCCGCTTGTGCAGTCTGTCGATACACATTACGTGGCATCCCTGCTGTCTGATCAATTGCACCAATAATAAGTATGAGGAGAACCATGAGTCCTCCGAGGCGTGCACCAGTGAGGACGTGACCACCACGCACTGTCTGGACAACTTCTTCAAAAAATTGCTTCATATATACATAGTATAGTACCGCGCACTTCTCTGCACCTATACAGAGTTATGCACACAAAATATACTCCGTAACAACTACTCAACTACTTGCACAGAAACCTTTTGCGTTTTTTGTACACCTCCTGCCTTACACGTAAATGCAAACGTGATTATACCTGATTCTTCTGAGGTGCCCGAAACGGTTCCTGATTTTGTATTGTCCTGCTTGTATCCATTAGGTCCTGTCACTCCGCATGTCTCTGCTCCCGTACTCTTCCACGAAATGGTGACTTCTTCCGTCCTTGCCTTGATTGTTTTAGCACTTGCTGTAATTGACAGACTCATACCACCGATACTACTACTTCCTGTGGTATATGTGGAGTTTGATGTTTTTTTCTTTGGCTCAACGACGCGTACCGTACATGATGCAGGGATAGTGCGCTTACCTTTTTTGTTTATGCAGCGAACGGTATAGTTTG